>NZ_AP026763.1:2144367-2450706 GCF_026000435.1 Vibrio sp. STUT-A11 | reverse complement strand
TTCGGAAAGTAAATGAGTAGTTTGAATAGTGCTTCAAAGGGGAGGGAACATTGAAAAAAATATCGTGGTATAGCCGGGGGGACTATACCACGGGTGTCAAGGACACCTTCGCTTGCTGCCGGAGTGGCATGTGACATGCCACCTCTGGAATACATTTGAGAGGACGCCCTCTCGATGAGTTAACTATACGAGGGGTTACTTATTTTTCTTATAAAAATAACGACACTTTAGTATGAAAAAAGCGACAATATTTACCTGGTTAATTTAAGTGAATGATATATAAGGAATAACTATGAGTTTCCTTGTGGGTCGTATTATTTTTCTAAAATTAATAATCACCAGTTGAGAGAGTTTTGACGAAAATGACGTGAATAAAATTAACGAAGTTGACGTTTTGTGCAAGGGTCAGAGCATCTATGGTAACTTTGATTTCACACAATGAATCAATGGAGACATAGGAGTAATATTGCAGCATTAAATCATTAAACGAAAATATTTATCATTAGCAATAACCTTGTTGGAGTCATAATGAAGCTATCAGAAATCATACCCGGCGATTCGGTGACTATTCGTTTATTGGATGGTCTTTCATCCGACGTAAGAAAAAAGCTAATGGTAATGGGGCTATTGCCGAATACCGTCGTCAAAGTTATTAGACGCGCTCCGATGGGGGATCCATTGCAGGTTGAAGTCCGTGGTGTATCTGTGGCGCTGAGAGAAGCGATAGCTCAAAAAATCGAAGTGGAGAGAGTGTAATGCAGTATCAAATACTCACGGTAGGTAACCCTAATAGTGGTAAAACGACTCTTTTTAATGGTTTAACTGGCGCAAAACAACAGGTTGGTAACTGGGCTGGTGTGACTGTCGAGAAAAAAACGGGTCAATATCAACATGCTGGAGACCAGTTTTTGCTCACGGACCTTCCTGGTATTTACTCTCTCGATAGTGGAAATGATAGCAACAGTATTGACGAGTCAATTGCTTCACGTGCAGTGCTGACTCATCCAGCTGATTTGATCATTAATGTTGTGGATGTAACAAGCTTAGAGCGTAGTTTATACATGACGCTGCAGCTTCGTGAGCTTGGTCGTCCGATGATTGTTGTCTTAAATAAGATGGATGCTCTAAAGCGTGAGCGTCAAATGATTAACGTGGCCGAACTAGAGAAGACGTTGGGTTGTCCAGTTCTTAGCTTGTCGGCAACGGACAAAGCACAAGTAGCAGAATTTAAAGAAAGATTGCATAGGTCCATCGTTCAGGGGATTGCCCTTAAGGATTTGTCGCTGAACTATGGCGAACAAATGGAAGAAGCAATTGAAAACATTTCAACACTATTTTGTGATCAGTCGGTCTCTCATCGTGCACTTGCTATTCGTGCTTTAGAAAAAGACACCTTAGTTCTGAATAGTCTTTCAGAAAACGACAGAAGCACGGTTTTGAACTCCATTGCAAAGCTCGATCTGGATATTGATTTACATGTCGCAGATACCAAATACACACACTTGCATGAGCAGTGTAAGAAAGTGCGCCGTAGTGAAGGTAAGCTAAGTCGCAGCGTAACAGAAAAGCTTGATCAGTTTATTCTGAATAAATGGGTGGGCATTCCATTCTTCTTCGTGGTCATGTACCTGATGTTTATGTTCTCGATTAACATCGGTAGTGCATTTATTGACTTGTTTGATATTGGCGTAGGTGCGTTGCTGGTCGATGGCGGCCACTACTTACTCGATGAACACTTGCCCGTATGGTTAGTGACTGTTCTAGCCGATGGTATCGGGGGAGGTATTCAGACGGTTGCTACCTTTATTCCAGTGATTGCTTGTTTGTATTTGTTCCTCGCAGTTCTTGAAAGTTCTGGTTATATGGCTCGTGCGGCATTCGTTCTGGATAAAGTGATGCAGAAAATTGGCCTTCCAGGCAAAGCCTTTGTACCACTTGTTTTGGGATTTGGCTGCAATGTTCCTTCTATTATGGCTACCCGTACTCTCGATCAAGAACGCGAACGCAAACTGGCTGCAGCTATGGCACCGTTCATGTCTTGTGGTGCTCGTCTCCCTGTTTATGCTCTGTTTGCTGCTGCCTTTTTCCCTGGTTCGGGGCAAAATATCGTGTTTGCACTGTATTTATTGGGCATTGTTGCTGCGGTATTTACAGGCCTGTTCCTAAAGCACACCTTATACCCAGGTAGCAGTGATAGCTTAGTAATGGAAATGCCAAATTACGAACTACCGACGCTTCAAAACGTAGTAATCAAAACATGGCAAAAACTAAAGCGTTTTGTATTGGGTGCAGGGAAAACTATCGTGATTGTGGTTGCAATTCTAAGCTTTCTAAACTCTTTGGGTACAGATGGCAGCTTTGGTAACGAAGACAGTGAAAACTCCGTACTATCTAAAGCGGCGCAAGTGGTAACGCCCGTATTCTCACCAATCGGCATTCAAGAAGACAACTGGCCAGCGACTGTCGGTATTATTACCGGTATCTTCGCAAAAGAGGCGGTCGTTGGTACATTAAATAGTTTATATACTTCTCCATCTGATGAGGAAGACGCAGAGTTTGACTTATTGGCTAGCCTAGAAGAAGCGGTAATGAGTGTTCCTGAAAACCTTGCAGGGCTTAGCTACTCTGATCCTCTTGGTATCGAAGTGGGTGACCTGACCGACACATATGCAGCGGCGGAAGAGCAAGAGGTAGACTCATCAATCTTTGGCAACATTAAATCGCAATTTGTTTCTGGCCATGCTGCGTTTGCATATTTAATCTTCATCCTGTTGTACACACCATGTGTGGCAGCAATGGGAGCGTATGTCCGTGAATTTGGTAACAACTTTGCTCGCTTTATTGCGGTTTGGACAATGGGGCTGGCTTATCTAGCGGCGACTTTCTATCATCAAATGATGCACTTTGCGGACAGTCCTATTACTAGTGGAGTATGGATGGCAGTGATCGTAGCAATCTTCTTTGCTACTTATCGTGTCTTTAAGCGCATTGGTAAGAAACAGCTAGGCTCGCTGGAGGCACAAGTTGCATGATCTTAAAACAGCTTTATCAATATATTAACGACCACGGGGTAGTGAGCCAGGCAGAATTGGCAAAGCAGTTTGGTATGAGCGAAGATGGCGCCGACGCAATGCTAAGTGTGTGGATCAACAAAGGTCGTATCACACGTTTGGTAGATACTAATAACGCTCATCATGTGACTCGCGTGCGTTATGCAGTGACGCGGCAAGATGGACTATCACTGACAGTGACGATGTAAGCCGTCGGACAGAAAGAAGCCGCCTATTAACGGGCGGCTTTTTCGTTTCTGGAATCAGCGCAAAGGCTTACACTATTTGGAAAATAGAACTGAGTGATAACACATTCTTAATTCGACCAAGCACTTCGTCCTGTTCGCCTTTACTACGGAATTCACCATTAGTGTTGCCCCATACAGGTCCTGGCCAAGCAATATCATCTTTAAAGCGCGCGATATGATGAATATGCAGCTGAGGAACCATGTTCCCCAGAGCCCCCATATTGAGTTTGTCTGGAAGGAAAGTTGCTTCGAGCGCCTGGCTTACCGCCTGAGATTCTAACAAGAACTGTCGCTGATCGTGCATCGGTAAGTGGTGCAGCTCTTTTACATTAGCTCGCTTGGGAACCAGAATAACCCAAGGTACGGCATTGTCTTTATGTAGCAGAGCAACGCAAAGTGGGAAATGGCCAATAACAGTGGTGTCTTTTGCTAGTTGAGGGTGCAGTTCGAAACTCATTTTATTTTCCAATTTATTTTTAATTGTATTGATTGAATTCAGTATAAACAAAAAGGCTGACGCTCTCACGTCAGCCTTTGTTTTTTAAGCGTTAGCTAAGATGAGTTTACATGCGATCTAGTGTTTCGATACCTAGTAGAGACAGACCTTGCTTGATGGTCTTCGCTGTTAGTGCAGCAAGCTTCAGGCGGCTTTGTTTAACGGCCTCGTCTTCTGCAACAAGGATAGGACAAGCTTCGTAGAAACTTGAGAACTGGCCTGCTAGCTCAAACAAGTAGCTACACATGATGTGAGGTTGACCTTCGCGAGCAACAGATTGAACCGCTTCTTCGAACTGTAGAAGTTTTGCGATAAGCGCTTTTTCTTTCTCGTCAGTGATCTGGATATCACCTTGAAGCGCGTCCATTGCAACGCCAGCTTTGGCGAAGATAGAAGCAACGCGAGTGTATGCATACTGCATGTATGGTGCAGTGTTACCTTCAAACGCCAACATGTTGTCCCAATCGAACACGTAGTCGGTGGTACGGTGCTTAGAAAGGTCCGAGTATTTCACGGCAGCCATTGCTACTGTGCGAGAGATTTTCTCTTTCTCTTCTGCGTCTAGTGAAGGGTTCTTTGATTCGATCAGTTTCGCTGCGCGCTCTTCTGCTTCATCCAACAGATCAGCAAGGCGAACAGTGCCACCAGCGCGAGTCTTAAATGGACGACCATCTTTACCTAGCATCATACCGAATGCGTGGTGCTCAAGAGATACCGACTCAGGAACGTAGCCAGCTTTACGAACAATAGTCCAAGCCTGCATTAGGTGTTGGTGCTGACGAGAGTCAATGAAGTAAAGTACGCGGTTCGCGCCTAGTTCTTCGTAACGGTATTTCGCACAGGCGATATCTGTTGTGGTGTAAAGGAAGCCACCATCGCGTTTCTGAACGATAACGCCCATAGGCTCACCGTCTTTGTTTTTGTACTCGTCTAGGAAAACAACTTGTGCGCCGTCATCTTCAACTGCAAGACCTTGCTCTTTCAGGTCCGCAACGATCTTAGGTAGCATGTCGTTGTACATGCTCTCGCCCATAACGTCATCACGAGTTAGTGAAACGTTGAGACGATCGTAGTTGCGCTGGTTTTGGATCATGGTTACGTCAACCAGTTTCTTCCACATTTCTGCGCAGAACTCGTCGCCGCTTTGTAGTTTCACAACGTAGTTACGTGCTTTAACTGCGAACTCTTCGTCTTCATCATAAAGCTTTTTAGATTCACGGTAGAAGGCTTCAAGGTCAGCCAGCTCCATCGACACTTCGCCAGACTCTTGTTGTACACGCTCAAGGTTAGCGATAAGCATACCAAACTGAGTACCCCAGTCGCCAATGTGGTTGGCGCGGATCACGTTATGGCCCAAGAACTCAAGAGTACGTACTACCGCATCACCAATAATAGTTGAACGCAGGTGGCCTACGTGCATTTCTTTCGCAACGTTTGGTGCAGAGTAGTCTGCAACGATAGTTTGCGCTTCTTCCGCCGCCACGCCCAGACGTGAATCCGCTAGCGCTGCATCAGCTTGTTTCGCCAAGAACGCTTCGCTTAGGAAAATGTTGATAAAACCAGGGCCAGCGATTTCTGTTTTGCTCGCGATACCGTCAAGGTCAAGAACATCCAGTACTTTCTGTGCAAATTCTCGTGGGTTAGTACCCAGTTTTTTAGCAACGCCCATTACGCCGTTTGCTTGGTAGTCACCAAATTGTGGCTTTGCTGATTGACGGACGGCTGCAGGGCTGCCTGCAGGTGCGCCAGCGGCTTCTAGAGCCTGAGATACTTTGTCATTAATAAGTGCTTGGATATTCACACGCGTTTCCTTCAATTCGAGGACTAAGAACCCGTTATAATCGGAGTCGAGTTCTGTTGGAGTTCACAAAAATGGCGCTAATGATAACAACTTTATTGCTTTTCATACAGAGAGGATTTGGGGAAATTCGTACTTTTTCGATTGAATGGAATGTCACTCAACTTAGGTTTACTATTGCGCCCAGAGTAAAACGATAAATCGCCTTTAAAGAGAGCTCTAATGATTATTCAACTTGTTGAAAAACGCCTATCACCAGAAGTGATGATCCAAGACCTGGACGCCTTTGTGGATAAGATTGAAGCACTGGCGTCAATGCTTCGTTTGGATTTGAGCCTTGCTCAAGCCGACCATATCGCGTTACGTATCAACGACACTGAAACTGCGCAACAAGCACATCAAGCTTGGGCTCAATACGGTAAAGTCATTTCTCAAGCGCAAATCAATGGCCGCCCAATCATCGTGATCGAGTTTGCTAAAATGCTAGAAAGCCGAGGCTGGAAAATTGAGTGTTTGGAGTTGCCGTATCCTGCAGAAGGTAAGCTCTACCCAACAGAAGGCTGGGAGCACATAGAGTTTGTCATCCCATCTCATGCGGAGACTGCAGATGAGTTCCTAGCTGATCTAAAACACACTTACCCAGACTTTGGTGCGCAGTTTTATAAGTTGGAAGATATGGGGGTGAAAATCAAGCTCTCTAGTCCGAAAGGGGAAGGGGAGCGTCTCAACAACCCAACGGTGGCATTTAAATACCAAGGGGTATGTATCAAACTTCATCCGTATTCACTAAAGGCGATTGTCGAGTCGGAAGCATAAAAAACGAGAAAGTGAAAAGGGAGCCGAGACTCCCTTTTAATAAGCTAATCACTGTTTAGTCAGCGACTTGCTTGTTGGGTTTGTGATGGAAAGTTTTTTGCCTTGCAACTCTTTACCCAGAGGCAGTGTGAAGGTTTTGGCAAACGGCATTCGTTTACAATGATCCACTTTGTCTCTAACGATGGTGACTAGAACCTCTGAACGCGAGCTTTGCTCTACTTTCAGGCTAAAGTCCTCGTTTTGACTGCAGCCGGTAGACTCGGCGATAAATGAAATCGTATTTTCACTCGTTCGGTAAGCTTCCACCATCATCGCCTGAGGCTTAGGAGCCGGGCTTTTCTGTAGCTCTGCATTCGCCGAGCAAGCGGCTAAGCTGATAGAGCTCAAACCAAGCAGTACTGTCTTGAATGCACGTATCATCTGATTATCCTTTTTTTCGGCGAAGGAATGAGCCAGCAGCCAGCAGCATCAACAGACCAATAGAAAAACTGCCACCTGAGCTGGATTTGCTATTTACACTATTATCGTTGTCGTTATTGCTCTCTGCGCTAACTGACATTTTAATATTGCGAATATTCGCTTGTGCGTCATAACCACCAGTCTCTGCGTAGTTTTTAAGATAAGCAAACATGACCGTATTTGACGTTCTGTAAAGATCGGCTGAAACCTCGGTGTAATCTAGAAGCTGGTTGGTGTAATCATACATTTGACCATTAATATAGACGACAAAATAGTCAAAGCCATCGGATAACACTTTTAGATCCATCGTCAGTTTGCCTTTAGGCAGATCGGTGAGGTACAAGATAGACTCACCAGTAGCAGCGCCCATATCTGCAGAGTGAAGTTCACCATTTTCGGCTGTCCAAGCGTAGTTATTGGTATAGACATTAACACCTGTCAGCGGAATGGCACTGCTTAGCGAATCGCTGGCTTTATCAACACCTATATATTCAAAGGTAGTCGAAAGCTTAGGTAGTTTCGGGTGATCGGTGGTGACTTCAATCGTTTCCTCGGAACCCGAATAGCTAGGGTAGTAACCCACCGTAATTTGGCAACTTTCAGAAGGACTCAGGGTCTCTTCACAAGTATTTTCGGTGATTGTGAGTCCACTTGATAGAGTAATACCAGTGATGTTTAGTGGAGAATCTGCCTCGTCATTACGAATGGTAAAGCTTTCCTGTTGAGCTTTTCTCTCAACCAGATGAAGATTGCGATATTGGGTATAGCTGATGGTATTACGATGGCTATCTATCCAGCCGTTGTGCTGAAAGTGGGCCACGTTGGCGTAAACCCCGTAAGCATTAGGCTGAGCACATCCCGCGCCCCAACTAACCACACCCAATAGCTTATTAATGCCGTTGTCATCGACGATCAGAGGTCCGCCGCTATCCCCCTGGCAGGTGTCTTTCCCTCCCGAGGAATATCCAGCGCAAATTCCATCATCTGACACGTTGGAATAATCCCCCTGCAGGTTTTGGCATGTACCTCGGTCTACATATTCCAGTTCAACTTGCTGGAGTACGGTTGGGAATACTCTCTCTGTAGTCGAGGTGTTGCCCCAGCCAGCTGCATGAACCTTATTTCCTGCTCGGATACTATCTAACACCGTCGTGGTTGCGAGCTCAATAGTCGCGCCATCGACACTTTGGTCTAATTCGATAAGGGCGATATCGTTGTTAAGGGTCTTGCTATCATATTCGGTATGCGTGTAGATATTCTTAACTGAAATACGCTGCGCTTGAGACTCGTTTGTTTGGTCATAAAGGCCAAGCACGATATCGATATCGCCCGCATTGGTTTCTTCAACACAGTGCGCTGCGGTCAATACGTATTTTCCGCCGAGGAAACTACCGCCACAGAAGTGTCCAATGGAAGCTGGCTTTTCTTTACGTACCAGAGAAGCAATAAATTTCCAGTCTGTGGTATTGGCGGGCTCTCCGCCAATAATTCGTGTGGATACATCATTCTGAGCAGGCTCAAGGGCATCTGCGATTGCGGTTGCAGGTAAAGTCAGCCCAACCAGAAAAGCCACTAACGTTTTTTTCATTTTAACTCCTTATTATTGAATTGGTTTATTATAAGGAGGTTAGATGGTTAGCCAAATTATTCATGAGGTAAATGATTGTAGCAAATGGAAAAATTTCGATGCAGATCACTTAGTTGTGATGTTTAAATTTCTAGATTAAGTTGAAAAAACAAAACCCGCCGATGAGGCGGGTTTCTGCGACGTTTTGTATGTGACGGAAGACGCGATTACAAAATCACCGTCTTATTACCGTAAACAAAAACGTGGTCATTGAGCACCTTATTAAGTGCTTTACTTAAGACGTTCTTCTCTACATCACGACCGGCTTGTGCCATATCCTGTGCACTAAAGTTGTGGTCAACGGGAATGACATCCTGTTTGATGATCGGGCCTTCGTCCAAATCATTGGTCACAAAGTGCGCCGTAGCACCGATGATCTTCACCCCACGGTCATACGCTTGCTGGTAAGGTTTCGCCCCAATAAACGCTGGTAAGAAGCTGTGGTGAATGTTGATGATCTTGTGGTGATATTTCTCAACAAATGATGGCGTTAATACACGCATGTACTTCGCGAGTACAATGTAGTCTGCATCGTATTGGTCGATGACTTCGAGCATTTTTTGTTCGTGCTCTTCACGGCTGAGATCCTCATGCGTCACATAGTGATAAGGAATATCAAATCGCTCAGTCAACGTTTGCAGTTTGTCGTAGTTACCAATGACCGCCGCTATTTCAACATCTAAGCCACCATCGTAATTTTTCATCAGTATATCGCCCAGACAGTGGGCTTCCTTTGTTACTAAAATGACGATGCGCTTGCGGCGAGAGCTAACCAGTGTGCGTTTTGCACCGGTTGGCAACGCTTGATCCAAATCAGCGAGAAGCGTTTGATCGTTGAAGTAACCTTCCAACTCCGTTCGCATGAAAAAGTGCCCGCTGGTATTATCAACAAACTCATTGTTGTGAATGATATTGAGTTGATGTTTGTAACAAATGTTAGTGATTTTTGAGATTAAACCCGGAGCGTCAGAACAATGGGTTAACAGGGTTTTCTTTTCCATAAACTGGGGACTTCCATGCAATAAAAATGAAGCGTACGAAAAATGTGTTGGCCTACAGGGACCAACCGTACTGCAATGTTCCACCATAAATAATCTATTCTTCGACTGGTTTCAACAAAATATCAACGATGAGTAATTAGAGGGTCATATTGTAGGCTGATGTTACTCTTGATCGTCTGATATACTTTCGTCAATTTTCCCAACAAAATATCAGTCATGATCGCAAAAACATTCTCCTCTGAGGGCGCTTTAGGTAAGGCCATACCTGGCTTTCAGGCTCGTCAGCCACAAATTGATATGGCAGAAGCCGTCAGTAGTGCGATCAAAGATCAAAGTCAACTGGTGGTGGAAGCCGGGACAGGGACAGGCAAAACTTTTGCTTACCTAGTTCCAGCTCTGCTTAGCGGTAAGAAAGTCATCATAAGTACTGGTTCTAAAAACTTGCAAGAGCAGCTGTACCATCGAGATTTACCACTGATGGTGAATGCGCTTGGTTTTTATGGTCAGGTAGCGCTGTTGAAAGGGCGCTCCAATTACCTTTGCCTGGATCGCCTTAGCCGTCAGATGGTGGAAAGCCACACCAATGAGTCCGACCCAACGTTGCTGACTCAATTAGTTAAGGTAAGATCGTGGTCTTCCGAAACCAAAACCGGTGACTTAGGTGACTGTGAAGATTTGCCGGAAGACAGCATGATCATTCCAACGATTACGTCGACGAATGACAATTGTTTGGGCAAAGAATGCCCAAGCTATACCGACTGTTTTGTACTGAAAGCGCGTAAACGTGCTATGGACTCCGATGTTGTGGTGGTGAACCATCACCTGTTTCTTGCTGACCTTGCGATTAAAGAAACTGGCTTTGGTGAGTTAATCCCAGAGGCGGACGTGTTCATTTTCGATGAGGCGCATCAGTTACCCGACATTGCCAGTGAATATTTTGGCCAGACGGTCTCTAGCCGTCAAATTCATGATTTAGCTAAAGACATTGAAATCGCTTACCGAACCGAAGCGAAAGACATGCGTCAATTACAAAAGGTAGGGGATAAGTTACTGCAAAGTGCCATGGATATGCGTATTGTTCTTGGCGAGCCAGGCTTTCGTGGTAACTGGCGAGAAGCGATGCAGTCGGAATCCATCAAGCGTGAATTGGTTCGGCTAACCGACAGTCTCGATCTTGCCATTGATGTTCTCAAAATTGCTTTAGGCCGCAGCCAACTGCTGGATGCTGCATTTGAACGGGCTAATTTGATTAAAGGTCGAATTGACCGTGTATGTGATGTCGACATCACCGGTTATTCCTATTGGTATGACACCTCACCACGGCATTTTGCGTTACACATTACACCGCTTTCCGTTGCTGATAAATTCCATGAGCAAATTGAAATTAAGCAGGGTGCTTGGATTTTTACCTCCGCAACTTTGGCGGTATCGGGGGATTTTAAACACTTTACCGACCGCTTAGGCTTAAAACCCAAGCAGCAGTTTTCGTTGCCATCGCCGTTTGATTATGAAAAACAAGCGCGCTTATGTGTACCTCGTTATTTACCAGAACCAAACAGTCCGGGGTTGGCGGATAAACTAGTGAGAATGTTAGCGCCAGTCATTGAAGAGAACCAGGGACGCTGCTTCTTTCTTTGTACCTCTCACAGCATGATGCGTGAGTTGGGTGAACAGTTCCGTGAAAAACTGGATTTGCCTGTTCTGATGCAAGGTGAAATGAGTAAACAAAAAACTTTGGCAGAGTTTATGGAACTCGGAAATGCGTTGCTGGTGGCAACGGGTGCGTTTTGGGAAGGGATCGATGTTAGAGGTGATGCGCTGAGCTGTGTTATCATCGACAAATTACCGTTTACCGCCCCTGATGACCCGCTCCTCAAAGCCCGAATCGAAGATTGTCGACTGCGTGGTGGAGAGCCTTTTGCTGAAGTGCAAATTCCAGATGCGGTGATTACGTTAAAGCAGGGCGTAGGACGCTTGATTAGGGATCAGAAAGATCATGGAGCATTGATCATTTGTGATAATCGCTTGGTGACCCGAGATTATGGTGGCACCTTCTTGGGAAGTTTACCGCCGATTCCAAGAACACGAGATTTAGAACGAATCAAAGCTTTTCTTAAAGCAGAGTAGTCGGTCACAGACGAGCATTGTGGCCTAACCAAATCAAATAGAGTTGTAGAGAGTTAAATGAGCGCAAAAATTCTTGCCATCGATACAGCAACTGAAAACTGTTCAGTTGCGCTACTGGTTAATGACCAAGTGATTTCACGCAGCGAAGTAGCACCGCGCGATCACACCAAGAAAGTCTTGCCTATGGTTGACGAAGTGTTGAAAGAAGCGGGTTTGACTCTACAAGAACTGGACGCACTTGCATTTGGCCGTGGTCCGGGTAGTTTCACAGGTGTACGTATCGGTATCGGCATTGCACAAGGTTTAGCATTTGGCGCTGAATTGCCGATGATTGGTGTGTCAACACTCGCTGCGATGGCACAAGCAAGCTACCGTCTGCATGGTTCGACGGATGTTGCCGTTGCGATTGATGCACGCATGAGTGAAGTGTACTGGGCGCGTTATTCTCGCCAAGAAAATGGTGAATGGGCCGGTGTGGATGAAGAGTGTGTTATTCCGCCAGCGCGTCTGGTTGAAGAAGCTCAAGCCGACGATAAAATCTGGACAACGGCAGGTACCGGTTGGGGGGCTTATCAGGAAGAGCTGGCTAATTTGCCATTCAGTATGACTTCAAGTGACGTACTTTATCCAGACTCACAAGACATCGTGATTCTGGCTAAGCAAGAGTTAGCAAAAGGCAACACGGTTCCAGTTGAAGAGTCGAGCCCGGTTTATCTGCGTGATAACGTGACCTGGAAGAAACTTCCGGGCCGCGAGTAATCGAAAAAATGAAATAAGAGCGGGGCGGTTGTTGCCCCGCTTTTTTATGGAGTGTTATGGCATCAATTCATGGTTTACCTCCCTCGCTGGTGACAGGGGCAAACCGCGCTAATAAAGTCAGTAAAAAGAACCAGCTAAAAAAGACTCAGGCACAACCGTCGGTAGGCCAACCTTCTAAGATTGCCGATGCAGTCGCTCATTCCATAAAACAAGTGGATGAAGCCCAGATTCACCGTGCTCAAGTGCAGTACGATCTTCCTGAAGGAAATGCACGAAAAGCGATGGAACAGTACATGGATGTCATGAATCGAGCAAAAAAAGAGGAACTGGCTCAATTACTTGGTGTCGATATTTATGTGTAAAAGGCGGAGCGGTTTCGCTTAACAGCAGTAGATTTAGATGGTGATTTATGACCTTATCTCAACAAATTCTCCTGGCTTTGTTTGCCGTGGTTGGGCTGTCAGCATGCAGCTCTCTCCCTGAAGAGTTGAATGCGAGCACTGAACAAGTATTAACAGATTATAAAACCTTTGCTGAGTCTGAAGGGATGGCAAGCCAAGATGTTCGTCTTGGGGGTATCATTGCGAAAGTTGACAACTTCAAAGACAAAACACGTGTTGAAATAGCCAACCTACCTATCAGCGAGTCTGGTAAGCCTGATATTAGTGAGGAGCCTGATGGCCGTTTCGCGGTTTACTTCGATGGTTATTTAGAGCCGGTGGCATTTAGCCAGGGGCGTTTAGTAACAGTGGTTGGTAAGAGTGCGGGAGAAGAAGCAGGAAAAATTGGCGAGCATGAATACATCTTCCCGCTGATTAAAGGTCAGGGCTACCGCTTATGGACGATAGAAGAGCGAGTCCGAACGTACGATACAACGAGTTATTTCTACCCTTGTTATTCTATTAACTGCCGTATGTTGCGTCATGATTTCTCGCAAGATGGCAGAGTCATCAAACAGGTTAAATAATCTGCCATGCATGAGCGTCGATTTAGACTTGCTGCCGGGACAGTGGCAGCCCTTGAAATAGGTAATGAAAAAACGGCTGACTTGTCAGTCGTTTTTCTTCATGGTTGGCTAGACAATGCGGGTAGCTTTAAAGCCTTGATGGATCAGATGCATCAGCTCAACCCAGCGCTCCATTTATTAGCCATTGATCACTTTGGGCATGGTTTGTCCAGCCACAAATCATCCGACAATTATTACCTCTTCCACGATTATATTGCCGACTTATATCAGTTATTGGATGAATTATCGCCAAACAGGCTGGTATTAGTAGGTCATTCACTTGGTGCTTTAGTCGCAAGTTGCTATAGTGCTGCGTTTCCTGAGCAGGTCGAAGCGTTAGTGCAAATCGAAGGTGCTGGTCCTCTTACTGAGGAACCCTCGAATAGTTTGCAAAGACTTCGTGATGGCGTGTTGAGTCGGCAACGACAACAAAACAAGCCTGAACGATCCCTATCTTCCTTTGAACTGGCTCTAAAGTTACGCATGCAAGCCAACCAGCTGACCGCTGAACAGCTTCTGCCAATCGTAGAACGCGGAACAGTACAGCGTGAAAACGTCTGGTTTTGGCGACATGATCCCAAGTTAAAATGCGCTTCGCTTTACCGAATGGCGCAAGAGCATGCGGACTCAATCACCAGCCAAATACGTTGCCCACACCTGATCGTATTGGGCGACCAAGGATTCCAAAATTTACCTTCCAGTCAAGCTGATTGGGGGCAGAATTCACCACAAGTGATCACTGTCTCGGGAGGTCACCACTGTCATTTAGAGCAAATACTCGAAGTTTCAGACGGAATTCTTGGTGTAGTTAACAAAATTTAAACAAGTGTTTGGGAGTTTCGTGCTCAAGCACCTTCGCTGTGCTGTAATAGCCCTCAAAATAAAAAGGCTGTTATCGTAAGACAGCGATGAACGAGGAGTAATATCGTGGATAAACCATGGCTTTCACGTTATCCAAGTGACGTACCTGAAACCATTAACCCAGACCAATATGAGTCTTTGGTTGAAATGTTTGAGCAGTCTGTACAAAAGTACGCAGACCAACCAGCATTTATGAACATGGGCTCGGTTATGACCTTCCGAAAGCTGGAAGAGCGTAGCCGCGCATTTGCCGCTTACCTACAAAATGAGTTAAAGCTAAAAAAGGGTGACCGAGTTGCTCTGATGATGCCTAACTTGCTCCAATACCCAGTTGCGCTGTTTGGTATTTTGCGTGCAGGTTGCATCGCGGTAAACGTGAACCCGTTATACACTCCTCGTGAACTTGAACACCAGCTAAACGACTCTGGTGCGACAGCGATCGTGATTGTTTCTAACTTTGCTAATACGTTAGAGCAAATTGTTGAGAACACTTGTGTAAAGCATGTTGTGTTGACCAGCCTTGGGCAGATGCTGCCACGAGCGAAAGGTACGATTGTCGATTTTGTCGTGAAATACGTTAAAGGTATGGTGCCTAAATATAACTTGCCTGGTGCTATTTCAATGCGTAAGGCCTTACACAAAGGTCGTCGTTTGCAGTACGTTAAGCCATTTATGTCTGGCGATGATATTGCTTTTTTACAATACACCGGTGGTACGACTGGGGTAGCGAAAGGTGCGATTCTGACTCATCGCAATATGATCGCAAACGTATTGCAGGCGAAAGGTGCGTATGGCCCGGTGCTGACTCCGGGTAGAGAGTTGGTTGTGACGGCATTGCCGCTGTATCACGTATTTGCATTAACCGTGAACTGCTTATTGTTTATCGAAATGGGTGGACGTAACCTGCTGATTACCAACCCACGTGATATTCCAGGGTTTGTTAAAGAGCTACAAAAATATCCATTTACCGCCATTACTGGGGTGAATACCCTATTCAACGCACTGGTGAACAATGAAGACTTCCATGAGCTGGACTTCAGCAATCTGCGCCTTTCAGTGGGTGGTGGTATGGCTGTTCAGCGCGCCGTTGCAGAAAAATGGTTGAAGACAACAGGTTGCTATTTGCTAGAAGGCTATGGCCTGACAGAGTGTTCTCCTCTGGTGGCGGCTTACCCGCATGATCTTATTGAATATAATGGGTCTATTGGTTTGCCGGTCCCTTCGACAGAAGTTCGTATTGTCGATGAAGAGGGCAATGCTCTGCCAAATACCGGTACGGGTGAGCTTCAGGTTCGTGGTCCTCAGGTGATGCAAGGTTATTGGCAACGCCCGGAAGCAAGCAAAGACACCATCAACGCAGAAGGTTGGTTATCAACTGGCGATATTGTTAAGTTTGACGCCGAAGGCTTCCTGCATATTGTTGACCGTAAAAAAGACATGATTCTGGTCTCTGGCTTCAACGTTTATCCGAACGAGATTGAAGATGTTGTCGCCTTGCATGGTAAGGTTCTGGAAGTTGCAGCGATTGGTCAGCCTAACGATGTCTCCGGTGAACTGGTGAAAATCTATGTCGTTAAACGCGATCCAAGCTTAACCAAAGATGAAGTGATTGCGCATTGTCGCGAACATTTAACGGGATACAAAGTGCCAAAACTGGTTGAATTCCGTGAAGAATTACCGAAGACTAACGTCGGTAAAATTCTGCGTCGTGTTCTTCGTGAAGAAAACGATGCAGAGCTTGCGAAGAAGAGCGCATAAGTCGATTTCGTGAAGTCGCCGGAATTAAAAAATGATAGAATGCCAGCGTTTTGCTGGCATTTTTTATAGCGAGAAGCATGTGAATTATAAGATTATTATCAAAAACAAAGACCTAGAACAAGTTTGCGCTCAAGCAAGAGACGCAGATGTCGTTATGTTGGATACAGAATTTGTACGGATCAGAACTTTCTATCCACAGCTAGGTTTGATTCAGCTTTTCGACGGCAATAATCTCTCCTTAATCGATCCGACAGAACTGACGGACATGTCACCCTTCGTTGAACTTTTGAAAGATACCTCGGTATTAAAAGTCCTGCATGCGTGTGGTGAAGATCTCGAAGTATTCCAGAATGCGTTTGGCTGCACGCCGTTTCCGATGGTCGATACTCAGCTTATGGCTGCATTCCTTGGCCATGGACTATCAACAGGTTTTGCTACGCTAGTGGAAGAATATCTGGGTGTTGAACTGGATAAGAGCGAGTCTCGAACTGACTGGATGGCTCGCCCGCTGACACAAAAGCAGCTTGACTATGCCGCAGCTGACGTTCATTACTTGATGCCGCTTTACGAAATCCTGCTCGACAAAGTGACCGAAGCTGGCTGGTGGCATGCGGTGCAGCAGGAGAGCGATTTACTGGTTTCGAAGCGTATTCGTGAAGTGAATGAAGAAAATGCTTATCTCGATATCAAAGGTGCGTGGCAGCTGAAACCGTCTGAGTTAGCTATCTTAAAACCGCTGGCCACTTGGCGTTACCGCCAGGCAATCAAACGTGACCTTGCTCTGAACTTTGTTTTCAAAGAAGGGGACTTATTAACGGTTGCCCGCCTTGGTTTAACAAGCTTCAAGAAAATGGAAGCGGAAGGCATTGATATCCGTGCGGTTAATCGTCACGGTGCAAAAATTGCTGATATCGTTAAAAAAGCTAAGCAGACACCTGTGGATGAGTACCCTGAGAAAATTGAACGTCTTATGGACTACCCGGGCTATAAGCAGGTCTTCAAGAACATGAAAGATATTGTCAAAAGTGCATCACAGAAATCGGGCTTAGCGACTGAGTTTCTTGCCTCTAAAAAGCAGATCAATCAGTTGCTTAGTTGGGTATGGAAAAAGGACCGTGATCCGGCAAGATTGCCTGATGTGATGCAAAACTGGCGTCTTGAACTTATCGGCGAAAAAATGAATAAAGCGCTTAAGTAGCTGTAAATAAAAAGGTTGGCAAAATAGCCAACCTTTTTAATTCACTCACGGACTTTCAAACCGTCATTCCGACGAGCATAAGCGAGTCTCGAATATACCAATACTAGGATTTCAGTTCTGAGCTGTACTTAACGAACCCCAGCACCTTAGTCATAGATTCTGAATCACGCTCGTCCCTCGCTGTTCAGAATGACGAGGTGAATCATGATCCACAGAATACTGTCATTCCGACGAGCATAAGCGAGATCAGGAATCTACTAACAGCAAGCGACAAAATTGCAAGCATGAGTGTTTGTTATCAAGCTCGAAAGACTCGAGCTCACTTCACAAATACCGACTGGACAATTACTTTTCGTCGTCAGGCAACTTTACGTTGAGCTCAAGCACTGAGATATCATCATCTTTATGCTCAAATGTTAAATCAACCATGTTCGGGTCAATGTCGACGTATTTGCCGATCACCTTCAGGATATCCTCTTTTAACTGAGGCAGGTAAGACGGTGCCGGATCATCTTGGCTGCGTCGTTCTGCCACAATAATTTGCAAACGCTCTTTGGCTAGACTTGCGGATTTTTTCTTCTGTGGGCGGAAAAATTCTAATAGTGACATGTCTATCCTCCGAACAGTCGTTTAAAGAGTCCTTTCTTCTCCTCTGTAAGGAAACGAAAATCTACCTTATTACCCAGTAAGCGGTCTACCGTGTCAGAGTAAGCCATGCCCGCATCTGTCTCTTCATCAAATGTTACTGGCACACCTTTGTTTGATGCGTTAAGCACCGCTTGGCTTTCAGGAATCACACCCAGTAGCGGGATGTGAAGGATCTCCTCAACGTCCTCAACACTCAGCATTTCACCTTGGTTTACGCGCATCGGGTTGTAACGCGTCAACAGAAGGTGTTGCTTCACTGGCTCTAAACCTTGCTCAGCTCGTAGAGATTTCGAATCCAGAATACCCAAAATACGGTCTGAGTCGCGTACAGATGAGACTTCAGGGTTGGTGGTCACAATGGCTTCATCCGCGTAGTAGAGCGCCATTAGAGCACCTTGCTCGATACCTGCTGGTGAATCACAGATGATGAAGTCAAAATCCATATCATCTAATTCTGTAAACACACGCTGCACGCCATCCTTAGTGAGTGCGTCTTTATCGCGTGTCTGAGATGCAGGAAGAATAAATAAGTTTTCAGTGCGCTTATCTTTGATCAGCGCTTGGTTTAACGTCGCTTCACCGTTGATGACGTTCACAAAGTCATAAACGACACGGCGCTCACAACCCATAATAAGATCGAGGTTACGCAAACCGATATCGAAATCGATTACCGCTGTCTTATTGCCTTTTAGAGCCAAGCCAGAGGCGATGGCTGCGCTTGAAGTGGTCTTACCGACGCCACCTTTACCAGACGTTACTACAATAATGCGTGCCATTTGTTTTCCTTTTTATACTAAATCGTGAGCGTTTCGAGATGTAATGATTCTTCGGCTTTACTGATCATTACTTTCTGCTGCCAATACTCACTCTCAATTTGATCGCTTAACCAGTAATCTCCAGCAATAGATACTAGTTCTGCTTGTAAATCGTGGCAAATAATCCGCGCTTCATGCTGCCCACTTGCGCCTGCAATTGCGCGTCCGCGCAAAGTTCCGTGAATATGAATAGAACCATCGGCAATAACTTCCGCCCCTGCGCTAACATGTGCTAGTACCACTAAATCACCGTCTTTCGCGTAGATTTGTTGACCAGAGCGAACCGGCGTACGAACGAACTTAGTCGGCGCCATTTTAGCGGGTGCCTGACTTGGCGATTTACTTGCAGACATGATGGCGAAGCCAGCTTCAGAAGCAAGGTTCTGTACACGTTTATCTTTACAGCCCGCTACACCGACCGGAATGAACCCAGCGTCGGCAATGCCTTGCTTGAGTTTGGGGAAATCAATGTCGCCTTCGACTTTCGCTATATTGATAACCAAAGGTGCCGATGCAAAGAAAGACGGTGCCTGTGACACTTTTTCTTGCAAAAATTCGATAGTTTTTTCTATCTTGCTGTCAGAAAGGTGTAAAACTGACAAAGTAAAGCTGCTACCTTTAAGGTCTGGTGAATGGGTCATCGTGGACTTGTTGCCTCTGTTGAAAGAGCGTTGCCTTAAACTAGGCCTATCATGTTATATTTCATCTTTTGACGCAGCAAGTTCTCTAGCAAGCAATTCGGTGAATTAATCTCAAATTTGCTATTAAGTTTGCGGCAATTTTACGTTTCCAACTAAATCCGTACATAAAACGGGTAAATCAGCATAAAAGGCGTGTCATGCTTTGTTCTATTTATAAAAGCTCTAAAAAAGAAGGTACTTATCTCTATATTCCGAAAAAGGACGACTTTTCACAGGTTCCTGACACCTTGATGCAGATGTTCGGTAAGCCTATCGCTGTCATGACGATTAAACTTGATGGTCGTACATTGGCACAGGTGGATATTGAAAAAGTGAAAGTTTCGCTGCTGAATGACGGTTTCTTCCTTCAAGTTCCACCACCACCAGAAAATCTGTTAGAAAAATATAA
Organism: Vibrio sp. STUT-A11; assembly: GCF_026000435.1. Classification (NCBI taxonomy): domain Bacteria; kingdom Pseudomonadati; phylum Pseudomonadota; class Gammaproteobacteria; order Vibrionales; family Vibrionaceae; genus Vibrio; species Vibrio sp. STUT-A11. The sequence goes on along the minus strand of NZ_AP026763.1, from coordinate 2,430,950 downwards.
AGAACAAAAAGCTCAGCAAAAAGACAGGAAATAATTCCATATCTTGCTGAGACTTCTGCCTTGCTCAAGGAGGGGAAATATGAAAAAAATACTGGCTACACTGCTTAGCGTTGGCATGTGTGCCTCAGCTTTTGCAAGTAGTGAAGGTTTTGAGGAATACCTAGATAAGTTGCGTGCAGAAGCGCGCGCTCAAGGCATCTCCGAGCAGGTCATCAGCGCCGCTTTCGCTAATGTTGAATATAAACCACGAGCGGTGAAAGCGGACCGAAACCAACCTGAGAAAAAACTGACGTTGGATGAGTACATTCCGCGTGCAGTCCCTGAGTGGAAGGTGAAGCAAGCGAAAGAATTATACAAAGAGCACTACACGGCTCTTAAACGCATTGGTGAGACCTTCGGCGTTCAGCCACGTTTTATTGTTGCGTTGTGGGGCGTGGAAAGTAATTTCGGTAAGTTTACGGGTAACTTCCGTGTCATCGATGCGCTTTCTACCATGGCATTTGAAGGTCGCCGTGAAGAGTTCTTCCGTAAAGAAACCATGGCTGCCCTTCAGATTCTGGATCAAGGCCATATTGAACTTGAGAATTTCAAAGGTTCATGGGCTGGTGCGATGGGGCAGTGTCAGTTTATGCCAAGCTCCTTCCTCCGCTTTGCAGCGGATGGCAACGGCGACGGCAAGAAAGACATCTGGCAAACCAAAGCAGACGTGTTTGCTTCAACAGCGAATTACCTGAGCAAATCTGGCTGGGATGACAATTACACCTGGGGACGTCAGGTAAAAGTTCCGAAAGGCATTGATCGCAACTTAGAAGGACGAACCGAAGAGAAAGGTAAGTACCTGCAAGAGTGGAGTAAATTAGGTATCACTAAGTTTGATGGCAGCCCGTTGCCTAAACTGGATGACGATATCAAAGCTTGGCTGATTATGCCTGACAATGAAAACGGTCGAACTTATCTGGTTTACAATAACTACAATGTGTTGATGAAGTGGAACCGCTCTTACTACTTCGCTCTAGCTGTTAGCCACTTAGCTGATCGCATCACATACTAGTTCCTGAATAAATTATCGTTCTTAAGGGCTCTTCGGAGCCCTTAGTTTTTACTGCATTTAAATCGAGGTAATTTGTGTTATCTGAACGCGCTGCTCAAATGGTCATTTTCTCGGCATTGATCAAACACAAAAGCTTTACGGCGGCAGCAAAAAGCCTCGGCGTATCCGTCTCCCATGTGAGTAAACAACTTAGCCAATTAGAGAACTCACTTGGTATCAAGCTGGTGCAACGCACCACGCGAAGTTTTACTCCGACTGAAGCGGGCAAAACCTTTTATTATCATTGTGAGCAGGTCGTTCAGGCCGTCAGCAGTGCCACGCTGGAAATGGAAAGCCAGAGAGATGAAGTGGCTGGGCTTGTAAGGTTGGGCATATCGCAATCATTCGGCACGTTACATATCATTCCTGCCATTCAGGAGCTAAGGGAACTGTATCCTCAACTTGAGGTTGAAGTGCACTTGTTCGACTATAAGGTGGATATGTTAGCTGAGGGCTTGGATTTATGGGTAACCAACAATGAACACTTGCCCGAGGGGTACATTGCCCAGCGATTAACGGATTGCCAGTTTGTTGTCGCGGCGTCCCCAGACTACCTGCTTAAACATGATAAGCCAGTGGAACCTGACGATCTATCTTTGCACAACTGCCTGATCTACAGAAGCTGGGAGCGTGATTACACCGGATGGGCATTTACAAAAGACCAGCAGGAACTAAATGTAAAAGTTTCTGGTAACTATTCTGTGGATCTTGCTGAAGCGGTTCGCGACGCTGCAATCGCAGGGTGGGGAATTGCTTATCTCGCGACGTATTTGCTTGGCGATGAATTCAGAACTGGGAAGCTAATTCAATTGCTCCCTGAATGGAAAGCCAGCCAGTCGATGCCTTTCTATGCGGTGTATCCGAGCCGACAGCACATGCCGAAAAAAATATCTGCGGTGATCAACTTTATAAAACAGAAGATCGGTAACCCTTGCCATTGGGATCAAAGATTAGCACCGTATATCTCCATTCCTAAGTCATGACGATTGTATATATAAGGTGATTTTTGTCGCAAAAATTTTTCTGAATCTATAAACAATTTTTCCATATGGAAATAATAACAAAAAGCAAACGTTTATCATTATTAAATTCAATGGCTTAATGTTTAGTTTGAATATTGACCACTGAAACTTTTCACACTGTTAACAACCTCAAGTTGCAGCATTTTGAGTCCGCTATACAATCCGACGCCTTTACCATTCCCCTTCTGTCGGACCCAATTTATGAACTCACTTATTGGTATCGTAGCCATACTCTTCGTAGCATGGCTACTTTCTACAAATAGAAAAAATATAAAGATCAGAACCGTCTCACTTGCCTTTGCCTTACAGGTATTGTTTGCACTATTGGTTCTGTATGTACCAGCAGGGCGAGACGCTCTAAACTCAGTGAGCAGCGTTGTATCGAACTTAATCAACTATGGTCAGGAAGGCATCGCGTTTTTATTCGGCAATTTGGCGACAGGCGGATTCACTTTCGCGATTAATGTTCTGGGCATCATCATTTTCTTCTCCTCGCTGATTGCTGGCCTTTATCACATTGGTATTATGCCAAGGATGATTAACTTTATCGGTGGTGGTATCCAAAAGCTGTTAGGCATTGGGCGTGCCGAGTCTTTATCTGCTACAGCCAATATCTTTGTTGGCACGATTGAAGCGCCATTAATGGTTAAGCCTTATTTAAAGCACATGACGGATTCACAGTTCTTTGCAGTAATGACTGGTGGGTTGGCTTCGGTTGCTGGTGGTACGTTGGTCGGCTATGCATCTTTGGGTGTAGACTTAAATTACCTGATCGCGGCGGCGTTTATGTCTGCTCCTGCCGGTTTGTTGATGGCTAAAATTCTGATGCCGGAAGACACAAACCAAGCTGATGAAATCGATCTTAGCCAAGTTGAAATCCCACGAGCAACCAATGTGGTCGAAGCTTTGGCAGATGGTGCGATGGCGGGTGTTCGTATCGCGGTTGCAGTTGGTGGCACGCTGTTGGCTTTCATCAGTGTGATTGCATTGCTTAACGGTATTTTGGGATGGTTTGGCGATCTTATTGGCACGCCATTAAGCTTCGAACTCGTTTTAGGCTACGTATTTGCGCCAGTTGCATGGCTGTTAGGTGTGCCATGGGCAGAGGCGATCACAGCAGGGTCTCTGATCGGGAATAAAATCGTAGTAAATGAGTTTGTTGCTTTTATTCAACTTGCAGAAGTGAAGTCGCAGCTAAGTGCCCATTCTCAAGCGATTGTGACTTTTGCACTATGTGGCTTTGCGAACATCTCAAGCATGGCAATGCTCATTGGTGGTTTGGGCTCATTGGTGCCAGAGAAGCGTGCGTTCGTGTCTAAGCATGGATTCCGCGCGATTGTCGCAGGTGTGATGGCGAACTTGATGAGTGCATCCATTGCCGGTGTGATTTTGAGTCTTTAACGATTTAGACTAAATTTACACCACATAAAGAAAAAAGGCTCCTTATCCAGGAGCCTTTTTCGTACTTAGTATTCTGCCATTACTTTTCAGTATGGAACTGCTCACAAGCCAGCATAGTATTTTCAATCAGGCTTGCTACTGTCATTGGGCCAACGCCACCCGGTACTGGAGTAATGAAGCTCGCGCTTTCACGTGCTTTATCGTATTCCACGTCGCCAACCAGCTTACCAGAGTCAAGACGGTTGATACCTACATCGACAACCACAGCGCCTTTCTTAATCCATTCGCCAGGAATGAAGTTTGGTTTACCTACAGCAACAACGACAACGTCAGCTTGACGAACGTAGCTCTCCAAGTCTTTAGTAAAGCGGTGACAGGTCGTCGTTGTACAGCCGGCCAATAGCAGCTCAAGTGTCATTGGACGACCAACGATATTTGAAGCTCCAACTACCACCGCGTGCTTACCACGAAGATTAATATTGTAGCGGTCGAGCAGGGTAATAATACCTTTCGGCGTACAAGAGCGTAGTTTAGGGATACGCTGAGCAAGACGACCTACGTTATAAGGGTGGAAGCCATCCACGTCTTTCTCTGGATGAATACGCTCTAAAACATGAGTGCTATCAATTCCAGCAGGAAGTGGAAGCTGAACTAAAATGCCATCAATTTCGTTGTCATTGTTCAACTCATCGATCAACGCTAGCAATTCTGCTTCAGTGGTTGATGCCGGAAGGTCAAAAGACTTGGAAACAAAACCCACTTCTTCACAAGCGCGGCGCTTACTGCCCACGTAAACTTGAGAAGCTGGGTCTTCACCAACTAGAACAACTGCAAGACCAGGGGCGCGTAATCCAGCTTCAACGCGAGCTTTTACACGTGCTGCAACTTCAGAACGAACAGTTTGGGAAATGAGAGTCCCATCTATATTTTGAGCAGTCATGACTTTCCTTATAAATTTTAGAAGGCAGATAATCTGCGGCGCATTGTCGCAGAATTTCTATTTAACATCCATACGCAAACGTTTGCCCTGGGTCGTTTTTGAGCATCTACTGCTTCAGTGACCTTTTTTTAGGCATTCAGATCAGAATGTTACTAAAAGCCGTTGATTTACCCATTTTAACTCGTATAATCCTTTCCCTGTAGCGCGCCCTTAGCTCAGCTGGATAGAGCACGTCCCTTCTAAGGATGTGGTCATAGGTTCGAATCCTATAGGGCGTGCCATTTATTCAAAAGCCCCGATAACTCGATGAGTTGTCGGGGCTTTGTCGTTTATACCGCTAAAAAGTTGCACCGCCATCGACTCTTAAATCATGCATGGTGATATGCCCTGATTTGTTGCTGAGTAGAAACTCGATCGCATTGGTGATGTCTTTGGTTTCGGCTATTTTATTCAACGGGATGCCAATACGATGCGATTCCAGGTTGCCGCGAATCGTTTCTTTTTCACCGTAAGACTCATTCCACATTTGCTCCTGCATTGGAGTTCTGGTTGACCCCGGACTGACAATATTGCAGCGAATACCATGTTCAGCCAACTCTAGCCCCAAACACTGTATCCACATGTGGAGCCCGGCTTTAGATGTGCAGTAAGCAGACATATTGCTTCTTGGAGTATCGGCTGCATTTGAACCTACCGCTACGATAGCGCCTTTTTTCCCGCTTTTAACTAATAACTTAGCCATAGATTGGGTTAAAAGCAGAGTACCTTTTAGGTTTACATCCAGTGTTTTGTTCAAGGCATCCAAAGGCAGGTCAAGAACAGGGGAAAGGTGTAAGGTGCCTGCACAGGTCGCAATATATTCAGGAATGAGTTTGTCCTTTTCTAAACGTTGGCAGGCTGATTGGATAGATTCAGGACTTGCCAGATCAAATGGCAAAAAGGTTGTTTTGACTTGTTGTTCGTCAGGAATCGAACTCATCAAATTCATTAGCGTCTGTTCACTAACATCACAGGCAATCACGTGTGCGCCTTGCGCTAACAAACTTTTAGCGCAGGCTAGGCCTATTCCCTGACCAGCGCCAGTAACCAGACACAACTTACCGTGGAATTCTGAACGGTTTTCATTCATCTAAACATCCTTTTCGTGATACAGATTTTAAATTTGATTTGTGAAAATGATAATTATTTTTGTTATCGTTGTCACCTTGTTAACTAGGAAATGATTAAGTCATGAGTAAAGTAGGGCGAAAAGTAAAACCGTGGCTATTAAGCCTGGGATTAGTGAGTTTGGCTGGCTGTGAATATTTGCCTCATTATGCCAAGGTCGATTTAGCGCAACAGCAAGTCGTCCAAGTTGTAGAGCAAGCAAAAGTTGCAGATGATGTCATTATGCAGGCATTTGAAACGCATCACTTGGTTGCGATTGGCGATTATCACTGGAACGAGGCGTTTATTCGTTATGCTACCAAATTAGTGTCTAAACCAGCGTTTTCCGAGCAAGTGAATCATGTGGTGGTGGAGTTTGGCAATGCTAAATACCAATCGGTTTTAGATGATTATCTCGCAGGAGAGGAGGTCAGTGAGAGCCAACTGAATACGATGCTAAGAGGATCGTTGTACTTTATGGCTTGGATGCCAGATGTCTACCGAGACTTTTTCAAAGCCATAAAACAGCGCAACGAAGCTTTACCTGAGGGCAAGAAAATTCAAGTGCATCTGGCGGAAGCGCCTTTTGACTGGGATGAAATGCAGGACGTTAAAGTTTGGAAGAAAGCAGCGAAGAATAAGACCGATCATTTCTATCAAGTCGCGTCTGAACGAATCAAGAATAATGAAAAAGCATTGATGATTTTTGGCGCGTTTCACTTAGTAAATGCACCAGCAAACTATGTAAAAAAAACGCAAGAAACAGACTGGCCGCTGGCAACGCGTCTGCAGCAAGCCTTTCCTGATAGCACTTATTTGATTTGGCCGATGACCGACCCCGAGGTGGTAAAGACCTTTAATGCACTGAAATCACCAGCTGTATTGGAAGTGGGGCAGGGACCAATGCGGGATCTACGTTTGATCGATTTTTTGCCAAAAGCACGTTACAAGCTGGCTGCAATGGATGATATCGATGCAAAAGTTGGTGAACTGTTTGACGCCTTTCTTTATCTAGGCGAGAACCAGAGAACAATGGTTTTTCCTCGTGATGTGGTGGCTGATCGTGAGTGGGTTGGAGAGATGCAGCGTCGAGTTGATCTCATCGGCGGCAAAATGCAAGAGAGCTTTAATCAGCTTATCGAACGCAGTGATGAACAGTATGGTTTTGCCAGCAAGAGTTAGTGTTTCGCCTTGTTAAACGACATAAGTAGTGCCAACATAAGCGGCTGAATAGCGATAGCATCAGCCGTTTTATCTACCATTTCCTATCTTAGCGCTGGTTTCCAATGCCTTTCCTTATGTTACCGAAATGGAACAAATCTCTAATTTATTAATAATACGAATGATAATAGTTATTAAAAGTATTTGATCGATTGTAACAGTATGTGTACTCTCACTTAGCAATTGAGAGGGGTTCTCATTTGTGATCCTATGTTTAATACAATTTGAGAGATGATTATGCTTCGTAACTCAATGGGGAGCATTACTATGCTCACAGAGTTTATCAACGCTCATTCGGATGATGCTTCGTTTTTCTTCAGCTCACCCACCGTGACGTTACTGACACAAGGCATTGCTGCAGAGTTTTCCCAAAAAATCAGGTTCTCAGAATTAGACTCTTGCATTAGTCAGTTACTCGAATCGGTCAAGGAAGATGAAAGCGATAACCCTATTGCGGTTGGTGTCATTCCGTTTTCTGAGCACAACCCTGTGCATTTTATTGTGCCTGAACGCCTGTGTACCACATCACCGATTCGTCCGGACAAAGTGGCAACCGTGGATGGTTCTAACCAGTGCGCTCCGTCTTCGATAAAGCCAATTCCAGATCCTGAAGAATACATGCGCAGTGTAGCGCAGGCTGCCAGTGCTTGTTCTAGCAAAGAGGTTGATCTGGAAAAGGTTGTGCTTTCACGCACGATGCAGGTGGATACCGAGCAAGAAATAGATCGGGGCCGATTGCTTAAAACGCTACTAAAACAAAATCCGGGCGGTTATACCTTTTCAACCCGTTTAGGGGGCGAAGGTTGTGATACATATTTAATGGGTTCTAGTCCTGAGCTGCTAGTCTCGCGTAAAGGACCGCATGTTTGCTCCAACCCATTAGCAGGATCACGCCGACGCTGTGATAACGAGACGATGAACCAGCAACAAGGTGATTTGATGATGGAGAGCAGTAAAGATCTCCATGAACATGCAGTGGTTGTTGATACAGTAGAAAAAGCGCTTCAGCCTTGGTGCCACAATCTTTATGTTCCAATGGTGCCATCTGTCATCGAAACCAAAGCGATGCTGCACCTGTCGACTCGCATCGAAGGTACGATTTCGGACTCTGCCACCAGTGTGCTTAAGCTTGCCAGTGCTCTTCATCCAACGCCTGCGGTATGTGGTTATCCGACTGCTCAGGCCTACGATTTTATCGAAAAAGTTGAGCCTTTTGATCGTGGTTACTTTACTGGGCTGGTCGGCTGGGTGGATGCCCGCGGTAATGGTGAGTGGGTCGTAGTGATTCGCTGCGCAGAAGTGGAAAAAAAGCGTCTGCGTGTTTACGCCGGGGCGGGAATTGTCAGTGGCTCTGAGCCACAAAGTGAGCTAGAAGAAACGGGCAACAAAATGCGTACCGTACTGAATGCACTTGGCATTGAAGTTCAGGACAACATGGAGGTAGTGGTGTGATGCTTCCTAGCATGAAATCATCTGGTTTTACGCCATGGCCGGAGGATGCCGTTCGCGAGTATCGGGCGGCGGGCTATTGGACAGAGCAAACTATTCCGGAGATGCTTGAAGCCAGCGCCAGCAACTATCCACAGCAGCTTGCACTCGTTGCTGGTGAAGAACAATGGACTTACCAACAGTTATCTGAACAAGTGGACAATCTAGCTGCTGGCTTGCAACAGACACTGAAATTACAGGCTGGCGATAAAGCGGTATTGCACCTGCCTAATATCGGAGCGTTTTACCTGAGTTTCTTTGCGCTGCTGAAAATTGGTGTTCAGCCAGTGATAGCGTTACCAGCGCACAGAGAATATGAGATTCGATACTTTTGTCACTTTACCGAGGCTAAAGTGTTGATCACAGCGCCTCAAATTGGTGTCGATACGGCTGTTATTGCGCAAAAGATCGCGAATGAATTGTCAACGCTTGAAACCATTGTCTGGGCTGGTGAGAAGAGCTTAATGCCAACGGGTAGTGTTGATTTAGACTCGCTTTACCTGCCGGGTGCTGCATACAAGCGACAAGCTGAGCAAGATTTTGCTTTTTTCCAGTTATCGGGTGGAACAACGGGGACACCTAAGCTAATTCCGCGTACTCATACTGATTACCTCTACAGCGTTCGCGCCAGTAATGATGTTTGCGAGTTTTCACCTCAAACACGTTATTTATGTGTCCTGCCTGCTGCGCACAACTTTCCGTTGAGCTCGCCTGGTGCTTTAGGATGTTTTATGGCTGGTGGAACGGTGGTGCTTTCGCCGGATCCAAGTCCGCAAACCGCGTTTCATTTGATTGAACAGCATCAAATTACGGTTGCAGCACTGGTGCCGCCACTGGCGTTGTTGTGGCTCGATGAAGCGCCCCGAACCCAGCACGACATCAGCTCTCTGGGGGTTCTTCAGGTGGGAGGAGCACGTTTTAGTGAAGCTGCCGCGAAACGTGTCAAACCGACATTAAACTGCACGTTGCAACAGGTATTCGGTATGGCGGAAGGGCTTGTGAACTATACAAGGTTGGACGATCCAGACTCCGTCATTGTGTCCACGCAAGGGCGGCCGATGTCATCTGCTGATGAGATACTCGTTGTTAACGAAATGGGTGAACCTGTGCCTCAAGGTACGGCTGGCATGTTATGCGCACGGGGACCGTACACGATTCGCGGCTACTACAACGCGCCGGAGCACAATCAACGTTCCTTTATTGCGGGGGGCTATTACCGAACAGGCGATGTGGTGCTGTTAACCAAAGAAGGGAACTTACAAGTCGTCGGGCGCGATAAAGAACAGATCAACCGCGGCGGAGAGAAAATCGCAGCACAAGAGATCGAAAATCATCTGATGGTGCATGACGCCGTCCATGATGCTGCCGTCATCGCGATACCAGATGATTATTTGGGTGAGCGCAGTTGTGCCGCCTTGGTTTGTCTCGAAGATAAACCAAAACCTATCGAAATAAAACGCTTCCTGAGAAGTCGTGGCCTGGCTGATTTCAAGATCCCAGACCGCGTCATTTTTGTCGATGTGTTACCAAAAACTCCAGTGGGAAAGATCAACAAAAACAAACTACTAGAGTTGATTTAAGTCGCTACGCCACCCCTTTGGAATAGAAACAATTTAATACAGTATTTTAGGAGAAGTGCCCCATGGCAATTCCATCTATTGCGGGTTACCCGCTATCTCAAGTGATACCACAAAACCGCGTATCCTGGTCGGTAGAGCCAGATCGTGCGGTATTGTTGATCCACGACATGCAACAGTACTTTGTTAACTTTTACGATTTGGACAGCGAACTGATTCAAACGTTGACGCAGAACATCCAACAGATCAAACAAGCTTGTGTCGAAGCGGGTATTCCTGTGGTGTATACCGCGCAACCAGGGGATCAATGTCAGGAAGAACGAGCGTTATTGACCGACTTCTGGGGGCCTGGCTTAAAGGCCGATGACACCATCACCCGAATTCTGCCCGCTCTGGCACCAACAGAGCAAGACATCGTTTATACCAAATGGCGTTACAGTGCATTCCAGCGCACGCCGCTTAAATCCATGATGGATGAAACCGGGCGAGACCAGCTGATCATCGTTGGTGTATATGCGCATATTGGTTGTTTACAGACGGCTGCTGAAGCTTTTATGACTGATATTCAAGCTTTTATGGTTTCAGATGCAGTGGCTGACTTCTCTGAGCGTGATCATGAAATGGCACTGAATTATGTGGCGGGAAGATGTGGCTATGTGCTGGATAAACAGCAACTGCTTAATCAGGTAACGGATGTGCCTGCTGCTCAAACTGTCCCTTTATCCGAGCAAGAGTTAGCTCAGCAATTAGCGACCTTGCTCGATGTTCTTGTCGATGAAATTGAACCCGAAGACAGCCTATTGGATTTCGGTCTTGATTCGGTTCGAATCATGTCTCTGGTCGGAGACTGGCAGCAAGCTGGACTGGATTTGAGCTTTATGGAACTGGCTGCCCAGCCTTGCTTGCAGTACTGGTGGCAATTGATCGAAAAGAAGAGCGCATAGCGTCTGACATGGACAAGTAGTAAAGGAACGGATATGTACGATTTACCTTATTCTGCGGAGCAGTTGCTTCCGCTCACGGACGCACAGGCAGGGATTTGGTTTGCCCAGCTGAGAGATCCAGAAAACCCAATTTATAAAACTGGCGAATATCTGCTGATTGACGGTGCGGTGGATGAGCCGTGTTTCGCTGAGGCCGTCGGGGCTGCAATTGAAGAAGTCGACTCATTACACGCTAAATTTGTCACGACCACCGAAGGGCCGCGCATGGTGATAGAGCGACAGCCTTGGCAAGTGGATCGCTTTGATTTTTCTTCTGAATCAGAGCCTTTGAATGCCGCGATTGACTGGATGACAGTGCAATTGAAAGAACCCGTCAACTTAGAGCAGGGGCCACTGTTTTCGATGGCGCTGCTTAAGCTGGCGGAAGACAAGTTCGTTTGGTTTTTATCACTGCACCATATTGCAATTGATGGTTACAGCATGTCACTGATTGTGTCCCGAGTAGCGCATATTTACAGCCAACTTATCAAAGGCAAACCGTTTGATAAGGTTGAGTTTGTTGACCAGCAAGCGATGCTAACAGAAGACGACAACTACAAAGCCTCAGCGAAATATCAAAACGATCGTGCCTTTTACCTGCAGCGCTATGCGGATCATTCAGATACGGTTAACTTAGCGGGTCAGCCAACCGTTACTTCCGATCACTTTCTGCGCCTTAAGGGTGTGATGCCAGCTAGCGATTTTCAACAGATGGAATTATTGGCGAAGCAGTGCCGAACACACTGGTACAGTGTATTGATCGCATCTATTGCGTCTTACGTGCATCGCATGACTCGCTCGAAAGAAGTGGTGCTTGGTGTGCCACTCATGGGGCGGTTAGGGTCGGTGGCGATACAAACGCCAGCGATGCGAGTGAATATTCTGCCAGTACGAGTCAGCTTTGATGACGGGCTGGATATCAAAACCTTGGTCAAGCAGGTCAACCAAGAGTTCTCTTCTGTACGTCGTCATCAAGGCTACCGTTATGAAGAGTTACACCGAGAACTTAATCTGGTCAAAGACAACCGTAACCTATTTGGTCCGCTGGTGAACATTATGCCGTTTGAGTATGAGCATAAGTTTGGAGAGCTAAACTCTAAGGCACATAACCTTTCAGCCGGGCCTGTGGATGACATTTCTCTGTACTGCTATGAGCTTGGCGGCGAGTTGCATGTGGATATGGATGCCAACCCCGAGCTTTATTCAGAGCTTGAAATTCAAGCGCATCAGCAGCGTTTGTTCCATTTTATGAGTGACTTTTTTGCTGCCGCTCGTGAGCAAGGGGCCAGTCAGTGCAAGATCAGTGATGTTAGCATTTTGCTATCTGGTGAGCGCGAAAAAGTGCTTAATATCTGGAATGATACCGCTCATCCCGTTGCAGAAACCACCTTATCAGCCTTGATGGCAAGACAACGGATCTTGACGCCTCATGCTCCGGCACTGATTTTTGAGAATCAAACACTCACCTACGAGCAGTTAGGTCGAAAGGTCTACTCGTTGATGAACTGGCTGTTTGCTCAAGGTGTTGAAGCGGGAGATCGCATTGCTGTTTGTGTACCGCGAAGTGAAGCGTTAATTGTTGTACCACAAGCCATTCTGGCTGCTGGTGCGGTGTATGTGCCGATTGACCCGGATTACCCCGAAGGTCGCATTCATTACATGTTGGAGTCTTCTGCACCTAAGTTTGTATTCTCGACTTCAGCATTGCAGTCTAAGTTGCCGCAAGATTGTGAGGTGCAGTTGGTTGATGACGAAACACTTCCGACGATTTATAACAACGTGGAGCCGTTACCACCTCAAGTTCAGCCAGAGCCACATTCGCCAGCTTATATGATTTACACTTCGGGCTCGACGGGTAAACCAAAAGGCGTAGTGGTGAGCCATGATGCTATCGTGAACCGGTTGCTATGGATGCACGACCAGTACCCGATTGATGCCAATGACCGTGTTCTGCAGAAAACGCCAGCTGGCTTTGATGTGTCAGTGTGGGAATTCTTCTGGCCAATGATCGTCGGCTCTTGTTTGGTGGTGGCGAAACCAGACGGGCACAAAGATCCGGTTTATCTGCAGGAACTCATTCATAGTCAAAAGATCACCACATTGCATTTCGTGCCATCGATGCTGCAGATTTTTGTACAACAGGCGGATGCCCAGTTATGCCGAAGTCTGCGTCAGGTATTTTGTAGTGGTGAAGCCTTGCCGATTGAGTTGGTGAACCAATATTACCAATCTTTCGATGCGCCGCTACACAACTTATATGGCCCAACCGAGGCAGCCGTCGATGTGACTTACTGGCCAAGTGAAGCCAACACGCAAGGTAGCTCAACGCCAATAGGACGCCCGGTTTGGAATACGCAAATCTATATCCTGGATGATGCGCTTAATCCGGTTCCGCCAGGCGTTGTCGGTCATCTTTATATTGCGGGTCGTCAACTGGCACTCGGCTATCATGGCCAGCCAGAATTGACGGCTGAGCGTTTTATTGATAACCCGTTTGGCCCAAAAGGAAGCCGGATGTACTTGTCGGGTGATCTGGCACGCTGGCGTGAAGATGGGGCGATAGAATACTGTGGCCGCAGTGATTTTCAGGTCAAAATTCGTGGTTTCCGAATCGAGCTGGAAGAGATCGAAAATGCGCTAGCCAGCCATCCCGATGTGGCACAAGTCGCGGTGCTGGCACAAGAATATAGCGATGGTGATAAACGTCTGGTGGCTTACGTGACTGCGGAAGATGCTGAACAAGCGATTGATGTCGCGCAGCTACAGAAGCATCTTGCTGATCCTTTGCCTGAATACATGGTACCGAGCTATTTTGTTGAGTTAGATACGTTCCCGCTGACACCAAATGGCAAGCTCGATCGCAATGCGTTACCAAAACCCGATTTGTCTGGTCAGGTCGGTACAAAAGGGCCGAGTAACTTAGTCGAAGAACGTTTGTGTAAATTGTTCTGCCAGTTATTGGAGCTTCCTGCTGTGGGCGTTGAAGATAACTTCTTTGAACTCGGCGGACACTCCCTGTTAGCGGCGCAGCTTATTGCGCATGTGAAAGAGATCATGGGTATCGAGCTATCACTGGCCGCTGTGTTTGAGTCTCCGACCGTTGCTGGCATTGCAGCCAAACTGAATGGCAGTGAAAGTGACGAAGCACTTAATATGCTATTACCACTGCGCAAGCGCGAGGGCAAGGCGGCGATTTTCTGTGTTCACCCTGCTGGTGGTTTAAGCTGGTGTTATGCAGCGCTGACGCCGATTATCCCATCTAATATTCCTCTATATGGCGTGCAGGCTCGTAACCTTGGTGACCCGTCTGCGCCGCTGCCGAAAAATATGATGGAAATGGCCGCAGATTACGTTGCCGCAATCCGCGAGGAGCAGCCTTTCGGGCCATACCATCTGCTGGGTTGGTCTATTGGTGGCATGATTGCGCACTTGATGGCGGGTATCCTGCAACAGCAGGGACAGGAAGTAGGTCTGCTTACTCTACTCGACTCTTACCCGACAGAGCAGTGGCAAACCATGAATCCTCCCGGCGAGGAGCAAGCTCTAGGGGCATTGATTCGAATGGCGGGTGTTGAGTTTGATGAATCGGCGCATAGTAGTATTACTAAGCCAGAAGTGATTGAGATTCTGCAAGATGCGGGATCGTCGATGGCTCACCTGAGTTCCGAGACCATATCTGCCATGATCGAAGTGGTGATCAACAACAACCATCGAGTACGAGATTCGGTAGATTATCGTTATCAGGGCGATATGTTGTTCTTCAATGCAGAAAAGCCGCCAGAAGAATTATTCTTAGATCGCAATGGTTGGTTTAATTACATGGATGGTGAAATCAATGTTGTGGATGTTGATTGTATTCACCGAGACATGATGCGACCAGACATGTTACGTCTGATTGGAACCCGAATGGTTGAAGAACTGAGAGCGAAATTCGATGTTTAATTCTGGACATTCATTTGCACCAGAGAATAAGTGGGAGGGGAGTGTCTCCCCTCTGACTGACTTCAGGGGCAAGCTGGAGTCGGTTTAGCCAGATGACCTTTATTGTGGGTGCATGCGTGTTTGTGTTCGATGCCTATTTTCTGGTCCTCTATCATTAAGTATGACCACTTTCTTACTTAGGTTGGTATTGCTGGAAGCAGACCAGGCCGTTGGACGCAAGTGGCGTAGAAGTTTCACCGACATGGAAGGCACGTTTGAGGAACCGGTTACCCTTGGTCAATGAGCGACAGACGATGGTGATAAAAAATGATCATTGATTAAGAGCTTTCGCTAAATCAGGCGCTAAAAAAGCACAGCGAAAAAACGGTTTTTTCGGTAAAGCAATAATGACCGTGGAACGTTAGATCTGGCAGGGCGGATTGGAGATGGCTTCGGTTATCTCCAATCAACTCAAACTGAAACTGTCCGCTATTTGCTGTTTCTGGCTGTAACGTAATCTCGGCGTCAAGAAAGTCGAAATACACCTTAACGAATGGAAACAGGCACTTAAATATACTCTCTTTGATACTGAATATCAGAATGTTTGGGATGGTGTCGGATTTCTGTAAGCGGTGTTGTTCATTTGGTGTGTAAATCGTTGGGAAAAGGTGATTGTCGAGCTTGTTATTGTTTTCGATGTCGATCCCGATACTTGGAACAGCATTTTTGAGTGCGCACGCAGCAAGGCAAAGTGAGTCAGTATGGCTAATACTGCCACTAATGGTATCAGGAAAAATGGGCTCTCTGGATGGACCTATCAAGATGGGTATCTGGTCCACAAAGGTATTGTTTGGAAGCAGTTTTGCTATCGCGGCTCGCGCGGCGTGACGTCCGGCTCTGAATTCTTTTTGACGTTTTGTTACCGCTTTCTGCACCTGTTTCTCTTCTAAAGCTAATCCTGTTGTGGTGTACATCTCCGGTGTGGCTTTTATAAACTGAATCACGGGATTGTTCGTTACAAAGTGGCTGCAATCAGGGGAGAGTATTTCACCTGATTGAATGTTTTTCAGTCTCTTGTCATTCAAAACACGGTCTACCATAAAATGCAATTAATAACTATTTCCATTTATACCGTTGTTTATTAAAGTTGGCGAGTCTAATTAATACAAAAAATAGATATAATTTAGTGAAAAAGCCTACGTTTATCCTGTCCATATTGGCGATGAGTAAAGCCAATCTAAATGGGTAGTTAATCATTCTGGCTGATTACGGATCAGTGTTTTCTGGTGTTTCAGCTGGCTCTTGTTGGGATGCTTTCACCTGTACGATGCGGTTACTTTTCATCAGCAGCACTTCAAATCGCCAGTTCTGGTACTCGATGATTTCTCCTTGAGCAGGTACACGGTCTATTAACCAGGTCAGGAAACCGTTTAAGGTCTGAAACCCTTCACTCTCTTCCCCTTCGATGTTGCTCAGTTGGAGTTTGTTTTTGAGTTCATTCAATGGGATGAGTGCGTCCATTAACCAACTGCCGTCTTTTTGCTGTTTTGCCCAAATGTGTTGAGGTTCCATTCCCAACTCTCCGGCGATCGATTTGAGTAAGTCATAGAGCGTGACTAACCCTTGCACATCACCATATTCGTCGACGATAAATACCATCTCGGTACTGGTCTGTTGCATGTAATTCAGTAAAGGCAGTCCTTTCATTGATTCGGGTACAAAGCGAGGTTGTTTTAGGCGTTTATTGATTCGTTCCATGGAAAGCTTGTCATATTCATCTAACAGAACTTTGGAAGAAATTGTACCAATGATGTTATCCAGACTTCCTTTGCATATTGGCCACACGGAGTGTTGGGTCTGACGGAGGTTTTTTAGGATAGCATCAATAGGTAGCGTGTCGTCCAGATAATGAATATCAGACCGTGGTGTCATTAACGACAGTGCAAGGCGATCATTAAGATGAAGAAGATTGCGGATCATCAACTGTTCCTGAGGCTCAATCGCGCCGGACTCAGAACCCTCACTGACAACAGCGACAATATCTTCTTCGGTGACGACTTCACTCTTGCTCTCACTTTGCCCCAATATTCTGAGCAAGGTATCGGTGGTAAAGGTCAAAAGAAACACAAATGGTCGGGTTATTTTGGCTAACCAGTGAATTGGGTAAGCCACATTGATAGCAATCATCTCTGCATTATTTTGCGCAATACGTTTGGGGACCAATTCGCCGACCACAATGGCGAAGTAGGTGATCAACAAAACCACACTGAACGTGGATACAACGTTGGCAATTTCTTTCTCTACTCCTTGGCTGACTAACCATTGTCCTAAAGGAACAGATAGCGTGGCTTCGCCAAAGATACCGCTTAACAGGCCAATCACTGTGATGCCAATTTGAATCGTTGATAAAAACAGTGTCGGATTATCTTTGAGCTCTAAAGCGAGTGTTGCGCGCTTGCTGTTTTCAGCCATCATTTTTAGACGGCTTGTTTTGGCGGCGACCAGCGCAATTTCTGACATCGCAAAGACGCCATTGAGCGTGATTAAACCAACCAATCCGACCAGTAATAAAATATCCATGCAGCCTTCCAGTCATTCATATGTGAATAGCATAGCGAGATTCCTGCTTAGTAAATGTGAAGTGGCGATAAATCCTGTTCTCTTGCTAAGCTTATGTTTTATTTACAGGGTAGTACTTCTCAGTACAGCTAAGCTGATTAATCACTTGGTTACTGATACACTACGCGCCCATTTCCTCTGTTGAGACGTTTCTATGCCATTTTCTAAGCTTGGTTTAAGCGCACCAATCACTGATGCAGTGACGGCGCTGGGTTATGAAAAACCGACTTCTATTCAGCAAAAAGCCATTCCGATTGTACTGCGTGGATGCAATTTGATCGCCGCAGCACAAACCGGTACCGGTAAAACGGCCAGCTTTGTTTTACCAATCTTAGAGAAGCTTAGTCAGGGTGAAACGCAGCGTAAAAAACGTGCGCGTGCCATCATTCTTACCCCAACGCGTGAGCTAGCGCTTCAGGTACATCAAAGTATTGAAGCTTACGGTAAGAACCTGCCATTACGCTCAATGGCCATGTTCGGTGGTGTTGAATACGCACCACAAAAACAAGCGTTGATCGAGGGCGTGGACATTGTGGTCAGTACGCCGGGTCGTCTGATTGACCTTTACGGTCAACGATCGATTCACTTTGATGAAGTCGAGATGCTGGTCTTAGACGAAGCCGACAAGATGCTGGACATGGGCTTCATCGATGCAATAGATAAAATCGTTGATTGCATGCCAGAGGATGTACAGAGCCTGCTGTTCTCTGCCACACTTTCGAACCCGGTTCGCGACCTGGCCAAGAATGCGATTGTCGATCCTGAAGAGATTGCTATCGCCAAACACAGTGCGTCGAAGTCGAACATTAAGCAGTGGATTACAACCGTTGATAAAGACATGAAATCGTCTTTGTTGAGCCACATGCTAAAAGAGAATGACTGGTCACAGGTTCTGATCTTTATCGAAACCAAGCATGGTGCTGCGAAGCTGGTTAGCCAACTAGAGAAGCGTGGCATCGTTGCAGAAGCGTTCCACAGCGGACGTAATCAGCGTGTGCGTCAGGAACTGATTGAGCAGTTTAAAGCGGGTGAGATCCAGTACTTAGTGGCGACGGGCGTTGCGGCTCGCGGTATCGATATTGATAATCTGCCTGTGGTGATTAACTACGATTTGCCTTACCCGGCAGATGAATATGTACACCGAATTGGACGTACAGGTCGTGCTGGTGCGCAAGGCGAAGCGATTTCACTGGTATCGAAGGACGATTTCAAAAACTTATGCATGATTGAGAGCCGTTTAGGCCACCTGCTAGAGCGTGTAGAAATTGAGGGATTTACGCCAAGAAAGCCCGTGCCGATTTCAATTCTTAATTACGTTCCCAAGAATAAGCGTAAGCCTCAGGATAATCGTTCTCAATCTGATAAGAATCAGACTAGAAACTGAGAGAGTAAATATCTTTTCAATAGAAAGCTGCATTTCGATGCGGCTTTTTTTGTTTTCTAACATATAGAATTAGCACACATTTGTTAACGCTAATGGTGGAAAAAATCAAATCATGTCATACGCTTAACATTTGTGACTTAAGCTCGGTAAAGCTTTGGTTAATTTTCTGTCGTCTGGTTTGCACACGCAGTGGAATAAGAGCAGACTTTCGTTATTGCTACTAAATGCATAAAAGAGGCATAAATGAAAAAAGGTGATAAGCAATTCGCTGTTATCGGCCTTGGTCGGTTTGGCTTAGCGGTCTGCAAAGAACTACAAGAGGCGGGTTCTCAAGTTTTAGCGGTAGACATTGACGAAGAAAAAGTAAGAGAAGCCGCAGGGTTTGTCAGCCAGGCTATCGTAGCAAACTGTACCCATGAAGAGACGGTGGCTGAGCTAAGGCTCGATGATTACGATATGGTGATGATTGCAATAGGCACCGATGTGAATGCCAGTATTCTCGCCACCTTAATTGCAAAAGAAGCCGGGGTAAGATCGATTTGGGTTAAAGCCAACGATCGATTTCAGGCCAGAGTCCTGCAAAAAATTGGTGCTGATCATGTCATCATGCCAGAACGTGATATGGGTATCCGCGTTGCGCGTAAAATGCTCGACAGGCGAGTGCTAGATTTCCATCCACTAGGCAGTGACCTTGCGATGACCGAATTTGTGATTGGCTCTCGCTGGATGGGGAAAAAGCTAGGGGAGTTGTCTCTGTGTCAGGTTGAGGGCGTCCAAGTTCTTGGCTTTAAAAGAGGGCCGGAGATCACCAAAGCCCCAAGTATGGATGTTAGCTTAGAAATTGGCGATCTTATGATTGTGGTTGGTCCGCAAGAAAAACTGGCTCGCACACTGAAATCACTATGATGCATTTTCACCAAAAAGGCGTCTTTTACGTCCCGGATAGCCAAAGACCGAAAGAGAAGGGCAGCGAACCTCGGATTATATTGATGAGTTTTCTCGGAGTGTTATTACCCTCTGCGATACTTCTCACGCTGCCCGTCTTTTCGGTGAGCGGATTGTCGATTACTGACGCACTATTTACCGCAACGTCTGCGATCAGTGTAACTGGCCTTGGCGTCGTGGATACGGGTCAGCACTTTACGTTGGCGGGTCAAATCCTGTTGATGTGCCTCATGCAAATCGGTGGGTTGGGACAAATGACATTATCTGCCGTGTTGCTTTATATGTTTGGTATGCGTTTGAGTTTGCGTCAACAAGCTTTGGCTAAGGAAGCGCTCGGTCAGGATCGGCATGTCAACCTACGTAACCTGATTACAAAGATCATGGTATTTGCCTTGGTGGCAGAGACGCTGGGTTTTATCTTCCTATCGTTTCGCTGGGTGCCGGAAATGGGCTGGCAAACCGGGATGTTCTATGCGTTGTTCCATTCAATTTCCGCATTTAATAACGCTGGCTTTGCCCTGTTTTCGGATAGCATGACCGGGTTCGTCAATGATTCGTTGGTGATATTCACCCTTGCGGGTCTGTTCATTTTTGGTGGATTGGGTTTCACTGTTGTCGGTGATAGCTGGTTAAACTGGCGTAAAGGGTTTAACTCGCTGCATCTTCATACCCGAATTATGTTGATTGCGACCCCCGTATTGTTGCTGGTAGGCACGATACTGTTTTGGCTGTTAGAACGAAGTAATCCAAATACGATGGAATCATTACCTTTGTCAGCGCAATGGCTTGCTGCGTTTTTTCAATCTGCCAGTGCACGAACCGCTGGCTTTAACAGTGTAGACTTATCACAGTTCTCTCAGCCAGCTTTACTTATTATGATTATTTTGATGCTTATCGGCGCAGGGTCTACGTCTACAGGTGGCGGGATTAAGGTTTCGACTTTTACGGTTGCTTTTTTGGCGACCTGGACTTTTTTACGCCAAAAGAAACACCTAGTGATATTTAAACGCACGGTCAACTGGCCAACCGTTACAAAATCGCTCGCGATTATCGTGGTGAGTGGAGCCATCCTGACAACGGCAATGTTCCTACTGATGATCACGGAGGACGCGGCGTTTGATAAAGTCATGTTTGAGACGATATCTGCTTTTGCCACAGTCGGCCTTAGCGCAGGTCTGACGGCAGAGTTATCGGAACCGGGCAAATACATCATGATTGTGGTGATGATCATTGGCCGTATCGGCCCTTTGACATTGGCTTATATGTTAGCTCGCCCAGAACCTACTTTGATTAAATACCCAGAAGATACGGTGTTGACGGGTTGATGTAGAAAAATATAAAAGCCTGAATTTTAATGCTCTGTTGAAATTGTTGCGAGCACTCACCGCACTTTAGACGTAAGCCACTCATTTCGAGTGGCTTATTGATTCCTGAGCGATAGATACAATAAATACCCATGTTGAATTCATGGCTGAATGGTCATTGGGATCGGACGTATACTGACTAATAGTTAGTCTTATTAGATAAGGAACCCAATATGTCAGTGTGGCAAGGGGTCAATTTCACCCATCGTTACAGCCAGCTGCCTTCCGTTTTTTTTACTTTCGTAAAACCACAGCCATTGATAAACACTCAATGGGTGGTGTGGAACAGTAAATTTGCGCAGCAGTTTGGCTTACCATCAACACCTAATGAAACGTTGCTAGAGGCGTTTTCTGGTCAAGGTGAGGTTGAAGAATTTCGCCCGTTAGCGATGAAATATGCAGGGCACCAGTTCGGAACTTACAACCCGGACTTGGGCGATGGTCGAGGCTTGTTACTGGCTGAAATTCAGCGACAGGATGGCACTTGGTTTGATATTCATCTAAAAGGCGCGGGCCTCACACCGTATTCGCGTATGGGTGACGGCAGAGCTGTACTACGTTCAACGATTCGTGAGTACCTATGCAGTGAAGCGATGCAAGGACTAGGGATACCGACTACCCGTGCGCTGGGTATGATGGTGAGTGACACGCCGGTCTATCGCGAAAAAACTGAAAACGGCGCGCTGTTAATTCGCATGGCGGAAACGCATATTCGATTTGGTCACTTTGAGCACTTCTTTTACACCAATCAACTGGCAGAACAGAAACTGTTGGCGGATAAGGTGATTGAGTGGCACCTACCCGAATGCGCTCAAGCCGAAAAGCCTTACGCCGCGATGTTTACCAATATTGTGGAGAAAACGGCCGACATGATTGCGAAATGGCAAGCTTTTGGTTTTGCACACGGCGTCATGAACACCGATAACATGTCTATTCTTGGGCAAACTTTTGATTACGGACCATACGGCTTCTTGGATGACTACGATCCTGGCTATATCTGTAATCATTCCGACTATCAGGGACGCTATGCGTTTGACCAGCAGCCGCGAGTCGCACTTTGGAACCTTTCGGCACTGGCGCATTCGTTATCTCCGTTAGTGGAGCGTGCTGATTTAGAAACTGCACTTGGTCAGTTTGAGGTGCGTTTAAGTCAGCAATTTAGCCTTTTAATGCGCGATAAGCTTGGCTTAAAAACCAAAATCGATGAAGACGCACGTTTGTTTGAATCGATGTTTGAGTTACTCAATCAAAACAAAACCGACTACACGCGCTTCTTTAGAGCGTTATCCAACTTAGACCAAAAGTCACCGCAAGAAGTCATTGATTTGTTTATTCACCGTGAAGCGGCGCAAGCGTGGCTGGATCTTTATCTGGCACGATGCGAGTTAGAAGTCGATGAGCTAGGCAGACAAATCACAACAGAACAGCGCTGTGAGCAAATGCGCCGTGCGAACCCTAAATACATTCTGCGTAACTACTTGGCACAATTAGCAATTGATAAAGCGGAAGAAGGGGACTTCAGTGAAGTGAATCGCTTAGCTGAATTACTTCGTCATCCTTATGATTCTCAGCCTGAGTTTGAAGAGTACGCAAAATTACCACCAGAGTGGGGCAAAAAGATGGAAATCAGCTGTTCATCATAAGTGACTTATTATGGTGATTTGTTAATAAGATGTGATATTTATCCGCGGCAGGTTCAAAGTATTAATAAATACTCACTGAATGTGATTTCTTGCACCGATTACACTGGCAGTAGATCAATTAGTAATACTTTGGGTGGAAGAATGTCAGCGAGAATTCTGGTCGTAGATGATGACCAAGAAATTTGTGAGTTACTACAGGAGTACCTGACGAAACAAGGATATATCGTCAGTGCCGTGAATGATGGGGATCAAATGCACCTGCACATCGAGCAACATGGGTACCCTGACCTCATTTTGCTCGATGTGATGCTACCCGGTGAAGATGGTTTTTCTTTATGTCAGGCGGTTCGTCGGCATTCGTCTACACCAATTATTATGCTGACCGCAGTTTCAGATGACACCGACCAGATCATCGGCTTAGAAATCGGCGCTGATGATTATCTCGCCAAGCCATTTAATCCGCGTCATCTTAATGCGCGGATTAAAGCCGTATTGCGCCGCGTTAAAGTGACCAAAGAAGAGCAAGTCAGCCCTTTAACAGCCAAGCCAATTCGTTTTGGTGACTGGCTGTTGGATACCTTGTCGCACCGAATTATCCACCAAGAAACCCAACAGTCGCATGACTTATCGGGTAGCGACTTTTCGTTGCTCATGCTGTTTTTAAAACGACCGAATCAAATAATAGACCGAGATACGATCTCAGTAGAGACACGTGGTCGGGAAGCATTACCTTTTGAAAGAGGTATCGATGTTCAGCTCAGTCGTTTGCGCCAACGCTTAGGTGAGAGTGCCAAGTACCCTCATTATATAAAGACGATGCGCGGTAACGGTTACTTACTCGCCGTGCCAGTCAGTTATGAACAGTAAGTGGCGGCGTTTACTCAAGCGATTTAAGCCCAATTCGTTAGTCAATCGTACATTGGGCTTAACGTTATTAGCGGTGATTTTGGCGCAAGGTGTGGCAACAACCATTTGGTATACCGAGTCAAAGCAGAAAGAACTGGCGGGGATTCGCGATGCGTCTCAAAGTATGGCGAATATGTTCTCCTCAACGGTGACTTTTTTTCAATCGTTGCCCGTCAGCTATCGTCATATTGTGCTCGACCAGATTCGCAATATGGGCGGAACGCGCTTTTTTGTCTCGTTTAACCGAGAGCAGCTCATTGTTGAGCCAATCAAAGATACGCCACTAAAGCTGGCATCTATCGAAGCGATCGGGGAAGTGTTAAACAAAAAGCTTCCCAAAGTTGACACGATTCTCGTCGACTTCTCATTGCCCGAAAACCTGCGTTTGCTGAAAAACGATATCTATTTGAGCGATTTACCTAAGTCGTGGGCGCATCACACTCTAACGTTGAACCCTATTGATCCTCCTGTTTTAGTTGTTCAGCTCGAGCTCGCCAAAGACGAATGGCTCTACATCGCCGCTTTGCTGCCCGCCCCTTATGTCAATCTTGACGATACCTTAATTGGGCGAGAGCAGATTCTGTTTCTGATTTTTTCTACCACGATTTTATTGGCTCTCACCTATTTGCTGATGAAAAAGCAGGTGAAGCCGTTGAAGCGCTTGGCAAAAGCTGCCAATGAAATGAGTATGAACGTAGAGCAGGCTCCGCTGAAAGAAGAGGGCGCTAGTGAGCTCGTCACAGCAACGAGAGCCTTTAACCGGATGCAGCAGCGGATTCGTCATTATATTTCTGATAGGGAACAGTTGTTTTCTTCAATCTCCCACGATTTAAAGACGCCTATTACTCGCCTTCGCTTACGTGCTGAATTGCTGGAAAGTGATACTAAACGAGAAAAATTTAACCGTGATCTGGATGATCTGGAAATGATGGTGAAGGGTGCGCTTCAGACCGTAAGAGATACAGAGTTGCATGAAAATACCGTCAATGTTGACCTGAATGATGTCATTACTAGCGTGATTGAGCCTTATAACCAGCAACAAACACGGGTGAAGTTTTCGCCGAGTTCAACGGAGTCAATCGTTGCAAAACCATTGGCGATAAAACGTGTCATCAGCAACTTAGTCGATAACGCGGTGAAATATGGTGAACACGCTGAAATAACCCTCACCAACTTTGATGGCCGGGTCAAAATTGAGATTTGTGATCAGGGGCCGGGCATTCCAGAAGATCAGATCGACATGGTATTTGAGCCGTATTATCGGCTGGCTGATGATGATCAGGGCCATGGATTAGGGCTTGGAATCTGCCGTAACATTCTCCACGGTCATGGTGGAGATCTCATAATTGACAACTTGCCTAGTCGCGGGTTACGTGTTCAAGTGTTTGTTTAATATCAACTAAAATCTTAATGTAACATGATTGTTACGTTAAGGTTACGCTTTGTTTCAATCTAAATTTTCTCGTTGGATAGACTGACTTAAGTTCAAGTATGAACGTTTGAGGTCATTGAGTCGTTGACCTGAATGTCTAATCCAATACATGGAAGATAATAATGAAACTAAATAAAACCCTACTTACTCTATCTCTGCTATCTGCGGCAAACATGGCCAACGCGGGTGAAGTTGAAGTACTTCACTGGTGGACGGCTGGTGGTGAAGCGAAATCTGCTGCTGTTTTAAAACAAATGTTAGAAGAACAAAATCATACCTGGAAAGACTTTGCGGTTGCTGGGGGCGGCGGTGAGTCAGCAATGACGGTTCTGAAAACCCGTGCAGTATCTGGCAATCCTCCATCAGCGGCTCAAATCAAAGGCCACGATATTCAAGAGTGGGGCAGCTTAGGTTTCCTTACTTCACTTGAAAGCACAGCGAAGCAGGAAAAGTGGGATGACATCCTACCGTCAGTGGTAACCAAAGTCATGAAGTACAAAGATGAGTACGTTGCCGTTCCGGTTAACGTTCACCGCGTGAACTGGCTGTGGGCAAACCCTGAAGTATTGCAAAAATCAGGTGTAGAGCTGCCAACAACGCTGGACGAGTTTTTTGCTGCAGCTGACAAGATCAAAGCGGCAGGCTTTATTCCTCTTGCTCATGGTGGACAGCCTTGGCAAGACGCGACGGTATTTGAAGCCGTCGCACTAGATGTGCTGGGTAGTGAAGATTACAACAAAGCGTTTGTTGACTTAGATATGGACGTCTTGTCGGGCGATAAAATGGTCGAAGTCTTCACCAAGTTTAAGAAAATTCGCGACTATATAGATGCTAACTCGCCGGGGCGTGACTGGAACGTAGCGACTTCGATGGTGATTAACGGTGAAGCTGCCATGCAGATAATGGGTGACTGGGCGAAAGGTGAGTTTACTGCGGCGGGTAAAGTTCCGGGTAAAGACTACATTTGTGCACCTGCACCAGGTACCGATGGCCAATTTACGTTCAACATTGATAGTTTTGCTTTCTTTGAACTCAGCAACGAAGAGAACAAGAAGGCACAGCAAGACTTAGCTCGTACCATTCTGACCAAAGAGTTCCAGGAAGTCTTTAACCTGAATAAAGGCTCCATTCCAGTTCGTCTTGATATGGATATGGCGAAATTTGACCAATGTGCCCTGGACTCAATGGAAACCTTCAAAGCCAGTGCGCAGTCAGGTGATTTAGTGCCGAGTATGGCACACGGCTTATCGACCACAAGCTATGCACAAGGTGCAATCTATGACGTCGTAACAAACTTCTTCAACGACGACAATGCGGATCCGAAACAAGCAGCACAAAAGCTAGCGAAAGCAGTTAAAGCCGCTATCTAATCCATTTACAGATCACACCCTAAAGGGCGCACAGGCTTGTAGGGAGCTTATACGCCCTTCCTTTAAGACGTAAGGATTCGTTATGGAGCATGTTGTGAATCGGTATTCAAAGAAGTCCCACGCGAAACTCAGTTTGGCGGACAGACTTCAGCACTGGCTGCCGAAAATCGTCCTTGCCCCGACCGTTCTGGTAACTGTGGTATGTATCTATGGTTACATCTTCTGGACGGCGGCATTATCAATGACCAACTCCCGTTTTCTGCCAAGCTTTAACTTTGTTGGTTTTACTCAGTATGAAAAGCTGATGGATAACGATCGTTGGATCACTTCTATTAGCAACCTTGGTATTTTTGGGCTGCTGTTTATGCTCATCGCTATTGTTCTTGGCGTGGGCTTAGCTATTTTGCTCGATCAAAATATTCGGAACGAAGGCGCAATTCGGACCATTTATCTTTATCCGATGGCCCTCTCCTTTATCGTGACGGGTACCGCCTGGAAATGGATTCTCAATCCTGGTTTAGGAGTAGAGAAACTGATGCAGGACTGGGGTTTTACCAATTTCAAATTTGACTGGTTAGTAAACTCTGACCTGTCGGTGTACACCTTGGTGATAGCCGCTGTTTGGCAGTCATCCGGTTTTGTCATGGCGATGTTTCTGGCTGGTTTGCGCGGCATTGATTCATCCATAATCAAAGCGGCACAAATAGACGGCGCAAGTCTGCCAACCATTTACTGGCGCATCATTATGCCTTGCTTAAGACCTGTCTTCTTTAGTTCAGTAATCATCACTTCACACATTGCGATTAAGAGCTTCGACCTGGTAACAGCGATGACGGCTGGTGGCCCGGGGTACTCTTCAGATTTACCCGCGCTGTTTATGTACGCGCACTCATTTACTCGTGGTCAGATAGGTTTGGGGGCGGCAAGCGCGATGATGATGCTGGCAGGTATTCTTGCCATTTTAGTTCCTTATTTGTACTCAGAGCTTAGGGAGAAAAAGTCATGATGCGTAGTATGAATTTCTCTCGATTGTTTATCTATTCTGGATTGGTATTTTTTTGCTTGTTCTATTTGATGCCGTTGTTCGTGATGGTGGTGACGTCATTCAAAACACTGCCTGATATTAAAGCGGGCAATTTGATGAGTCTGCCAACCGAATGGGTTTTTGATGCCTGGTATAAAGCGTGGGACAGCGCGTGTACGGGCGTGAAATGTGAAGGGGTAAAAGGGTATTTCTGGAACTCTTTTCAAATGGTGATCCCTGCTGTAGCCATCTCGACCCTGTTAGGGGCATTTAATGGTTACGTTGTGACCAAGTGGCAATTCCGAGGTTCAAACTTGTTCTTCAGCTTGCTGCTGTTTGGCTGCTTTATTCCGTTTCAGGTGATTTTGTTACCAATGGCGGCGGTGCTCGGTAAGTTAGGTTTAGCAAATACCACCACAGGCTTGGTTATCGTTCATGTGATTTATGGTATGGCGTTTACCACGCTGTTCTTCCGTAACTTCTACATCAGTATTCCAGATGAGCTTGTCAAAGCCGCGAAGTTGGATGGGGCAGGTTTCTTTACCATTTTCTTTAAAATTCTTCTGCCAATTTCGACGCCAATCATCATGGTGACGGTGATTTGGCAGTTTACCGCCATTTGGAATGACTTCTTGTTTGGTGTTGTCTATTCAGGTTCCGAAACACAGCCAATTACGGTTGCCCTGAACAACTTAGTTAACACCAGTACAGGGGTGAAAGAGTACAACGTCGATATGGCGGCGGCGATCATTGCGGCGTTACCAACGCTACTCGTTTACGTATTCGCAGGAAAATACTTTGTTCGTGGCCTTACGGCTGGATCGGTAAAAGGATAATTATCATGGCAACTCTAGAACTTAAACAAATCCGTAAAACCTATCCAAAAGCGGAACAAGAAACCTTGAAAGGTATCGATATCAGTATTGATTCTGGAGAGTTTCTTATCTTGGTAGGCCCATCAGGTTGTGGCAAGTCGACACTAATGAATACCATCGCTGGGTTAGAGAATATCAGCTCAGGCGATATCGTGATTGATGGCAACAATGTGTCGAATGTGGAACCAAAAGATCGCGATATTGCGATGGTGTTCCAATCATATGCGCTATATCCAAATATGACGGTAAGAGGCAATATCGAATTTGGTCTTAAGATTCGAAAAATGGCGAAAGAAGCGATTGATGCGGAAGTGGAGCGAGTGGCGGAAATGCTACAGATTGATCATCTGCTTGACCGTAAGCCTTCGCAATTATCAGGTGGTCAGCGCCAGCGAGTTGCGATGGGACGTGCGCTTGCTCGTCGCCCGAAGCTGTATCTGTTTGACGAGCCACTTTCGAACTTAGATGCGAAGTTGCGTGTTGAAATGCGCCACCAGATCAAGCGTCTTCACCAGCAACTGAATACGACGATTGTGTACGTAACGCATGACCAGATTGAAGCGATGACGCTGGCGGATCGTATCGCGGTAATGAAAGACGGTGAACTGCAGCAACTCGGGACACCGCAAGAAATCTACAGCAAGCCTAATAATATGTTTGTCGCAGGTTTTATGGGCTCACCCTCGATGAACTTCATTAAAACCATGGTCGATTTGGATGCTCAGGATAACCCCGTGATAAAAGTGACAGGCAGTAACGCGCAGGAGCATCACATCAAACTACCAGCTTCGATGCGAAAACAAGATGGCAAAGAGATTGTGATTGGATTGCGTCCGGAGCATATTACGGACAGTGAGAATCAAGAGTCTGCCGCATCTACCAAGCTTGATTTACAGCTTGAAGTCCTTGAGCCAACGGGGCCAGATACCATCGCGATGATTAAGGTTAACGATCAAGAAGTGGCCTGTCGATTGTCACCGGAGTTCGATGTAAAAGTTGGTCAGGTTGCCCCATTGCATTTTGATTTATCAAAGGCGGTTTTCTTTGATGCGACAACCGAGCAACGCATCGAGTTTCATTAACGCTGGAGTAAGGCAACTCAACAACTCGTAAATTTTAAATGGCAGCCAAATGGTTGCCATTTTTATTTGTTGATTCACGGGTGTGTCTAAATCTACCCACTTAATCATTTGGCGTGGGTAGATTTCACCCATTTCAAAAATAATTTTGTGATCTAGGTAAATACACTTTGAATGATGTCTTTTTAAATGACTGATTTAAAAGGATAAGTCGGTGATTCAAGAAGGTGGTTCGGTCCTTGCTTTAGTAGATGAATCAACACCCAGTGATGGGGTTGTTCATTTATCAAGGAGAATAATAATGTTTAAGCCTGTTACCCTACTAACTGCCTCAATTCTTGCTGTTACCAGTTTCAACGCTGCCGCTAACTGTGACCCAGGTGAAATGGTCATCAAGTTTAGTCACGTAACCAACACCGATAAGCACCCAAAAGGGATCGCGGCGTCGCTGCTTGAAAAGCGTGTCAATGAAGAGATGAACGGTAAGGCGTGTATGCAAGTGTTTCCTAACTCGACGCTTTACGATGACGACAAAGTGCTTGAGGCTATGTTGAATGGGGACGTACAACTTGCTGCACCTTCACTGTCTAAGTTTGAAAAGTTCACCAAAAAATTCCGTCTGTTCGACCTTCCTTTCCTTTTTGATGATGTAGATGCTGTTGACCGCTTCCAAAACTCTGAGGCGGGTGTGAAGCTTAAAAACGCGATGAACCGACGTGGTATCAGAGGGCTAGAGTTCTGGCACAACGGTATGAAGCAAATCTCAGCCAACAAACCGTTGGTTCACCCTGAAGATGCTAAAGGGTTGAAATTCCGCGTACAGGCTTCCGATGTACTGGTTGCACAGTTTGAGCAATTGGGTGCTAACCCTCAAAAAATGTCATTTGCCGAAGTGTACGGTGGCTTACAAACCAAAGTTATCGATGGTCAGGAAAATACTTGGTCGAATATCTACGGTAAAAAGTTCTTCGAGGTTCAAGATGGTACAACCGAAACTAACCACGGAATATTGGATTATCTAGTGGTTACTTCCACGAAGTGGTGGGACGGACTTCCAGACGACGTACGTGACCAGCTTGCGAGCATTCTTAAAGAGGTCACTCAGACCCGAAATGCGGAATCTAACCGCGTAGAACAACAAAACAAACAGTACGTTATCGAAGCAGGTGGTGTGGTTCGCGAACTGACCCCAGAACAGCGTGAAGAGTGGGTAACCGCGCTTAAACCAGTTTGGAACAAGTTTGAAAAAGACATTGGTTCAGAGTTAATTGAAGCGGCGTTAGCGGCTAACCAAAAATAACTCAACATAATGATAATCGGCTCCCGTTCGTCGGGAGCCAAACTTACCTGATTCGAGCGATGTACCGTTATGGAACACTCATTTTTTTCGAAAGTCGGTCAGTTTACCGACAAGGTTGAAGAAACCTTAATTGCCTTCTTCCTCGGAGCGATGACGATGCTGACATTTGTCAACGTCGTGATGCGTTACTTATTCAATGACAATATTCTTTGGGCGCTTGAAGTTACCGTTTTTCTTTTTGCCTGGATGGTTCTCGTAGGCGCTTCATACGGCGTGAAAAAGCATTTTCACATCGGTGTTGACGTGGTGATTAACTTGTTACCTGAACAGTTTAGAAAAGCTTGTGCTTTGCTTGCCGTGTCATGCTGTTTGACGTTTTCAATACTACTTCTCATTGGTTCATGGAATTACTGGTACCCGTTCGCCACAGAGCGTGCATGGTACGAGACGGATGATATTCCAATGCCAGAGATGTTGCAGTTTATGGCTGACTGGCTCAACGAAGGCGAGCGTTACGAGAAGCTGCCTCGATTTATTCCTTACATGGCACTGCCAATTGGTATGGCGTTACTGACGTTTCGTTTTGCGCAGGCGGCCTATCAAATCTTGACTGGCAAGCTTGACCGTCTGATTTCCAGCCATGAAGGCGAAGAAGAGTTAGAAGCACTAAAAGAAGAGCTCAAAGATGCGGGTGATGCAATGGAACCCATGCCAGGCAAAGACAAAAGCCAAGATAACAATAACAACAAGGAGCGCTAACCGATGGACATTTTATGGCTATTCTTGATGGTGATTGGCTTCATGCTTTTGGGCGTGCCAATCGCTGTATCACTGGGTTTATCCAGTATTTTGTTTTTGATGTGGCATTCAGATGCATCGCTAGCATCGGTTGCACAAACGCTTTTTAATGCATTTGAAGGACACTACACTTTACTTGCTATCCCGTTTTTCATCCTTGCATCCAGTTTTATGTCCACTGGCGGTGTAGCGAAGCGTATCATTCGTTTTGCGATTGCTATGGTCGGCTGGTTCCGGGGTGGTCTTGCTATGGCTTCGGTTGTGGCATGTATGATGTTTGCCGCACTGTCTGGTTCTTCGCCTGCAACCGTCGTCGCGATTGGTAGCATCGTTATTGCTGGTATGATCAAAAACGGCTATTCCAAAGATTTTGCCGCAGGGGTTATCTGTAACGCCGGTACACTCGGTATCCTGATCCCTCCTTCCATCGTAATGGTTGTTTACGCGGCAGCGACAGATGTATCAGTCGGTCGTATGTTCTTAGGTGGCGTAATTCCGGGCTTATTAGCTGGTGTCATGCTGATGATTGCCATCTACATTGCAGCCCGAGTTAAGAACCTGCCGAAACAACCATTTGTGGGCTGGAAAGAAGCGATCGCGGCGGCTAAAGATGCTATCTGGGGATTGATGCTGGTAGTCATTATTCTCGGCGGTATTTACGGCGGGATTTTCACACCGACGGAAGCGGCGGCAGTGGCAGCGGTTTACTCCTTCTTAATTGCTAACTTTGTTTACAAAGACATGGGGCCGTTTGCCGATAAACAGAATACCAAACCTGCCGTTGTGAAAATCCTTCAGAGTTTTGTACACCACGACACAAAACAAACCTTGTTTGAAGCCGGCAAACTGACGATCATGCTGCTGTTTATCATCGCAAATGCATTGATCTTAAAGCATGTACTGACCGAAGAACGTATCCCGCAAATGATCACCGAGTCGATGCTTTCCGCAGGCTTGGGGCCAATTACATTCTTGATCGTGGTGAACATACTACTCTTGATTGGCGGTCAGTTTATGGAACCGTCTGGTTTGCTGATCATTGTCGCTCCACTGGTATTTCCTATCGCCATTGCTTTAGGCATTGATCCAATCCACCTGGGTATCATGATGGTGGTGAACATGGAGATTGGGATGATCACGCCACCAGTCGGGTTGAACCTCTTTGTTACCGCTGGGGTCGCGAAGATGTCAATGATGAGCGTGGTGAAAGCGGCGTTGCCTTGGGTGGCGGTAATGTTCCTGTTCCTCATTATAGTGACGTACATTCCATGGGTTTCAACCTGGTTACCGACGATGTTGATGGGGCCGGAGATAATCACTAAGTAACTTAATTTAAACTCACTAGGGTAAAAAAAGAGGTGTGGCATGTCACACCTCTTCGTCTATTGATTTGTGGTCATGTCTTCTTGGCCGAGAGTTTAATCTCCGCTCATAGCTATGCCACTTTTGCTTGTTCTTCCTGCGATCCTCTCCGGAGCGTCGTTCTTCCTGATAATGTCCGTCGACAACCACCGTGTCCCTAACCACAGGTATTTTTGTTTTCTCATTCATGCTCAGTGCTACCAACCATGGAACTATCAATAGTATGAGATAGGTTGACTAAAGCAACAAATGTGATGTCAGGTTTTATTTATACAGATCTTTATCAATCTGATAGCGTTGCATTTTGTCATACAGTGTTTTACGAGGAACATTCAATTGCGTCATGGTTTGCTTAATACTGCCATTATGTTCGAGTAATGCGCGCTCGATTGCCGCTTTTTCAAATTCGGCTACTTGCTCTGCCAAGCTAGAAGAAGGAACTTGAGTCGGGCTTGTATCTCCGAGTTGAATCAATTTCCCAAGTAGCACAAAGCGCTCTGCTGCATTTCTCAGCTCTCGCACATTGCCCGGCCAGTCATGCGCCATCAATGTCGCTAGATCCTGAGACGACAAGCTCGGAGAGCTTTTTCCGTATCGAGAGGCCGCCACGAGCAAAAAGTGATGGAAGAGAGCAGGGATGTCCTCTTTTCGCAGCCGCAGAGGGGGTAAATCCAGCGTGACCACATTCAGTCGATAGTAGAGATCTTGGCGAAATGTTCCTTCTTCAGCGGCACGTTTTAAATCCACTTTGGTCGCCGCTATTACACGAATATCAAGGGGAAGGAGTTCGTTTGAGCCGACTCGCTCAATAACCCGCTCCTGAAGAACACGCAGTAAGCGAATCTGTGCTTGAATGGGCATGGATTCGATTTCATCCAGGAATAACGTCCCGCCTTGAGCGAATTCGAACTTACCAATACGGCGACGTTCTGCGCCAGTAAATGCGCCTTTTTCATGGCCGTAGAGCTCACTTTCAATTAAGTTTTCCGGCACCGCACCGCAGTTTACGGCGACAAAGTTGTGATTTCTGCGCAAGCTTTGTTCATGTAATGAGCGAGCGACAAGCTCTTTACCTGTACCTGTCTCTCCGAACAACAAAATATCGGCATCCGTATCGGCAATGTGAGAAATCGTATCACGCAGCATCTGGATACTGACCGTTTCGCCGATAATTCGCGGGCCGAGAGCCTGACTGGCTTTGAGTGATTGTCGTAATTTCTCGTTTTCAGTCGTAAGCTGACGCTTTTCGATCGCGCGCTTGACGGTTTCAACCAACTGTTCGGGAGAAAATGGTTTTTCAATAAAGTCGTAGGCGCCTTGATGTAACGCATTCACCGCCATTGAGATGTCGCCGTGACCAGTAATCATGATCACCGGCAGGTTGCTGTCTCTTTGCACCAGAGTATTAAGTAGATTCATTCCTGATATGCCCGGTAAACAGATATCAGTTATGACAACACCCGGTTCATCGCCTTTTTTCATCGCTAACAGGGCGGACTCTGCGTCGGGGAAAAACTGCGCGTCGATATCGGCCAGTTCGAACGTCTGTTCTATTGCTAGCCTGAGATCCGCTTCATCATCAATAAAAAATACCTGACACATAATTATTCCTCTGAACCTTTTTCGGCGTGTACTGCAACAATAGGCAAACAAACTGAGAACCGAGCGCCGCCCTGCGCTTGATTGTGAGCACTTAATTGGCCGTTCATTCCACTCAATATTTGCTGTGAGATGGACAGTCCCAAACCGAGGCCATTTTTTTTGGTAGTTAAAAATGGCTCACAAAGTTCGGTGAGGGAACGTTGTCCGATACCCGGTCCATTATCATCGATATGAACCATGACGTTATGACGACTCTGGTCATGTTCTATCGAAAGCCAGACCTGTCTATTCTCTTGATCTTTGACCGCTTCAATCGCGTTACTCAGCAGGTTGACTAGGACTTGTTCCAGCTGAATCGTGTTGATAAAAACCTCCGCATCCAGTGCCGCTAGTTCTGCCGTCAAGTTTACGCGGGCTGACTTGAAAGCGGGCTTCATTAACTCCTTAGCAGAGGCGACGACTGGCAACAGTCGGGTTTTGGTTAGCTCAGTGCCACTGGTTTTCTTGGCAAATGAGCGCAGTTGTTGGCTGATATTAGCCATGCGATCAGTGAGCGCTGAAATACGGCTTAAATTGTCTTCGACCCGATCAAACTTTTCTTTTTGTAAGAATAGCTTACCGTTTTC
This sequence comes from Vibrio sp. STUT-A11, assembly GCF_026000435.1. Taxonomy (NCBI): domain Bacteria; kingdom Pseudomonadati; phylum Pseudomonadota; class Gammaproteobacteria; order Vibrionales; family Vibrionaceae; genus Vibrio; species Vibrio sp. STUT-A11. The sequence goes on along the minus strand of NZ_AP026763.1, from coordinate 2,395,832 downwards.
CGCGAAACTGCGAATTGCCGCGAGGGGATTATTCAGCTCATGGCTAATACTTGCGGACATTTGACCCAGTACAGCCAGTTTTGCTGCCTGTACCAATTCATCCTGAGTGACACGCAGGGTCTGCTCTGTTTCTGTTCGCTGGGCAATCTCTGCCTGTAATTCCGCGGTTCGAGCCATCACTTGATATTCCAGTTTTTGATTGGCTTCTTGCTGAATCAGCTCGAGTTGTAAATGGCGTTGCTGACGGTGGTAAATCAACTGGCCAATAAGGAAGAGAATGGTAAAAATGAGAGTGAGTACCAGCAGGTAACCTAAGGTTATCCAAACGATAGATTGCTTGGGCGACAATACCCTCATGGTCAGTTTTATCTCGGGAAGATCGAGAGAAGAAACCACCAGAGTTCCTTTATTGTAAGGGTAGCCTTGTTTTAATTCGGTAACGGACAGGCTCAGGTCGCCGACGAAATTTAAATCACGAATTTTAGTTTCAAGATATTGGCGGCTGGCCCAAACTTGTTTTTTCTCAGCGTCACTAAGCGGTTGTAGGCTTTTGAGCAACCAATCATTTCTACTGCTCATAAACACAATTCCGTTAGGGTCATTGGCGACAAATACGCTATCTGGTTGCTGCCAGTTGTCTTCGATTTTACTCAAATCCATTTTTACGACCACTACGCCAATCACGCCACCTGCGTAAACTATAGGAGAAGAGTAGTAGTAACCCCGCTTACCAGACGTTGACCCCAGCGCGTAGTATTGGCTCTGCTCACCGATGATGGCTTGTTTGAAATAGGGACGGAATGCGAAGTTACGCCCAATGAACGAGCGTTTATCACGCCAGTTACTGGCCGCAACAGTGGTTCCCCATTGATCAATGAGATAAGTGTCGGAAGCGGCGATGACTTGATTTACTGATTCCAGATAGCGATTCGTTACTTCAAGTTGGGCGCTATTTTTCGGGTGCAGCAATGCCTCAAACAGAGGTGCATCTTTTGCCAGTAGGTTAGGAATATGAGCGTACTTATCCAGTTTATTCTTAATATGGCTAGAAAACTGTTCAAGCTGAGACTGGTGTTTATCCAGTAGCGATTGATAACTGTTTTTCCACACCCAGTGGCCACCAACAAACGCACACAGGAAATATAAGGCGAAAAAAATCAGTAGAATACGGTTTCGTTGTGACATCCCTTTGTTCCTGACTTTGCTACATCTTCGTAATTAAGAAATGTTAATGGCTTGTAGGATAGATTGGGGATTTAGTTGCCAAGTCTGTGGAGTAAAACAAGAGCAAGATCTCTTTTTACGCTTTTCAATAAAAAAAGCGGTCGATTCCCTTGAAAAAGTCGCTATTGTCCCCATTCTAGATATGCCGATGTTTCTGATGCGGGTGTTTTATCGCATTTTTTACAAAAAATGAGGCAACATTCGAGAATTTAGTGCAGACAATGTCCACATAGTGGCTATTGGCTCGACAGGGTAGTAACAGATCGCTAGAATGTCGCGTCTAAAAATCTGTCTTGAGGCTAATAGGAGATACCTTTGGTGATGACACTGAAGATATCACTGATTAGTCCGGTACTGATGAACAGTATCGATACTCGATTTAAATTAGGTGCTCGGACAGAACACAACACAAGGATGAAGCGTCAACTCAGGTGAGTTACGCTCATAAGCTCGGAAAACCGAGCCACTTTAGAGGTTTATATATAATGCAAGTTACTGTTGAAACGCTAGAGGGCCTAGAGCGCCGTCTAAACATTACTGTTCCAGCTGCAAACATCGAAGACGCTGTAACAGCTGAACTACGCAACATCGCTAAAAACCGTCGTTTCGATGGTTTCCGTAAGGGTAAAGTGCCTCTAAAAATGGTTGCTCAGATGTACGGCAAAGCAGTACGTCAAGACGTTCTTGGTGAAGTTATGCAACGTCACTTCATCGAAGCGATCGTAAAAGAGAAAGTTAACCCAGCTGGCGCGCCAACTTTCGCTCCTGTAGAAAACAAAGAAGGTGCAGACCTAGTTTTCACAGCAACTTTTGAAGTTTACCCAGAAGTTGAACTTAAAGGCCTAGAAAACATTGCTGTTGAGAAGCCTCTAACTGAAGTTAAAGATGCAGACGTAGAAGAGATGATCGATACTCTTCGTAAGCAGCAAGCAACTTGGACTGAAGTTGAAGAAGCAGCAGAAGAAGGCAAGCGTGTAAGCATCGACTTCGTTGGTTCCATCGACGGTGAAGAATTCGAAGGTGGTAAAGCTGAGAACTTCCCACTAGAAATGGGTGCTGGTCGCATGATCCCAGGTTTCGAAGACGGTATCGCAGGTAAGACTGCTGGTATGGAATTCGACATCGACGTGACTTTCCCAGAAGACTACCACGCTGAAAACCTAAAAGGTAAAGCAGCGAAGTTCGCTATCAAAGTGAACAAAGTTGAAGCACGTGAACTTCCAGAGCTTAACGACGAATTCGTTTCTAAGTTCGGTGTTGCTGAAGGCGGTGTAGAAGCGCTTAAAGCTGAAGTTCGTAAGAACATGGAACGCGAACTTAAGCAAGCTGTTAAGAACCGCATCAAAGAGCAAGCTCTTGACGGTCTAGTTGAGCAAAACGACATCGACGTACCTGCTGCACTTATCGACCAAGAAATTCAAGTTCTACGCCAGCAAGCTGCACAACGCTTCGGTGGCAACCCAGAAGCAGCTGCACAGCTTCCACGTGAACTGTTCGAAGAGCAAGCTAAACGTCGCGTAGTTGTAGGTCTTCTACTTGGTGAAGTAATCAAGTCTGAAGAGCTAAAAGCGGACGACGAAAAAGTTAAAGCGCTAATCGAAGAAATGGCGACGGCATACGAAGACCCATCAGAAGTTATTGCTTACTACGAGCAAAACGAAGAAATGATGAACAACATGCGTAACGTAGCTCTAGAAGAGCAAGCAATCGACGCGATCATCGCTAAAGCACAAGTTTCTGAGAAAGAAGTAGGCTTCAACGAGCTACTTAACCAGCAACAACCTGCTTAATAAGCATTATCTTGCGTAGAAGGTTGACTTCACGTTAACTATTCTGCTAACAATGGTCCGTATGATACTCATCATCCGGGCCATTTATTTTAGGGACATAAGAATATGAGCTACCAAGAAAAAAATGCAATGTCGCCAATTATGGACGCACTAGTACCAATGGTGGTTGAACAAACTTCCCGAGGCGAACGTTCTTACGACATCTATTCTCGATTACTTAAAGAGCGTGTGATTTTTTTAACGGGTCAAGTGGAAGACCACATGGCAAACCTTGTCGTGGCTCAACTACTTTTCCTAGAATCTGAAAATCCAGATAAAGATATTTTCCTATACATTAACTCTCCAGGCGGCAGTGTAACAGCGGGTATGTCTATTTACGACACGATGCAGTTTATTAAACCAAATGTAAGTACTGTATGTATGGGGCAAGCTGCTTCAATGGGAGCATTTTTACTCGCTGGCGGGGCACCAGGTAAGCGTTACGCGCTACCTAATTCGCGCGTGATGATTCACCAACCACTGGGTGGTTTCCAGGGGCAGGCTTCTGATATTCAAATTCACGCACAAGAAATCTTATCAATTAAGAACAAGCTGAATCGCTTGTTAGCTGAGCATACTGGCCAGCCACTTGAAATTATTGAGCGCGATACTGACCGTGACAACTTTATGTCAGCGGAACAGTCTGTAGAATACGGTTTGGTGGATGCAGTGTTAAGCCATCGCGGCGAGTAATTTGCCAGCGCATTTTGGCAAAAATTGATATACACTCATTCATGAAGAGTAAAGGCTAAGAGGTTAGCGAATGACAGATAAAAGCAAAGAAAGTGGCAGCGGTAAATTGCTGTACTGTTCTTTCTGCGGCAAAAGTCAGCACGAAGTTCGCAAGCTAATCGCAGGTCCGTCAGTGTACATTTGCGACGAGTGTGTCGACTTATGTAACGATATAATTCGCGAAGAAATTAAGGATGTTCTCCCTAAGAAAGAATCTGAAGCGTTACCAACGCCAAAGCAGATCCGCGAACACCTTGACGACTATGTGATCGGGCAAGATTACGCGAAAAAAGTGCTTGCAGTTGCGGTATATAACCACTACAAGCGTTTACGCAATGGTGATACAACGAGCGAAGGTGTAGAGCTTGGTAAGAGTAATATCCTTCTAATTGGTCCTACAGGTAGTGGTAAAACACTACTTGCGGAGACACTAGCTCGATTCTTGGATGTGCCATTTACAATGGCTGACGCGACTACACTAACCGAAGCTGGTTACGTGGGTGAAGACGTAGAAAACATCATCCAAAAGCTTCTGCAAAAATGTGATTACGATGTCGCTAAGGCTGAACGTGGCATCGTATACATTGATGAAATTGATAAAATTTCACGCAAAGCTGAAAACCCATCCATTACGCGTGACGTATCTGGTGAAGGTGTTCAGCAGGCACTGTTAAAACTTATCGAAGGCACGGTTGCTTCTGTTCCACCTCAAGGTGGTCGTAAGCATCCTCAGCAAGAATTCCTACAAGTGGACACGTCTAAGATCTTGTTCATCTGTGGTGGTGCATTTGCAGGCTTGGATAAAGTTATCGAACAGCGTGTAGCAACAGGTACTGGTATCGGTTTTGGTGCGGAAGTTCGTTCTAAGAATGAAACCAAAACAGTCGGTGAGCTATTTACTCAGGTTGAACCTGAAGATTTAGTGAAATACGGTCTGATTCCTGAGTTCATTGGCCGTCTGCCTGTGACAACAACGTTGACTGAGCTGGATGAAGAAGCACTGATTCAGATTCTATGTGAACCGAAGAACGCACTGACTAAGCAGTACGCAGCGTTGTTTGAGCTAGAAAATGCAGAGCTTGAGTTCCGCGAAGATGCACTACGCGCGATTGCTAAGAAAGCGATGGAGCGTAAAACAGGTGCTCGTGGTCTACGTTCAATTCTGGAAGGTGTTCTGCTTGAAACCATGTACGAGCTACCATCTGCAACAGATGTGAGCAAAGTAGTTATTGATGAATCCGTCATCAATGGTGAGTCAGAACCGCTGCTAATTTACAGCAACGCCGATAATCAGGCTGCTGGAGCAGAGTAAATCAAGCCATGAATAAAAAGGAGGTAAGTAATTACCTCCTTTTTTTATTTCTCTTATTGAATCCAAACAATTAGCCCCCATATACTGCCTTAAGTAATAGGTTAAATATGAAAGCGGAAGAGAGAATTATATGAACTTGGAACGTTCCGAGAGTATCGAGATCCCGGTACTACCTCTACGTGACGTAGTGGTCTACCCGCACATGGTCATTCCATTGTTTGTTGGTCGTGAAAAGTCGATTAGCTGTCTAGAGACGGCGATGGAAACCAACAAACAAGTTCTGCTTGTGGCACAAAAGCAAGCGGATACCGATGAGCCAACGGTTGACGACCTATTCGACGTAGGTACGGTAGCCACCATTCTTCAGCTTTTGAAGCTTCCTGATGGCACAGTAAAAGTACTGGTTGAAGGTCAGCAACGTGCGAAGATTAATCACTTTAAAGAGAGCGATTTTTTCTTAGCTGAGGCAGAGTTCATCGTGACACCTGAGCTGGACGAGCGCGAGCAAGAAGTCATTGTTCGTAGTGCGATCAACCAGTTCGAAGGCTTTATCAAACTAAACAAAAAGATCCCGCCAGAAGTACTGACTTCGTTAAATGGGATTGATGAAGCTGCGCGCTTAGCAGATACGATCGCTGCTCATATGCCACTAAAGCTGGTAGACAAGCAACAAGTGCTTGAGATTATCGATGTTACTGAGCGTTTGGAGTTCCTTATGGGCCAAATGGAATCAGAGATCGATCTGCTACAAGTTGAAAAACGCATCCGTGGCCGTGTTAAAAAGCAAATGGAGAAGTCTCAGCGTGAGTACTATCTGAATGAGCAAATGAAAGCGATTCAGAAAGAGCTAGGTGAGATGGAAGATGCACCGGATGAGTTCGAAACGCTGCAGAATAAAATCGAAGAATCAAAGATGCCTCAAGAGGCGCGCGAAAAGACAGAGCAAGAGCTGCAAAAGCTTAAGATGATGTCTCCAATGTCTGCAGAAGCGACAGTGGTGCGTAGCTACATCGATTGGATGGTAAGTGTTCCTTGGGCTAAGCGTTCTAAAGTGAAGAAGAACCTGGCTAAGGCGGAAGAGATTCTGAACGAAGACCATTACGGTCTGGAACGTGTTAAAGAGCGCATCCTAGAATACTTGGCAGTACAAAACCGTATCAACAAACTGAAAGGTCCGATCCTTTGTCTTGTTGGTCCTCCAGGTGTGGGTAAAACGTCTCTTGGCCGTTCGATTGCCTCTGCTACTGGCCGTAAGTACGTTCGTATGGCGCTTGGCGGCGTGCGTGATGAAGCTGAGATCCGTGGTCACCGTCGTACCTACATCGGTTCACTACCGGGTAAGCTTATCCAGAAAATGTCTAAAGTTGGGGTTAAAAACCCGCTATTCCTTCTTGATGAGATCGACAAAATGTCGTCCGACATGCGTGGCGACCCAGCATCTGCACTGCTAGAAGTACTGGATCCAGAGCAAAACAACTCGTTCAACGATCACTACCTGGAAGTGGATTACGATCTCTCTGACGTGATGTTCGTAGCAACGTCTAACTCAATGAATATTCCTGGTCCGCTTCTTGACCGTATGGAAGTTATTCGTCTTTCTGGTTACACAGAAGATGAGAAACTTAACATCGCTAAGCGCCATTTGGTCGATAAACAATTGCAACGTAATGGTTTGAAACCAAACGAGATTGTTATCGAAGACTCGGCGATTGTCGGCATTATTCGTTACTACACTCGCGAAGCTGGTGTACGTAGTCTAGAGCGTGAAATTTCTAAGATCTGCCGTAAAGCGGTGAAGAATATCCTGCTGGACAAAGACATCAAGTCAGTCACTGTTTCGATGGACAATCTGAAAGAATACCTGGGTGTTCAGCGTTTTGACTATGGTAAGGCTGATGAAAGCAACCGCATTGGTCAGGTAACTGGTTTGGCTTGGACTGAAGTCGGTGGCGATCTGCTAACGATTGAAACTCAGTCTATGCCGGGTAAAGGTAAACTGACGCAAACTGGTTCACTTGGCGATGTCATGCAAGAATCTATTCAGGCAGCAATGACAGTCGTTCGTTCTCGTGCGGAAAAACTGGGCATCAACACCGATTTCTACGAGAAGAAAGATATCCATGTTCACGTGCCTGAAGGTGCGACACCAAAAGATGGTCCAAGTGCCGGTACGGCAATGTGTACTGCTCTGGTATCTGCGTTAACAGGCAACCCAGTGAAAGCTGAAGTAGCGATGACGGGTGAAATTACGTTACGTGGTGAAGTTCTGCCTATCGGCGGTCTAAAAGAAAAATTACTTGCGGCACATCGTGGCGGTATTAAAACGGTACTGATTCCAAAAGATAACGAACGTGATTTGGAAGAGATTCCAGAGAATGTTATCGCAGATCTGACAGTTATCCCGGTTCAGTGGATTGATGAAGTACTGAAAGTTGCACTCGAGCGAGACCCGACAGGCGTTGAGTTTGAAACTAAAAAATAGTGATGTGCAGCAAAAATAAGTAAAAGTTTACGCTGATGAGCTTAAAAAGGCTTGTCAGCGTTTTTTTTGGAAGCTAAGTTAGTTTTGATAGCTCTCAGCCCTTTATGGATAAGGGGTGAGGCATATTTATTAATTATGGAACGAAACGTCATCACAAAAATAATCACAGATGGCACAAAGGGGAAATTACAGTGAATAAAACTCAGTTAGTTGAACAAATCGCAGAAAATGCAGATATTTCTAAAGCGTCAGCGGGTCGTGCATTAGACGCATTCATTGAAGCAGTAAGTGGTACGCTGCAAACGGGCGACCAAGTTGCTCTAGTTGGCTTCGGTACTTTCAGTGTTCGTACTCGTGCTGCACGTACAGGTCGCAATCCAAAGACTGGTGAAGAAATCCAAATCGCAGAAGCAAAAGTACCAGCATTCAAAGCTGGTAAAGCATTAAAAGATTCAGTGAACTAATCATAGAGCTTTGACTCTATAAAAGGCTATTTGAATAACTTTTGCTCAAACAATTCGTTTCGAACAAAAATTTACAAACTTCGGGCCGAACTTTCTTAAATTATGCGCATCATACTGATGCGCATTTCTTTTTCTGGTACTATTGCGGCATTATTTCTATTAGATAGAAGCAGTAGGCTTCAATTGTGGAGAGCAATTAAATTATGATGGATCGACTACGCGAAGGCGTGAATAGCATCGCGGTCAAAATTATCCTTGGGCTTATCATCCTGTCTTTCGTATTCGCGGGTGTAGGCAGCTACATTGTTGGCGGCAGTAACAATTCAGCGGCGAAAGTGGGTAACACGGATATCCCTCGTGGCGAATTCGAGATGGCTTACCAAAATGAGCGTAATCGTATGCAAGCTCAGTTGGGTGACTACTTCTCTCAAATGCTGGCAGATCCTGCATACGTTGAATCTTTCCGCAAATCGGTTCTTGACCGTATGATCAATGATGTGTTGCTTGATCAGCAAGCAGAAGCACTTGGTCTTCGTATCAGCGATGAGCAGGTTCGTAGCATGATTCTGGAAATGCCTCAGTTCCAGTCAAACGGCCAATTCGATCAGGAAATCTACCAAGCGTCTTTACGTCGCGCAGGTTTCTCTCCAGATACTTTTGCAGAATACATGCGTCGTGAGTTAGTTCGTGAGCAGTTGCTTAATGCTCTACAAACCAGTGAGTTCACACTGCCAGGTGAAGTCCAGGTACAAGGTAAGCTTTTCACTCAAACTCGTGATATTCGCACGATTACTATCGATTCCGAAGAGTTTGCGAAAAACGTAGAGTTAACGGACGAAGAAATTCAAGAATACTACAAAGCCAACCAAGATAACTTTACTCGACCTGAGCAAGCTAAAGTAGCTTATGTTGAACTGTCTGCTGAAACTCTGAAAAAACAGATTGAAGTATCTGATGAAGAAGCACAGCAGTACTATGACGAGCATCTTGATAAGTACTCTTCAGAAGAGCAGCGTCGTGTCGCGCATATTCTTGTAGAAGGTGGTGATGAAGCAAAAGCTCAGGCAATTCTAGAAGAACTGAACAGCGGCGCTGATTTTGCAAAACTTGCAGAAGAAAAATCTGAAGATTTTGGCAGCGCTGAAAATGGCGGTGATCTAGGTTGGATTGAGCGTGATGTTATGGATCCAGCTTTCGAGGAAGCGGCTTTCGCACTTGAGAAGGCTGGTGATGTATCAGGGCTGGTGAAGTCTGATTTTGGTTACCACATTATCAAGCTTGAAGAGCTGAAAGACTCAGTTGCAAAACCATTTGCTGACGTGGCGGCAGAGATCAAACAAGAATTGGTTGATCAAAAAGCAATCGACAAATTCTATGAGCTACAGAATGAGCTAGAGCGAGTGGCATTTGAATTCCCAGACTCACTCATCGATGCTTCAGAAGCCGTTGATCAAGAAGTGAAGACGACAGATTTTGTCTCTCAAGAGGACGCGCCTGAAGTGCTTCGTAACCCTGAAGTAATGCAAGCTATTTTAAGTCCAGAAGTAAAAGAAGATGGGCTTAACTCGGAAGCGATCGAAGTGGCACCTGAACATATTATCGTTGTTCGTGTCGAAGACTCTCGCCCAGAGACTGTTCTTCCTCTTGAAGAGGTAAAAGAACAAGTGGTGACTGAACTTTCACGTGTTAAAGGTGAGCAAGGCGCACTAGAGCTTGGTACAAAAGTTGTTGCAGCTCTGAAAGAAGGCAAAACGGAAGTTCTTGCGGAAAACAACTTAGCATTCGGTGATAAAGAAACTGTCGATCGTCGCTCTGCGTATGCACAGACTGTATTTGCGATGGCAAAACCAGCTGAAGGTAAACCTGTGTACGCGCAATCGAAAGATCTAGAAGGCAATGTTGTTGTGATCGAACTTGATGCGGTTATCTCTGAGCTAGACAGCTCTTTAGAAGAGCAAGTCGCGATGCAGATGGCCCGTTCATCTTCGCAACAGGATTTATCTTCTGTTCTGGCTGTTCTTCGAGCTAATACTGACATTGAGTACTTTGTTGTGAGCAACTAAGCACTAATCGTGTAATTTGTATGTCAACTTAAACGGGTCGCGTAAGCGGCCCGTTTTATTTTCTGCACAACAAACTTCAATCAATAGAGAGCTTTACCTACATTAGTGCTGATGTTTTTACCAGCAAGAACGATGAAACTATTGCTGAAATTGTTATCACAACGAATAGGAAAGCAAATGTTTAATATGAAATGGGTTTTGACTTTATTGTTATGCGTGTTTACACCATTTGGGTTGGCGGCAGATACAACAGCGGATAAATATGAAGGAATTGAAATTACCGTAAACATCAATTCAGCGACAGCAGAAGAGATTGCAACAATGCTTAAAGGGATTGGTGAAAAGAAAGCGCAGGACATTGTGGACTATCGTTCCGAGCATGGGCCATTCAAAACAGTGAGTGACCTTGGGAAGGTTAAGGGGATCGGAGATGCTACTTTGAAGAAAAACGAAGGTCGCATCATCCTCTAGCCACGGCTTTTATACATCGTGTTATTGATTTTAGTATCCGGTTAGTACTTCCCCGAACCTGCCCTTTCTTGGTTCGGGGTTTTTTATCCAAATAATCGGCGATGGCAGCCTTTTTCCAGCAGCGCCATGCCTAGCCCGCCGATAGCCCCAAATAGGTGGGCATCAATTGCGACGCGTGCCCCAATCATTGCGGCTGTACTCGTAGAGGGGCCATGGAGTTGTTCCCAAGCCACTTTAGCTATCAAACCAGCGACCAAAAATAAGCTGCTTCGCCTTGCTTCGAATACTTCTCTTAACGCCCAAAAACCAAACAAACCATGCAGCACACCAGAAAGTCCCACATAGACTTTCATGTTGGTGAACAAATTCAAAGCACCGACGAACGTACACAGCAGTAGAAAGACAATCAGGAAGTTTTTTGTACTCGGGCGGAAAACAAAGCTAATAATCCATAGTCCGGCCAAGTTCATGCCTAAATGAGCAAAGTTGGTATGAGTTAAATTTCCTGTTACGATTCGCCACCATTCACCGTGGCGAATATTGTAGGCGTGCCACTCGTTCAGGCTCGCCATTGGTTCAAATTGCAGTGCTACGCAGATAAGGCTGATGATGGTCAGCAAAGTATAAAGGTTCACTCTATGTCTCGTTATTGTTCTCAGTGTGGAAAATCGCGCAAAGCTTGTATTTGCTCTTGGATTGTACCGCTAGAAAGCGGAGTCGAACTTATCATTCTTCAGCATAGTAGTGAAGAGCATCGTCCCCTTGGTACGGCACGGATTCTAAATTTAAGCTTAGATAACTGTACTTGTTTGATAGGTGAAGACTTTTCTGAGGATGAAACCTTAAACAACTTACTTGCGGATGGCTATTATCAGCATTTGATTCTCTATCCATCGGAGCAATCCATATGCCTGTCTGAAGTTGAAGAAGAGAAGCGTTTAAACAACAAGAAAATTCGTCTTATCTTGTTGGATGGAACCTGGAAGAAAGCGTACAAGATGTGGCAGCTTTCAACCAATCTACATGGCTTACCAACAGTGAAGCTCCCTGAAAATCTTCAGGGTGGGTATACGATTCGAAAAGCGCCTTCTCAGAACAGCCTATCAACGGTAGAAGCGGGATTTTATGCACTAAGCATACTTGAACCTAACCGTGATTTTACGCCTCTGCTGAATGTGTTTGAAAAGATGATTGAGTTTCAAATCGCCCAGATGCCTCCGGGCGTTTTTGAAAACAACTATCTGAAGGACAGTAACGACTAAAGCACAATAGACGAGAACAACTGACGATGCAGTTTCTGCGCATGGCCGTCGGTCATAGCAGAAATGTAGTCAGCAATGACCCTCATTTTATCGCTTTCAGAGTCGGCCTGGCACCAAAGAGCTTTGGTGTGTATCGGAAGTAGACGTTCAGGCGCGGCCGTCAGCGCTTCAAAGATATCCATGATGATCTGTTGGCCCTTGTATTCCACAATTTGCACTTGCGGAACCTGAATGACATACTGGCTAACGAAATGTTTCAGCACATCCAGTGCTTTTGCTGTTTGTGGCTCTAAGCAAGCATTCCAAGACAGTAACGGACTGGTAAAGGCAACATCCACTGCTTTGATTGAAATACTGGTGAGCAAGGCATTCACCATACCGCCAATCGCGTCTTTTCTTTCATGGTGTTTACCACTGAACAACATTTGGCCAATGGAGTCGATATGTGCCTCAAACCAAGGATCCCCACAATCGGCCAACTGGCTCGCTGCACCTTCCTGCCACTGATGGCGAGTCACCATCCCGAGGACGATCGCATCCTCTAGATCATGAACCCCGTAGGCAATATCATCGGCGAGTTCCATGATGGAGCAATCCAGCGATTTAAAGCGCGTTTTGCTGTGTTCTAAGTCCGACTCTGGCTCATTGCGCATTTGGCTAAGCTGAGCTTTGTCATTGTCTGTAAGAGGCTCCAGAACCCATTCGAACAGTGCTTTGTCACAGTCGTATATCCCTTTTGCCGGGTACCATTCGTGCGCTTTGAGTTTTCGTTGGTGTTCTGCTGGCGCAGGTAAAATGGTTGAGCGAGTCTGGCTTATCAGGGCTGGGTATTTGATCAGACCAAGCAGCGTTCGCCGTGATAAGTTCATGCCAAAGTGTTCCGTATACAGCTCTAACTTGGTCACGATACGAAAGGTTTGTGCATTGCCTTCAAAGCCGCCGTGTTCTCGCATCATGTAATTCAGCGCGATTTCACCACCATGTCCGTACGGAGGATGCCCGATGTCGTGCGCCAGACAAAGCGAATCTATCAAGCTATCGGAAGGCAATAAATCGCGGAATTCCGGTTGTTTCTTTTTCAGCTGTGCAACGATTCCCGTTCCTAGCTGAGCCGCTTCAAGTGAATGGGTTAACCGGGTGCGGTGAAAGTCTTCTAAGCTGTTACCGTGTACCTGGGTTTTAGCCTGTAGGCGACGGAATGCGGCAGAGTGCAGGATTCGGGCCCTGTCACGTTGGTACGGGCTTCTGTGGTCATCTCGGCGGATCTTATGTTCATCGTCATGGCGTTGCTGCCATTGTGAGTGCAATTCAAATGACACGAATATCTCCTATGACTAAGACCTTAACTGATTTCATCCAGTGACAACTCAAAGCTTGGTGCAAAGGTAGTCAGAAAGTAATCCATTTCTGGTGTGTGACGCTCTTGCAATGTCACTTCAAGTCTCTTTTTCGCTAAAGCGAACTCGTGGTTACCTGCACTCAATTCTTCTAAGCATTTCAAATAGGCGCAAATGGAATCAGCTTGTTTGACGATCTTAGCATCTTCTTCGTGCGCAGAGTGAGAAAGAAGAAAAGGGGCAAAGTCTTGATGAAACTCTTCAGGCAGCATAGACAGAAGCTTTTGCTCTGCAGCGGCTTCAATCTTTTTATACTCTTTCGCGATTTCTGGATTGTAGTACTTAACAGGCGTTGGTAAATCACCAGTAAGCACTTCACTTGAATCGTGATACATCGCGAGAAGGGCAATGCGTTCAGGGTTCAGAGCGCCGCCAAACTTCTTGTTTTTGATTAAAGCCAGGGCATGGGCAACAAAAGCGACTTGTAAGCTATGTTCTGAAACGTTTTCTGGTGATACTGAGCGCATCAAAGGCCAGCGTTGGATCAGCTTCATTCTTGCCAAGTGGGCGAAAAAATGACTCTCTTTCATAGCTTTCTCCGTTTCTGGTGTAAAAAAGGAACTCACTAGGAGTTCCTCTAAGCATATGAGAGATCAGTACTAATTACTACCAGTGATTCATTACTGGCTATAAGTCGTTAAGAAGCGCTCGAATCGTCCGATTGCGGTTTCAAGATCTTCGACATGTGGGAGTGTCACGATGCGGAAGTGATCCGGTTTTGGCCAGTTAAAGCCGGTGCCCTGAACCAGAAGGACTTTTTCTTGCTTGAGGAAGTCCAGTACCATTTGCTGATCGTTTTTGATGTTGTACATCTTGGTATCAATTTTCGGGAACAGATACATTGCGCCTTTCGGCTTAACGCACGATACCCCCGGGATTTGCGTGATCAGCTCATAAGCGCGATTACGCTGCTCGAGCAGGCGACCACCAGGCAAAATAAGTTCATTAATACTCTGGTATCCACCGAGCGCGGTTTGGATCGCGTGCTGCATTGGTACGTTTGCACACAAACGCATTGACGAGAGCAACTCTAAGCCTTTTATATAGCCAGGCGCGAGGTGCTTCGGCCCTGTAAGGAACATCCAGCCGCCACGGAAGCCACAGACGCGGTATGCTTTCGAGAGGCCATTGAACGTCATCACGAGGACGTCTTCAGTCAGGGTTGCGACTGAGGTGTGTGTTGCACCGTCGTAAAGTACTTTGTCGTAGATTTCGTCTGCAAAAATGATCAGATTGTGCTGACGAGCAATTTCAATGAATTCAAGTAAGAAATCACGACTGTAAACCGCACCCGTAGGGTTGTTCGGATTGATTAAAACGATACCGCGAGTTTTCGGCGTGATTTTACTCTTGATATCCTCTAAATCTGGGTACCAGTCTGATTCCTCATCACAAATATAGTGCACAGGCTTACCACCGGAAAGTGCTACAGAAGCGGTCCACAATGGGTAATCCGGCGCGGGAATTAGCAGCTCGTCACCGTTGTTTAGCAGTGCCTGCATCGACATCATGATCAACTCTGACACACCATTGCCGACGTAGACATCTTCTACGTCCAGAGAGCGAATACCTTTACGCTGGTAATGTTGAACCACCGCTTTTCTTGCTGAGTAGATGCCTTTGGAATCAACGTAGCCTTGAGAAGTTGGCAGATTTCGGATTACATCGACTAAAATCTCATCAGGGGCGTCAAAACCAAATGGGGCGGGGTTACCAATGTTTAGCTTTAGGATTTTATGCCCTTCTTCTTCCATGCGCTTAGCATGTTTGAGTACAGGACCCCTAATGTCGTAGCAGACATTATCGAGTTTTGACGACATCCCGATATTTTGCATTGTTTAATTCCTAAAAATTCGTTAATTTCTTTATTAAAATACAATAATTTGTAATTTAATAGAATATATATCTGTAAAATTA
Source organism: Vibrio sp. STUT-A11 (assembly GCF_026000435.1). Taxonomy (NCBI): domain Bacteria; kingdom Pseudomonadati; phylum Pseudomonadota; class Gammaproteobacteria; order Vibrionales; family Vibrionaceae; genus Vibrio; species Vibrio sp. STUT-A11. The sequence goes on along the minus strand of NZ_AP026763.1, from coordinate 2,380,679 downwards.
TCTGTTTGTAGGTTGCGTTTTGCACGTTTGCTGTTTCGCGATATTGCAAAAGATCGCATACAGCCTTGATTTGCTTTGGGTCTAAACTTAGAGTAGCCATAAGTTACCCTTTATCCTCACATACTACGAGGTTGATTTGTCACAGTTCCATCAAGCCGTACAAAGAATTATCAAGCGAGTTCAGAAAATACAAGGCAATCCAATGCGTTTGGTTGAGCCTCTTGGCGAGAAACCACACTTTTCATTGATTGATTGGCTTGATGCGCAACCACTTTTTCCCAAGTTTTATTGGCAATCCCGTGATACTCGTGAAGAAGTCGTCGCTCTCGGACAATTGCATTCTTTTGTCGACCCAGGTTCAGCCTATACGATTCTGGGAGAGGGCCAGCGAGTGTGGGGTGGGCGCTCTTTTGACGGTCAGCACGAGAAGAATCGCCGCTGTATGTCATCCTTTTTCTTTTTGCCGCAAATAGAATTGATTCGCTTTGATGAACAATGGTCTTTAGCCGTTAATATTGCTGAAGATTCATCCCGTACCTTGGCTGGATTACACAAGCTGGCGTGTGATGTAGCAGCCTTAACGCCAGTCTCCTCCCATATTCGATCGATTGAGCATACACCGACTCAGCCAGAGTGGAACGACCTAGTTGAAAACGTGTTGAATGGAATCGAGAACAATGACTTCAAAAAGGTGGTTCTGGCTCGCCGTTCCACGCTTCATCTCGATAATGAGTTGAGTGCGGCGCAATTGCTCAAAGCAAGCGCGAGCCAAAATCATCATAGTTTCCATTTTCTGTTCAGTCTGGATCGAAAACACAGCTTTATGGGCTCTACACCAGAGCGTCTCTATGCTCGTATTGGTCGTGAACTTTATACTGAAGCTTTGGCTGGCACCATTGGTCGTGGTGATAACGCGACCCATGATATGGAACTGGCGAACTGGCTATCCGCAGACGTAAAGAACCTAAAAGAAAATCAGTATGTTGTGGATGATATTGTTGAACGTTTATCCCCTCACTCTGAATCAGTCGAGGTGGAAACGGATCCCCGATTAGTGCGACTGAGAAAAGTGCAGCATCTCAAACGCAATATTCATGCAAGCCTGAAGGCCGATATCAATGGTGTACAACTGCTTTCCGCGTTGCAACCCACGGCAGCTGTTGCCGGGTTACCTCGTAAAGAGTCTATGCAGTTTATTCTTGAAAATGAGCCGTTTGCACGAGGCTGGTATGCGGGTTCGATGGGATACATTAGTCACGAACGCGCGGAATTTTGTGTTGCGATAAGAAGCGCTCTGGTGCTTGGAGACCAAGTACAGCTATTTGCTGGCGCAGGCATTGTGCCGGGCTCTGTTGCCGAGCATGAATGGGCTGAACTGGATAAGAAAATGTCAACGTTGCTAACGCTCATCTCTGAGCACCCGCCACTTGGAGTGGCATCATGAGTCATGATCAAGCTGTATTGAATCGCATTTGGTCTGAAACACTACTGATAGAACTGCATCGATTTGGCGTAGAGCATGTTTGCATTGCACCTGGCTCACGATCGACGCCGTTAACCCTGGAAGCGGCCGATAATCCTAATTTTACCATTCATACCCACTTCGATGAGCGTGGATTAGGCTTTATGGCATTGGGCTTAGCGAAAGCCAGGCAAAGGCCGGTAGCGGTCATTGTGACTTCGGGTACTGCCGTCGCGAATTTACTGCCAGCGATAGCGGAAGCTAAATTAACCGGTGAGAAGCTGGTGCTGTTAACCGCAGATCGTCCGGTAGAACTGGTTGGCTGCGGCGCAAATCAAGCCATCAATCAATTGGGCATTTTTTCTCAACATGTGTCTGCGAGCTTGAATCTTCCAAGTCCGACAGAAACGACGCCGCTTAACTGGTTGCTCACCTCCATTGATGAAGTGATGTTTACCCAGCGACAAGAAGGAAGTGCAGTCCATATTAACTGTGCTTTCCCTGAGCCACTCTATTCCAATGGCTTTAAAAGCCAATATCAAGATTACCTCAGCTCTGTTGATGGTTGGCGAGATAGTGGCCGAACGTACACTCAGCGTTTCGCCCCTTTAACTGTCAGTGATATACCGTCATTTGCACACAAGAAAGGGGTCGTGATTATTGGCAGTCTACCTTTAGAAGAATCTCAAGCCGTACTGTCATTTGCTCAACAGATGGGCTGGCCGGTGTTGGCGGATCCACAAAGTGGTGTCAGTTCTGAATGGGCACATTACGATTTGTGGTTGCCTGTACCTAAACTGGCTCAGCAGCTTGAATCCTGTGATCTGATTGTTCAGCTTGGCAGCCGTATACTCTCGAAACGATTGAATCAATGGATTGACACTCAGGTTACTCGAAGTGGGGAAGTTCAGTACTGGTATATCTCACCGCGTTCAAATCGCAATAACCAGAGCCATCTGCCGCAACTACATTGGGTTGAATCGCCAAAAAGCTGGGTGGAACGTGTCTCTGCTGTCAATTCAATTGAGTCTGGATGGGCAAGCCAGCTAAAAGCGGACGTTGAGCAAATCAGCCAGCACATTAGACACTCGTTTTTAAGTGCATCGACCTTCGACTTAAATGAAGTTGCCGTGGCGGTTGATATCGAAGAAAGGGCGAAAAACGTAGACGTCTTTATTGGCAATAGCCTATTTGTTCGCTTAGTCGATATGTTTGGTCGTCTGGGCAATAGTGAAGTGTTTTCCAATCGTGGCGCTTCTGGTATTGATGGGATTCTGGCTACGGCATCTGGCGTACAGCGCTCTCGTGACAATCCATTACTGGTTTATATTGGTGATACCTCCGCTTTGTATGATCTCAACTCATTAGCGCTGTTTACTCATTCGAAACAGCCTACGGTCATTGTTATTACCAATAATGACGGCGGTGCCATTTTTGACATTCTCCCGGTGCCACAAGAACATCGTCAGACTTATTACCAGATGCCTCATGGCTATCAGTTTGAACATGCGGCGAAACAGTTTGGTTTGAGTTACCAACAACCCAAAACGTTAGAGCAATATCAAGCTCTGGTCTCTGAGCACTTTGAGCATGGCCAAGGTACGTTATTGGTAGAAATACAAACACCACCAAGCCAAGCGGTTGAACTTATTAAGATATTTAATAACAACTTGCATGCTAAATTCTAAGCACTTTCCTTCAAACAAAAAACACCAAAGTGGCTTCCAACCCACTTTAGTGTTTTTACACGGCTTGTTGGGAAGTGGAGAAGACTGGCAAGCATGCTTGGATGAGTTAACCGAATTTGATCGGGTCACTATCGACTTACCTGGTCATGGTGCGAGTCAGGCGGCTTTTTGCTCTGATTTAGATGATTGCTGCAAATCTCTTCATTCCACACTATCTTTACTATTTCCCTCACGCCAGCCACTTATTTTGATCGGCTACTCAATGGGTGGCCGCATTACCATGCATGGGTTAGCGAATAACGGCTTTCCAGATCTCAATATTTGCGCGGCAATTGTTGAGGGAGGAAACTTCGGGCTACAGACGGAGTCAGAGAAACAAGCGAGGTTTGAAAACGATCATCGCTGGGCATTGCGCTTTGAAAATGAACCTATTGCACACGTTTTGAGCGATTGGTATCAGCAGGCGGTGTTTTCTTCACTAAACCATGAGCAAAGACAAACATTAATTGCAAAGCGCAGTGCTAATCTTGGCTCTTCGGTCGCGAAGATGTTGAGGGCGACGTCGCTGGCAAAACAGTCTTATCTGTTACCAGCATTGCAAGCGCAACCTGTACCGGTTTATTACCTGTGTGGCGCGAAAGATAAAAAATTTAGTCAACTGGCAGCAAGTTGCGGGTTGACGTATTGGCAAATTGAGGGAGCAGGGCACAACGCCCATCAAGAGCAACCCAAACAGTTTGCGATACACGTAGAGCAAATAATTCAATCTCACTTCCAGTGAGAGTAACGATAACAATGGGAATCACCATGGCAAAAACAGTAGGCATTTCTGAAGAAGAACTTTACGCTCCGGTTGAATGGAAAGATTGCAGCGAGAAATATGACGATATCCATTATCACAAGTCATTAGATGGCATCGCAAAAATAACCATTGCGCGACCACAAGTACGCAATGCGTTCCGTCCTCAAACAGTGAAAGAGATGATTGATGCGTTGGCAGATGCGCGTTATGACTCTGCTGTTGGCGTGATTATTTTAACTGGTCTGGGTGAAGATGCGTTCTGTTCTGGTGGTGACCAGAAGATCCGTGGTGATTACGGCGGTTATAAAGATGACCAGGGTACCCACCATTTAAACGTTCTGGACTTCCAACGTGACATTCGTACCTGTCCAAAACCAGTCATTGCTTCTGTTGCTGGCTGGGCTGTCGGTGGTGGCCATGTTTTACACATGATGTGTGACCTGACCATTGCAGCGGAAAACGCGCAGTTTGGTCAGACGGGTCCTAAAGTTGGCTCGTTTGATGGTGGCTGGGGTGCATCTTACATGGCTCGTATCGTCGGTCAGAAAAAAGCACGCGAAATCTGGTTCCTGTGTCGCTTCTACAATGCGCAAGAAGCATTAGATATGGGCTTAGTAAATACCGTTGTGCCTCTGGAGGAGCTTGAAAAAGAAACCGTTCGCTGGTGTCGTGAAGTACTTCAGCACAGCCCAATGGCGCTGCGCTGCCTGAAAGCGGCGTTAAATGCGGACTGTGATGGCCAAGCTGGCCTGCAAGAACTTGCGGGTAACGCAACCATGATGTTCTATATGACTGACGAAGGTCAGGAAGGTCGCAACGCCTTTAACGAGAAGCGTCGCCCCGATTTCGATAAATTCCCTCGTAACCCTTAACCCGTATGAAGAGGGGCCAGAGCGCTTCTCTGAATTGAATTTAAATCCCAAGTGCCTCGCCCTCTGGGAGGCTGGCAGGTTTTCTACCGCTACATGTTTGGGTTATACGGTATCTGATTAGGAGAGGACTATGCGTAAAGCGAAGATTTACCGTTACTGCCTTCCGATGGACAGTGGCGTTATATTGCGTGATAACAAATTGACCGAGCGTATCGGTTACATTATTGAGTTAAGTGACGGTGAGAACGTAGGCCTAGGAGAGGTTGCCCCTCTCGATGGTTTTAGCCTCGAAAGTGCCGATGAAGCAGGTATTCAGCTACAAGACCAAGCGGAGCGTTGGGTTGCTGGCTTATCGATTGATTACGCCAATATGGTTCCGTCGGTTGCCTTTGGCTTGTCGATGGCTCAACTTGAATTAGCTGGGGAGTTGCCTCAAGATGGTCAATATCAAGCGGCCCCACTTTGTACCGGTGACCCAGATGACTTGATCCCTAAGCTCAATGCAATGGAAGGTGAAAAAGTTGCCAAGGTCAAAGTCGGGCTTTATGAGCCAATTCGTGACGGTATGTTGGTGAACCTGTTTCTGGAATCAATCCCTCAACTTACATTACGACTTGATGCCAATCGCGCCTGGACGCCAGAAAAAGCACAGCAGTTTGCCAAGTATGTAACGCCATCTTTACGTCAACGAATCTCATTCTTAGAAGAACCTTGCCGTTCGCCGGGCGACAGTCTGTCGTTCGCAATTAATACCGGCATTGCCATCGCCTGGGATGAAACCTTACAAGATGCGGCTCGCCGTGAAGATTTCCGCCTGGAAGATCTCACCGGCGTGAAGGCTATCATCATTAAGCCGACACTGATTGGCTCGGTTGACTTCTGTATTAAGCTGATAGAAAAAGCAAAAGCGCTTGGGATGAAAGCGGTGATTAGCTCAAGTATTGAATCCAGTTTGGGACTGACTCAACTTGCACGCTTTGCGAAATGGCAACTGCCTGATGACGTTCCGGGATTAGACACTATTGGACTGTTTAAAGCCCAGTTAGAGCAAGGTTGGCCAGAGTGTGAACTTCCAATCGTCCCTCTCGCTGAGCAGGAGTTAGTGTGGCAATCAGCGTAGAGCCATTCGCGACAGAGCTATTCATCACAGAGAATAGCGCGATTGCACCATGGAAATATTGGGCTCAGACGAGCCCTTTTTCAAATGCGCTAGAGACACCAGAACAATCCTTTACTTGGCAGCAGCTTGAGTCCCTTGTTGAGCACTATGCACACTATTTGCAGGAACAAGGAGTAGGGGGCGGAGATATTGTTACGCTGGTAGGTAAGAACCAAGCTGAGACGGTGTTGTTTTATCTGGCGGCACAATCGATTGGTGCTATCGCCGCATTAACAATGCCACAACCGTTTGAGGCTCTTAACAGCAAGTTAGACACTTTGTACCAGCCAGAACAGTCACGTTATGTCTGGTTTGCCGAGAGCGGGTTTAGCGCTTATTCGAAAACAGAGAAGACGGCTCTGAGCTGCAACCTACTGACTTGTCCAAACAATCGTTCGAGTAAAACCAGCACTAAGCAGGAGAGTTGCTATCGTCATGACAATGCGGCGTCGATTGTCTTCACTTCTGGCTCAACCGGAGTGCCAAAGGCCGTGGTGCATACTCATCGACAACATTATGCCTCCGCGGATGGTTTGCTCAGCGAGTTTAAGTTCGCTGCACAGGACACTTGGCTGTTGTCACTGCCTCTTTACCATGTCTCTGGGCTAGCGATTATTTACCGCTGGTTGTTTGCCGGCGCAACGCTGAAGGTCGGCGCTGGGCATCTGGCTAAGGATATTTTAGGCGCTTCTCATGCATCGTTAGTACCGACGCAACTAAAACGATTATTGGATGACAAGGTTGAGCTGTCTTTGTCTCACGTGTTGCTGGGAGGCAGCCATGTCGACCATGCGCTAGCACAGCGTGCAGCAAGTCAGGGAATCGAAACCTGGCTGGGCTACGGTATGACAGAAGCGGCGTCTACCGTGACAGCAAAGCAAATCGACAAAACCAGTAATGCTGGCCACGTGCTCAAAAATCGCGATATCAAGTTAGTTGATGGCCGTATTTTTATCGGTGGACAAACCTTAGCATCTGGCTACTTTTTTCAAGGTAACATTACGCCGCTGGTGGACGAATCAGGCTGGTTTGACAGTAAAGATTTAGGTGAATGGCAGCATAAGGAACTGAAGATTATTGGCCGGGCTGATAATCAGTTTATCTCCGGCGGTGAGAATGTTCACTGTGAAGAGATAGAAGCGGTACTCAACCAGATCGAGACTGTGGCGCAAAGTATTGTCGTGCCAGTCGAAGATGCGGAATTTGGTCACCGACCTGTGGCTGTGATTCAAACCGACCAGTTAATGAGTTCAGAGTACTACGAACATTTCCTGCAGGCCAAACTTGAGAAGTTCAAGTGGCCAATCGCCTATCATTCGATGCCGAAGACGTTATTCGAAGGCGGAATCAAAGTATCGCGCAAAGCGGTGAAAGAATGGTTGCTGGGAGGATTAACCAGTCTCAAATAAGGTTAGTCAATTTTGCTATGTGTTAGTCATAAAGGGAATTTTGTATCCTTATAACACTGAATCATAATTACGCTTCATTCTAGAGAATATAAGCATAAGGTTCAGTATGGTCAAGACTGTGTTAATTGCGGCAGTTCTGCTTCAAATAGGCATCTCACTAAACAGTGAAGGATTAGCTCGTTCTTTAGCTGAACTGACGGCATTTCTCATCGCGATCGCTTTAGTTTTTATTCACAAACAACAAAGTGCTCGTGTGCCAGGCAGAACTGAGTCAGGAAGCGTTTGATTAATATTTTCTACGGTTGATTGGCTCAGTGAACCATCAACCAGGTAAGTGAAGATACAGAAACTAAAACCCACAAACTGACACCAAACAGTAATGGCTTAGAGCCAGCGGATTTCAGTTTAGATACAGAAATACTGCAACCTATCAAGAACAAACACACCACCAGAGCCTGCTTCGCCACAGTAAAAATTCCGTGATAGATCACGTCAAATTGTGGCAAAAAGTCACTGAACGCGATGGCCGCGCAGTACCAAAAGATAAAGTAAGGAATCGCTATCTTACCTGAACCATCTTCTCCATTACCTCGGGAGAAAATCACTGCACTAACTAATGCAACCGGAATGATCCAAAGCGCGCGTGCTAGTTTGAGGGTCGTTGCTGTGGTAAGCGCCTCCTCTCCGTATGCCGAAGCTGCCCCCACAACAGATGAAGTATCATGAATGGCAATTGCTGCCCAAGTACCAAAGGTATGTTGGTCTAAGTTTAGGGCGTGGCCGATGACAGGGAAGACGAATAGGGCGACCGAATTCAGGACGAAGACGGTTGCCAGTGCCAATCCAATCTGTTCATCTTTGGCTTTGATCGCGGGCGCGACAGCAGCGATAGCGCTGCCACCACAAATCGCAGTGCCAGAAGAAATTAAATACGCTGTCATTGTTTCAAGTTTAATGGCTTTGGCAATGAGCGAACCGATCACCAATGTACCGAATATGGTTGAGATGATAAGACCGATACCATCAGACGTAACCGCCAGAGCCTGCTCGAAATTAATCCCAAACCCTAAACCAATAATGGAATAAGAAAGCAGCTTTTTGGTGAAAGATGCAATCGGAATTTCGGTCGGCACAAAATTAAAGCTTGCCAACAAAAAACCGATGATTAACGCGATAGGTGAGGATACAAAAGGGGTCAGGCAAAACAGCAGCGCTAATCCAAAAAGAAGATACTTTTTATTCAAGGTATATTATTCGTTATTGTTTGTGAAAGTGTGAGTATATCGCATCGCTTATGGTCAGTTTGTCTTAATGATTTGAACACATGTTCAGTCATCCTAAACATGTGTTCAAAAGTATAGATTTAACGGGACTTATTAGCGCCAATCACCGCGCAGTTCTCGTACCTTCTCAAACATAAATTGAGCCGTTGCATCACTTGGCTGGACTGGCGAGCCCGCTTCGATTTCTAGTTTTGACCAGAACCGAGTTGGAAGCCCTTTACAGGCTCTGCCTTTGCACCGACTAAAGTAGCTTCCCCAAAGCCCTTTTAGCGCGACAGGGATGACAGGCACAGGGCTACGGTGCAAAATAATATCAATACCGCGCATAAACTCATGCATTTCACCGTCAGAGGTCAGTTTACCTTCAGGGAAGATACACACGATATGACCTTCAGCTAAGGCGTTTTCTACCTCGCTAAATGCTCGTCGAATAGATTGCCTGCTGTTTGCTGAAATAGGGATAACGCCTGTCCGACGTAAGAAGCCTCGGATAGGAGGTAGGTTGGCATAATCTTCTTCCATGACAAAGCGAATTAATCGAGGGCATACCGCGCTCAAAAGCAACGCATCCATGTAACTGACATGATTACATACGATCAGTGCGCCACCACTTTCTGGCAAATGATGCAGGTTCTTGTGTTTGACCCGATAGATGGTGTGAGTCAGCATCCAAACAATAAAGCGCACGACGAAGATGGGTACCTGCATAAATAGGTACACAGTGACGAGGAAATTGAGTGCTGCAAGCAGAGCAAACAACTGTGGAATCGTCATTTCAAGTACGCTCAAGCAGACAATGCCTAGCACTGCACTACCAACCATAAAGAACGAGTTAAAGATATTGAGTCCGGCGATAACTTGAGCGCGCTCAGTTTCTTTCGCTCTGTGCTGCATTAAAGCGTAAAGTGGAACAATGAATAAGCCGCCTGATGCGCCAATCATCAATAAATAGAAAAACAGTGGCCAGTAACCTTGGAAGGCGATGAACTCCTTAAAGGTTTCAAATTGAGGTAGGTCGCTTGGAATCGAGGTAGCCATCAAGTAACCGAATATCGTGATGCCAAGTGCACCAATTGGGACGATGCCGACTTCGATTCGATGGTTGGAGATCCAGTTACAAATCAGTGAACCAAACGCAATACCAATCGAGAAGAGGGCAAGTAAGAAGGAAACCGCACTCTCTGTCCCGTTTAGATACACTTTAGTGAAGTTTGGAAATTGGGTCAGGTAAGCCGCACCTAAGAACCAGAACCAGCTGATCGCCATAATAGATTGAAAGACGACCCGATCAGATTTACAAATTGAGAGTGTGTGTTTGGTTTGTTTGTATGGTTGCCAGCGAAAGGTCAAGTTCGGTGCACCTGCCGCTGAAAATGGAATGAAGCGGCTTGATAAATAACCGAGCAGTGCAAATAGAACCACGCAAAACGCCGCGAGGTATTTGGCATTCTCTGATGAGGCAATAATGCCGGCTCCCAGCGTCCCAATCAGAATCGCGATAAAGGTACCCGCTTCGACAAATGCGTTACCTGGGATCAGCTCTTTTTCATCAAGATTTTGTGGCAGAAGGGCGTACTTTACCGGACCAAAAAATGCAGACTGAGTGCCCATCAAAAACAACAGCAGTAATAACACGCCATAACTTTCGGTAACAAAGCCAATTGCGCCCAAAGCCATGATCGCAATTTCAAATAACTTTACCTTGCGGATAAACCAGGATTTTTCGTACTTGTCTGCTAACACACCCGCCGAGGCAGAAAACAGAAAGAAAGGAAGAATGAATAAACCCGCTGCTAAATTGATGAACAGGTTGCTGGAGATAGGTAAAGCATCGGCACCAGAAAAGGCGACAAAAAGCAGTAAAACGTTCTTAAAAATGTTGTCATTGAAAGCGCCAAAAAACTGAGTAATAAAATAAGGCAGGAACTTTCTTTGTCTAAGCAAGGAGGGATGTCTGTCCGGTGACATGTCTAATCCTTTATTACCAGTTATTGAGGTAGTTAGATAGCAGGTTACTTATTAAAACTTTACCGTCCACTGGTTCACTCGAGAAAAATTTATCATCTACGCTGAGTAGGGTAATGCCATGTACTCCAGACCACAACACACGACTGGCTTGAATCACTTCGGACTCTGTCCGGTGTGGCGCAATTTGTGCGAGCAGTGACTCTAGCATACCTGTCATGTCATCAATGCGTTTTGCCTGCCAATCGGGGAGTTCCGCTCCGTTCATGTTGTGCTCGAAGACCAATTGCCAGCGGTAAGGATGTTTAAGGGCAAAATCGTGGTAGCAACAAGCCAGTTCAAACAGTGCTTCGTGAGCGTCTTTGCAACTGTTTGTCGCTTTTCTCGACTCTTGGGATAATTCATCCAGGGTCTGAGCAACAGCATGCAAAAGTAGTAAGTTATAGTTACCGAAAATATTAACTAATGTACTCGGCACATAACCGATCATATTAGCGATTTTACGAAGACTAAGTTCGTGATAGGAATTCTCTTCCAAAAAGTCTCTAACGGTTGCTAAGGTCAGGTTTATTAACTCTTCTCTGGTGTGATCGTTTCTACGCGCCATACTTCAAACTGCTTTATTGAACAATGTTCAATATGATAGTCGGCTAGTTATTCACCGTCAATAAATCCTGTCGCCAATTGAGCACTACAAGGGGGCAATTTGTGTGTTGTTACTGATACTTGCATGAGAAATAATCAACGAGTGTAAGTTTGGCAATATTCTGATACATGTCGGACCGGTTAGATTGTTTTAATGAGCATGCATACGGAGTATGATGAATCAACACTCATCTTTGACGTGCCACTATCTGAAACACTAAAGTGATGGTTCAGTTGGGCACATTCTTGGATCACTATCGTCAATTGTAAGGATAACGATGAAACGCATATTTTCGATTGTTGCTCTGTTAATGTTTACTGTTGCAGTAACGCCTATTGCAGAAGCGAAAAAGTTTGGTGGTGGTAAGTCTTTTGGTAAGAGCTATAAGACAGCACCTGCACCGACACAAAAGCAAGCGACAAACACGAGTACCGTCGGTAAAGATCAAGCTACCAAGTCTTCAAGTAAGAAAGGCTTAATGGGTGGTTTACTCGGTGGCCTTTTGGCTGGTGGTCTTCTCGCAGCATTCTTTGGCGGTGCTTTTGAAGGTATCCAATTTATGGATATCCTTATTATTGGTTTGATTGCATTCCTGATCTTTAAACTGATGCGCGGTATGTTAGGGGCGAAGCAGGGCAGTATGAATCAGCATCGTCAGCAGCCAGCATTTGGTGGTAACAGCTCGAAGTTCGAGCAGCCGAACACACAAAATTTTGAGCAACAATCAAACGTAAATGCAGGTGGTTTTGGTGGCTTCGGCGCACAAGCTGACGTTCCACACAACTATCCACCGGGCTTTGACCAAGCAGGGTTTGTGAATGGTGCTCGTGAGCATTACCGTGTCTTACAAGGTGCGTGGAATCACAATCAGCTAGACACTATCGAAGAGTATGTTTCTCCGAGTCTGCTTGATGATCTGAAAGCAGAGCGTGCAAAATTAGACGGTGAGCAGCATACCGATGTCATGTACGTTGATGCAGAGATTGTTCGCGCGGACCATAACGCTAACAAAGCAGAACTCAGCTTGCAGTTTAGTGGTCGTTACCGCGATGCTGTCGAAGGTATCGAAGAAGATATCACTGATATTTGGCACCTTGAGCGTGACCTTACGGTACCAAACGCACCGTGGCTGATTGTTGGTATTCAAGGTTAATATTCAATAGCGTTCAATTTAGTATCAATAAAATCCCGCTTTTATAGCGGGATTTTTTTGCCTGGTGTTGTTGGAAAGGTGAATTTTGGATTTACTGGAATACGGAATACGGAATACGGAATACGGAATACGGAATACGGAATACGGAATACGGAATACGGAATACGGAATACGGAAGCGCTCTTCTACCGATTATCAATGAACAATGATTAGTGTATCTCTGATACCAACCTAAGTAAGAAAGTGGCCATACTTAATGATAGAGAACCAGAAAACAGGCATCGAACACAAACACGCACCGTATGTTTATAAGAACGCATCTATAGGGCTTCGATTTGCCATCCATGGCAAATAGAGTTTGTTTATCGAACCCTGTTCCCTGACCAGTTAATTTTCCATATATGGTATGAATCGTTGATAGATCGCTGAAACGAAAAAAGCCAGCTCAATGAGCTGGCTTTTCAATATGGTGGAGGGGGACGGATTCGAACCATCGAAGGCAGTGCCGGCAGATTTACAGTCTGCTCCCTTTGGCCACTCGGGAACCCCTCCAGGGTTGTTTTTTATACTTAGAAATTGTTTTCCCAACACATTTTCCAAGTGTTTCTCACAATCTATCCAAAGGCTATTAACCGAAAGGAAGTCACAAGAAGAAATATGGTGGAGGGGGACGGATTCGAACCATCGAAGGCAGTGCCGGCAGATTTACAGTCTGCTCCCTTTGGCCACTCGGGAACCCCTCCAGGGTGATTTTTATACTTAGAAGCTGTTTTCCCAACACGTTTTCCAAGTGTTTCTCACAATCTATCCAGAGGATAGTCACAAGAAGAAATATGGTGGAGGGGGACGGATTCGAACCATCGAAGGCAGTGCCGGCAGATTTACAGTCTGCTCCCTTTGGCCACTCGGGAACCCCTCCAGGGTGTTTTTATACTTAGAAAATGTTTTCCCAACACGTTTTCCAAGTGTTTCTCACAATCTATCCAGAGGATAGTCACAAGAAGAAATATGGTGGAGGGGGACGGATTCGAACCATCGAAGGCAGTGCCGGCAGATTTACAGTCTGCTCCCTTTGGCCACTCGGGAACCCCTCCAGGGTGTTTTTATACTTAGAAATTGTTTTCCCAACACGTTTTCCAAGTGTTTCTCACAATCTATCCAAAGGCTATTAACCGAAAGAAAGTCACAAGAATAAATATGGTGGAGGGGGACGGATTCGAACCATCGAAGGCAGTGCCGGCAGATTTACAGTCTGCTCCCTTTGGCCACTCGGGAACCCCTCCAGGGTGTTTTTATACTTAGAAGCTGTTTTCCCAACTCATCTCCCAAGTGCGGAGCGAATCATAGCAAACTCGCTCAGGCTGTAAAGTGTTTTTCTTGCATTTATACGTCGAATGCTGCCTTTTTATGCAAAGATGCTAGAAAGTCAGCGTTTTGTTTGTCCTTTGTACAGAGCAATCTCCTATTTTCTACCACAATTTACACTACTTGACGTTGTGGCTCGTAACAATTGATAAACTATAGAAAGTTTAATGACCTCAGTTTATTCGCTAATTTAACTAAGAATATGAATATGAATATGAAAGCCACTTTACCCTTATCTGTTTTAACGCTTTCTCTATTATTGGCATCGCAAACTACGTTAGCAGCACTGCGCGGCCCATCTGCTGTTACGGTTGTAACCGAGCAAGTAGAAACGCATGAAATCAACCAGTCTTTGACTCTGATTGGTAAGTTGCAAGCTGCAGAGTCGGTGGTTGTTGCTCCTGAAGTGTCGGGCAAAGTCGAGCAAATTGCCGTAAAAGCGAATCAGAATGTTCAGCAAGGGCAGTTACTGATTAAGTTAAACGATGACAAAGCAAGAGCGGCGCTTGTTGAAGCTCAGGCCTACCTTAAAGATGAGCAACGTAAGCTGAAAGAGTATCAGCGCTTAGTCGCACGAAATGCGATTACTCCGACGGAAATTGATGCTCAGAGGGCGAGTGTCCAAATTGCCGATGCTCGTTTAGATGCAGCCAAAGCAAACCTTGCTGATCTTCATATAGTGGCACCTTTTTCTGGAACTGTGGGATTTATTGACTTCAGCCGAGGAAAAATGGTCAGTGTCGGCGCTGAACTTTTAACGCTGGATGATCTTTCTGTAATGGAATTGGACCTGCAGATACCAGAACGATACTTGTCGATGTTGTCTGTTGGGATGGTCGTTGAAGCCAAGACCAGCGCGTGGGGCAAGCAAACGTTTATCGGTAAAGTGACCGGTATTGATACTCGTATTAATACCGCAACACTGAATCTCCGCGTGCGTATTCAGTTTGATAATCCGGAAAGTCGTCTAAAGCCGGGCATGCTGATGAATGCATCGTTGGCATTTCCTGCGATTGAAGCACCGATTATACCAGTACAGGCACTGGAGTATTCTGGTACCAAGCGATACGTATACGTCATTGATGAAAACAACAAAGCAACACGTACAGAGGTGCTGCTTGGCGCTCGCGTGGACAACGAAGTTGTGATTGAGTCAGGCGTAAAAGTCGGTGACAAGATCGTGGTGCAAGGCATCGTTAACATGCGTGATGGTGTTCAGGTTGAAGAAATCGTCGCTCCGCTCAAATCGCCAAAAATGACGTCCGCTAATCAGAGCAACGATTCGGATAAGGAAGAAAACTAATGTTACTTTCTGACATTTCCGTAAAACGACCTATCGCGTCATTGGTATTGAGTATGCTGCTTTGCGTGTTTGGCTTTGTGTCATTCAGCAAGCTTTCTGTACGCGAAATGCCAGATATCGAAAGCCCTGTCGTGTCAATTACGACACGCTACGAAGGGGCTTCCGCCACAATCATCGAGAGCCAGATTACGTCGGTTCTCGAAGATCAGCTTTCCGGTATCAGTGGCATTGATGAAATCAGTTCGACAACACGCAATAGCTCTTCCCGGATAACGATAACCTTTGAACTCGGGTACGACCTCAACACTGGGGTCAGTGATGTGCGTGATGCTGTCGCTCGAGCTCAGCGTTCATTACCTGACGAAGCAGATGACCCAATTGTTTATAAGAACAATGGTTCTGGCGAGGCTTCTCTTTATATAAACCTCAGCTCTGCAGAAATGGATCGTACCCAACTGACGGATTATGCAGAGCGCGTGTTGATGGATCGCTTCAGTTTGATTTCTGGGGTGAGTTCCATCGATCTTTCTGGTGGTTTGTACAAAGTGATGTACGTAAAGCTGAAACCAGATCTTATGGCTGGTCGAGCAGTAACGGCATCGGATATTACCACCGCATTGCGAAATGAAAACCTCGAGAGTCCGGGTGGGGAAGTGCGAAATGATTCTACGGTGATGTCGGTACGGACCGCACGAACCTATAAAACGCCCGATGACTTTCAGTACCTGGTGGTAAAGCGGGCGAACGATGGCACGCCCATTTACCTGAAAGATGTCGCGGATGTGTTTATTGGTGCGGAAAACGAAAACTCGACCTTTAAAAGCGATGGTGTCGTGAACGTCAGTTTAGGGGTTGTGCCTCAGTCGGATGCTAACCCGTTGGAAGTAGCTGAGCGTGTTCGCTCTGAAGTGGATAATATCCAGAAATTCTTACCGGAAGGTACTCGCCTTGCGATTGACTATGATGCAACGGTATTTATCGAGCGCTCGATAGAAGAAGTGTACAGCACACTGTTTATTACCGGCGGTCTGGTGATTCTGGTGCTGTATATCTTTATTGGTCAGGCTCGAGCGACATTAATACCAGCGGTGACGGTACCAGTCTCGTTGATCTCGTCTTTCATCGCCGCGTATTACTTCGGTTTCTCTATCAACTTGATCACGCTAATGGCGCTGATTCTATCCATCGGTCTGGTGGTCGATGACGCCATTGTGGTCGTGGAGAATATCTTCCACCACATAGAACGGGGAGAGTCCCCGTTGCTTGCCGCCTACAAAGGGACTCGAGAAGTTGGCTTTGCGGTTGTCGCAACTACGTTCGTTTTGGTGATGGTATTCCTGCCAATCTCCTTTATGGATGGCATGGTTGGTTTGCTGTTTACAGAATTTTCAGTATTGCTGGCGATGTCGGTAATTTTTTCTTCACTGATAGCACTGACGTTGACGCCAGTATTGGGCAGTCAGATTCTAAAAGCGAACGTCAAACCTAATCGCTTTAACGAAACTGTCGATCGTATGTTCGCCAAGCTTGAGGCTGGTTATCGTGGCGCATTAAAAGGCGCGCTAAAAGTGCGTTGGATTGCGCCTTTGGTTATTTTATCTTGTATGGGCGGCAGCTATGTTCTGATGAATCAGGTTCCTGCGCAGTTGACGCCACAAGAGGACAGGGGCGTGATTTTTGCCTTTGTTCGTGGTGCCGATGCTACTTCATACAACCGGATGGCTGCCAACATGGACATTGTCGAAGACCGTTTAATGCCGTTGTTAGGGCAAGGGTTTCTGAAGTCATTTAGTATCCAGACTCCGGCATTTGGTGGTCAGGCAGGTGACCAAACGGGTTTTGTGATTATGATTTTGGAAGATTGGAATGATCGAAACATCACCGCTCAGCAGGCTTTAGGACAAGTGCGTGGCGCATTGGCGGGCGTTCCTGATGTGCGTGTGTTCCCGTTTATGCCTGGCTTCCGAGGTGGCTCAAGTGAGCCCGTTCAGTTTGTGTTGGGTGGCTCGGATTATGATGAGCTGCTGGTCTGGGCTGAAGAACTGAAAAACAAAGCGGAAGAGTCACCAATGATGGAGGGTGCAGAGATTGATTACTCTGAGAAGACGCCTGAACTGTTAGTGACCGTCGATAGACAACGCGCTGCGGAACTGGGTGTCAGTGTGAAAGACATCTCCGATACGCTTGAAATTATGTTGGGCGGTAAAAGTGAGACAACCTATGTCGATCGCGGTGAAGAATACGACGTGTATTTGCGCGGTGACGAGAATAGCTTTAATAATGCGGCAGATCTAAGCCAGATCTACTTGCGCACCAATAGTGGTGAGCTAGTGACGCTTGATACCGTTACCAAGATAGAAGAAGTAGCGGCTTCGATTCGTCTTTCTCACTATAACAAACAGAAATCCATCACCATTACCGCGAACTTGTCCGAAGGTTATACATTAGGAGAGGCTCTAAGCTATCTAGACCAAGAAGCAATTGATTCTCTGCCGGGTGATATCTCAGTTAGTTACTCTGGTGAGTCAAAAGACTTTAAAGAGAATCAGTCCAGCGTTGCGGTTGTTTTTGCACTGGCCTTGCTGGTTGCCTATCTGGTACTGGCAGCTCAGTTTGAGAGTTTCGTCAACCCTTTGGTGGTGATGTTTACCGTTCCAATGGGGGTATTTGGTGGCTTCTTAGGCTTAATCGTAATGAGCCAGGGCATGAACATTTACAGCCAGATTGGTATGGTGATGTTGATTGGTATGGTAACGAAAAATGGTATTTTGATCGTTGAATTCGCTAACCAGCTTCGTGACCGTGGGGTTGAGTTTGAAAAAGCCATCATTGATGCGGCGGCTCGCCGTTTGCGTCCAATCTTGATGACGGCATTTACCACTCTAGCTGGTGCTATCCCATTGATTTCGTCAACAGGGGCGGGTTACGAAAGCCGGGTCGCGGTTGGTACGGTGATCTTCTTTGGTATGGCCTTTGCGACTATTGTGACTCTATTTGTCATTCCGGCAATGTACCGCTTAATTGCAGCGAATACGCGCGCGCCAGGTCATGTAGAAGCGCAACTCAACAAAGCATTGAGTCAGGATACCAAAGGGCGTATTGCACATCCTTAACAATGCGAATATGTTGATGGCATAAAGCACCGATTGATTTGCTCATTCGGTGCTTTTTTGTTTTGTCTAACCCCGTTTTGCGTATGACGCAATGGCGTTTTTGGCAACTTGGCGTTACCCTGTGTGACGAATCATTTTTACAATAATAGTGCTTGTTGTTCACGCTTTAACGAAGGATGCGATTGTGTTACTCCAACATATGCCGGCAGCAGCAAGTAAAATAGTCGAGAAGGAAAGTAAAGTGGCTGAATTTAAATACAAAAATCTTACACAAGAAGAACAAGATAAACTTGATGCAGCGACATTCCGTCGTCTTTTAGCCCACCTGGATGCAAATAAAGACGTACAGAATATTGACCTAATGATCCTAGCGGGTTTCTGCCGTAACTGCTTTAGTAAGTGGTACACCGCAGAGGCCGAAAAACTGGGTGTCGACTTAGACATCGATGATGCTCGTGAGCGTGTTTACGGTATGACTTACGATGAGTGGAAGCAAAACCACCAACCAGCAGCGACACCTGAGCAGTTAGCGGCTTTTGAAGCACGTCAGAAAAAATAGCGCTATAAACGGACATTTATAGATAACAGCCCGCATCGTGTTAATCTCAGTCGCTTAACGACCTTTATCGGGTCATTCCAGCGAGCTCTAGCGAGACTAGGAATCTAATATGAGCGTGCTGAGAAGATATGGAAAACTCTTTAATAACCAAGTGCTCGGATAGAAGATCCTGAATTACGCTCCTTCGTCGCTTTTCAGGATGACTATAGACTGGCTAATACTGTTCGTTGTTAAACGAACAGTATTACCTAACGCTGGGCTGTTTTGTCTCTCTCCTCTAGGCGAAAACTGGCTCACAGCAAGCAGGCTCTACACAGCCTTTCGCCTGAATAATTTCGAGCTGGGTTAGATAAGGCTGAATATCGCCGATGTTTGTCTTAACCCATTCCATATCGAAGTAAGTGTCCAAGTAGCGGTCACCAGAATCACACAGCAGGGTCACGATAGAGCCAGTTTCACCGCGCAGTTTCATTTCACAAGCGAGCTGAAGCACCGCATACAGGTTGGTTCCTGTAGAAGCGCCCACTTTTCGGCCTATCAGCTGAGATACCCAATGGGCGGTAGCTACGCTTGCCATATCTGGTATTTTGCGCATTTCATCGACCACGCCAGCAATAAAGCTAGGCTCTACCCGAGGGCGACCAATGCCTTCAATTTTGCTTCCGCTCTCGCACTTCAAATCCGAATTTCCGGATTGGAAAGCGTCATAGAACACCGAATTTTCAGGGTCAGCAACACACAATTTCGTCTCATATTTTTGGTAACGGATAAATCGACCTATGGTTGCCGATGTGCCACCCGTCCCCGGACTCATTACCACCCAAGTTGGAATGGGATGGTCTTCTAACTTCATTTGGCTAAAGATAGCGTTTGCAATGTTATTGTTCCCACGCCAGTCAGTTGCACGTTCCGCATAGGTGAACTGATCCATGTAGTGCCCGTTTAACTCTTTTGCTAGGCGTCGAGACTCATCATAAATTTGATCTGAGCGTTCGACTAAATGGGCTCTACCACCATAAAACTCGATTTGTTCTATTTTTTTTCGGGCCGTACTTTTTGGCATAACGGCAATAAATGGCAGGCCAAGCAGACGCGCGAAGTAGGCTTCAGACACAGCAGTGCTTCCTGACGAGGCTTCGATGACGGTAGTCTCAGGGCCAATCCAGCCATTGCAAATCGCATAGAGGAAAAGAGAACGCGCTAAACGGTGTTTTAATGATCCAGTAGGGTGGGTGCTCTCATCTTTTAAATAGATATCGATACCATCAAGAGAAGGAAGGTCGAGTTTAAAAAGGTGAGTATCTGCAGAGCGTTGAAAATCCGCTTCAATTTTACGTACTGCATTATTGATCCACTGGTGGTCAGTACACATAGCGTCTCTCCTTGAAAGTGACAAATTAGGTTTTGTTTAAAAATAATTTACCTATAAGTTGGGAGAAAAACTTTGCTATATTTACTTTGTGTTCACCAATTTGTAGAAATAAATTCTCTTAAAATTAGATGTTATGGAAAATAATTTAGATAAGATTGACAAGACGCTACTTGCTTTACTCCAGACCGACGGAACACTGTCTTTAAACGAGTTGGCTGAGCGGGTTAACCTCACCACAACGCCATGTTGGAAGCGCCTAAAGAAACTGGAGGACGATGGGTTCATTGAAAAGCGAGTTGCTCTGTTAAGTGCGGAAAAACTGGATCTGTCGTTCATTGCGTTTGTACAACTTAAGACGATTGATCACTCTGAAGAGTGGTATCACCATTTTGTCACTACGGTGAGTGATTTCCCTGAAGTCATGGAATTCTATCGAATGGCGGGCGAGTACGATTACATGATGAAAGTGCTGGTCAAAGACATGAAGTGCTTTGATAAGTTTTATAAGCGTTTAGTGAATAGTGTGAAAGGGCTGTCTAATGTGACTTCCACGTTTGCCATGGAGTCGATCAAGTACACGACTGAATTGCCTATTGGCCGTGTTTAGCTATTTGCGTTGAGTGACCAGAAGAGCGCGAGGCACCCATGCTCATCGATTGACAGTTTTACAATTTGAATGTAACTGATTGTCAATCACCAATGTCATTCCAGCGAGCCATAGTGAGACTAGGAATCTAATATCCGCACTCTGCTACCTGTCGTCATTGCTCAAAGCTTAACGACCTCGGTGAGTAGATTCTGAATCACGCTCCTCCGTCGCTGTCCAGAATGACGGGCTAGTTTGGAGATGCCACTGCTATTAAGCAAGCGGCACTAATATCCTAAACACAACCTATTTCGTGTAACGCATCACGCCTTCTTGAACCGCTGTTGCGACCAGGTGACCTTGTTGGTTGTAGATCTCACCACGAACGAGCCCACGTGTATGGCTCGCTGTCGGGCTTTCTATTGCAAACAGCAACCATTCATCCATCTTAAACGGACGATGGAACCAGATGGAATGGTCGATGGTTGCCACTTGGAAGTTTGGTGTCATCAAAGAAACACCATGCGGGTGCAATGCGGTGACCAGGAAGCCCCAATCCGACGCGTACGCTAATAAATACTGGTGGATCAACTGGTTGTCCGGCATTTCGCCATTAGCGCGAATCCAAAGGTATTGTTTAGGCTCGGCTTTGGTAGGCTTTAGCGGATTGATCACCGTAACTGGCCGTGTCTCAATCGGTTTTTCACCACAAAACGTTTTGCGCAGCCGTTCAGGCAGATATTCCGCAATGTGGCTCGCCAGCTCGCTCTCGGAAGGAAAGTTTTCTGGCCCCGGAATGTCAGGCATGGTTTTCTGATGATCGAATCCAGGTTGATCGCCGTGATAGGAAGCCGTTAGGTAGAAAATAGGGCGGCCATTTTGAATCGCTTTAACTCGGCGGGTACTAAAACTGCGTCCATCGCGCAGGTTTTCCACGTCGTAAATAATCGGTTTTTCAGAATCGCCCGGATAGAGAAAGTAGCTGTGAAACGAGTGTACAGTGCGAGTCTCTTCGACGGTGTATCGGGCGGCAGAAAGTGCCTGTCCAATCACCTGACCGCCATACACTTGAGGTAAACCTAAGTTCTCGCTTTGTCCGCGGAATAAGCCTTCTTCTAATTGTTCGAGTTGTAGCAGGCTGAGCAACTCTCTTAGTGGTTTACTCATTGTGTCTCCTCACCGAGTGTGTTGATATCAAGTTAACCCATTTCCCACAGGTCTGTGAAGTGGTTCTTAAACGGCTCAAAGTATACCTTGTAACAATAATGAAACAAAATCAAATGCTTGGTATCTCTTAACTCCGTCAAACTACTGTTAAATCAAGTAACTTATCAAAGACAGCTTGCTGATTCGGCCGTATACTTACCTTGGCTTAATATTCATCCTGAGGAATATATGAAAAAAACACTATTGCTTGTTGCATCTTTATTTTTTGGTGCTGCTCTTGTGGGCTGCCAAACTTCTCAAACAACAGAAGTGGATTCTGCTGAGGTGTCAATGAAGACCATTACAGGTACAGTGGCTTACCGCGAACGTATTGCTTTACCGCCAAATGCGGTGGTCACCGTCTCACTTGAAGATGTGTCGCTTGCGGATGCGCCGTCAAAAGTACTTGCGAAGCAATCATTTGAAACAGAAGGTAAACAGGTTCCTTTTGCGTTTGAACTTAGCTACGACAGCAACGAAATTCAGGCCAAGCATACTTACAGTATCCGTGCACGAATTGATGTCGGTGGTAAGTTGCGTTTCATCAGTGACACTCGTCATGCAGTTATTACTGATGAAGCACAAACTCACCAGCTAGATATCAGACTGGTAGGCGTTCGCTAATTTCCGTTTGTTAAAGTAATAGAGCGAACGAAAGATGGCAGCTTTGTTTAGGGCTGCCATTTGTATTTTCTGAGCGATACTTTTCCAATTTCAGACACTTCTATCCCTTCTGCCTCAAGCTTGGCTTTTTGCCTATCCAGATCCCGACCTTTTAATGAAATCTTGCCTTGGCTGTTGATGACTCTAAACCATGGCAGCTTGCTGCCTTCCGGTAAGCTACCTAATGCTTTACCAACATGCCGAGCGTAGCCGGGATAACCTGCCATTTTTGCGATCTCCCCGTAAGTCGAGACTTTCCCAGATGGAATTTGGTGAATCACAGCAAAGATTTGCGCTAAGAATTGGTCCATACTCAAAGTGTCCGTTGTGGATTGCCAAGGAATGGTAATACAGACGGCCAGTATTTCGCCATTAGTTATTGACGCGTGTAGCACCCCAGTTTTTCGCGTTTGAACGCCGTTACATTTTCGCAGCGCAGTAACGATATTGGTGAACTCTGTGAGATTCAAAATGATGTCTAGACCCATTTAACGACGAACGAGTTCGTGCCTTATCTGTCGTTGAGTTCCAAAGTTGGTGGGGAAGCTAGGAGGCGCTATGATTTTTTCTACAATCCAGTTTTTTATCACGATTCTACTCGCAGTAGTGTGTGCCCGAGCGATGAGTTTAAGTGGCGGAGAGCTGCCTGTCCTTGCTCTCATGATCCCAGCATTATGGTTGCTGCCCCAAGGTGGGCTAGCAGGTCTAGTTCTGCTTGGCGCGATGATGGCTTTTGGTGCCACACTCTCGATGCAGCCCATTGCTCTATCTATTGGGGTGTTAATTCTATTCCCACTGTTAATGGTGGTGTTCTCTCATCGTAGTTCTCTTGGTGTATTACTCACCACCGGGTTAATTGTCTTGACCTTGCAAGTCGGCATTATGGTCACCCAGCAGGGTGGCAAGCTGGACGGCTCCGCATCGGTAACCGTTGTGCAGACGCTTGCGGTCATTGTCATGTGGTGGGCAATTACTCACTGGAAGGCTTCGAATAAGCATAGCTGGTGGCCATTGCTGTTGTTATTACCTTTGTGGGTGGCAGATTTAACCTATGCTGCATTGGTTGCGCTTTGTCTGACAGGTATGCTTGCCTCAATGGAGACACTGACAAAGATAAAGCAAAAGCAATCCATTCACTGGAGTAAGCTGCTTTGTTGGACGCTTCCGACAGTTGGTTTTGCCGCATTGGTTGTCAGCCCTGCGACCGATGTACCTAAACCCGTTTTTGTTGTGTGGATCTGTTTATTAGGTACGGCGTGGATGACGGATTACATCCTGCGCAGCGGCGATGAGCAAGCAGAGCTATAGGTTGCCAGTAGATTCTAGATTGACCGAGTTTTGTTCAAACGATCGCTAATTGGTGAAATTAAAGGTTTTTGCCCTTGCATTATGAGGTCCGATACTGAATAATCGCCCCATCGTTTGAGGCAAGCCCTCAACAAAAGAATTATGGGGCTCTGGTCCTCTCGCAACAATAGCTCGTGAACTCGGTCAGGTCCGGAAGGAAGCAGCCGCAGCGTGTGACTTGTGTGCCGGGATGTGGCTGGGGTCCCACCCATTGAAAAGCCTGCAGTGTTTAAATACATTGCAGGCTTTTTTCGTTTTTGCTTCTTGCAACGTCGAATCGTTTAATGATCTTCAACTAACTGACTGCGTAACCATGACGTAAAAGCTTTGAACCTAGGTCGTTGCTCCATGCCTTTCGGGCAAATAAGTAAGTATTTCATGTCGGCTGGAATAACACCAAACGGTGCAATCAGTTCACCGCTATCCAGATAAGGCTGAATGAGCGCGACACGTCCCATGCCTATACCCATATGATTCTTTACTGCGGATACGGCCATCTCCCCATGGTTAAAGACATAGTAGTTGGGGTTTAGGGTAATCTGCTGTGCTTGTTTCTTGAGCCAATATTGCCATTCAAAATCGTAGTTGGCTGAATCAATAGATTCTGTACAGTGGATTAAATTGGCGTTGGCTAAGCTACTCATTTGCTCAGTAATCTTATGTTTTTCTGCATATAGCGGCGTGCAAACAGGAGTAAGGTACTCTTCAAACAACACTTCATTATGCATATCAGGTTGCGGTTCGCGGCTGTAGTAAATAGCCAAATCCACTGGCTCGTGATGAAAGTCGAGGTGACTGGCTTTTACCCTGATTTTTAAGTTCAGATTAGGGTAGCGAGCCTGAAAATTTGCCAGCTTAGGCAACAGCCATGACTGGGCAAACGTCGGTGCGACCCCGATGTATAGCTCTCCGGTGAGCTCATTAAAGCGAATATCATCGATGTCGGAAAAGATGGTAGCAAAAGAACTATTCACTGTTTCGTATAGTCGTTTCCCTTCCTCCGTCAGTTCCAGTTTTCTGGTCAGCCGGACAAATAGCTTAAAGCCTAACTGCTGCTCCAGTTGTTTAATTCTCTGACTTACCGCTCCCTGAGTTAAATGCAGTTCTTCGGCTGCGTTGGTAAAGCTTAGACACTTTGCGGCAACGTTAAAGGTATACAGGTTTGAGACGACGTGCTGTTTGTTTTCCATCTTGTTCTTATCTATTAGTTCAGCTAATTCATACTGTACTCGAATTGAGTTGTTACGACCAAAATATTCCTTTTTAATTAGCTTGTCTTATGTGATTTTAATGGTCAGTTTCAAGGAGCAAGCTATGTCTTTTCGTTTTCCCGATGAATTTCTGTGGGGTGGGGCAACGGCCGCAAACCAAATTGAAGGTGCGTATAATGCCGACGGTAAGGGACTGTCGACATCTGATATACAACCCTTTGGCTCGTTCGGGGAGTTAAAGCATCGACAGGACGGAGACTTTAATATCAAAGACATAGCGATCGATTTTTATCATCGTTATCCGCAAGATATTGCACTATTCTCTGAGCTTGGATTTACCTGTTTTCGCCTTTCGATTGCCTGGAGCCGAATCTTTCCCAAGGGTGATGAATTAGAGCCTAATGAGTTGGGGCTGGCTTATTACGACAAAATTTTTGATGAACTCGAAAAGCACGGCATTACACCGGTCGTCACATTATCTCACTATGAAATGCCTCTGCATTTAGCTGAGGCATATAACGGCTGGACAAGCAGAGAGCTGATTGAGTTCTTTGAACGTTACGCTACTGCGGTATTCTCCCGATTTGGCCATCGAGTTAAGTACTGGCTGACATTCAATGAAATCAATGCCACTTTACATGAGTCGTTCACGGGGGCCGGAATTCCACGCGGCAGTGATGCTCAGGCACTTTACCAAGGAATACATCACCAGTTGGTTGCCAGTGCAAAAGCAGTCAAAGTCTGTCATAAGCTGCTGCCAGATGCCAAGATCGGTAATATGATGTTAGGCGCAATTCAATATGCATTAACCAGCCATCCGGATGATGTGTTTGAAGCAATGCAACAGAACCGCGAATGGCTATTTTTCGGAGACGTACAAAGCCGTGGTTACTACCCGGGATATATGATGCGCAAATTCAAAGAAATGGGCGTTGTTCTTAATATTACGGATGAAGATAAAGAAGCGTTAAAAGAAACGGTCGATTTTATCTCATTCAGCTATTACATGACCGGTTGTGTCAGTGTTCAGAACGAAAACTTAGAGATGACCGATCAGGAAGCTTTCAAAATGGGAAGCAATCCATATCTGGAGTCCACGGACTGGGGATGGCAAATCGACCCTAAAGGGTTGCGTATTGTTTTGAACTTACTTTATGACCGATACCAAAAGCCATTGTTCATCGTAGAAAACGGTCTTGGTGCGGCAGATACCGTCAATGAAAATGGAGAAATTGAAGATGATTACCGAATTCAGTATCTCAATGACCATTTATATCAGGTTGGTGAAGCGCTTCAGGATGGGGTCGAAATCATGGGTTACACCTGCTGGGGACCGATTGATTTAGTCAGTGCTTCAACCGCACAGATGTCAAAACGCTACGGCCTGATTTATGTCGACCGTGATAACGACGGTCAAGGCACGTTAAGTCGTTTAAAGAAAAAGAGTTTTTACTGGTATCAAAATGTGATTCAAACCAATGGTGAAGCGCTGACTCCACCAAAAGCATAATACCAAGAACAAGGGCTTCGGTGGTGATATCATTACCGAAGCCTTCCTGATGCAAACGTGCTTGTGTTGCTCCCCTATAACTTCCTCCACTTATTCCTATCTGATTAATGCGTCCTTTCGAACAGCGGTTCTAGTTCAACTTTTGTTATGCACTTAATTGGTGCTTACTCTGGGGTTTATTGGTGCAATCAAGATGCAATTACTGGAGGAGTGTGCTTAACTTTTTGAAAAATAGATAAATTTTATTTTGGCATCGGTTTTGCTCTAGTTTAAGTGTTCGTAGCAAAGAGTCATCAACCAGTGAATAGGAGTGCACTGGATACAATTTGGTAAAAAATAGACATCTAGGGTTCCGGCTAATTGCGGTTAGTGACTGGTCCGAGAGTTGTCAACCTCTTATGAGGTCACACGGCGGGACAAAAGCCCGGGAGGCCAACCAATTTCATTGGTGATGTCTCTGCGCGCTTGTTCAATTATGTGATTCACATTGGAGGTGGTCCATGTCACTTTTCTCTAAACGCTCGCTTATCTCAATCGCTTTATCCACTAGTGTGCTTAGTGCACCTTTTATTTCCACGACTGCGCTCGCAGAAGAAAAGCAAGATTTCACTATCGCTTGGTCTATCTACGTTGGTTGGATGCCTTGGGATTACGCAACATACACCGGAATTATCGATAAATGGGCGGAAAAATATGGCATTAATATTGATGTCATTCAGGTGAACGACTACGTTGAATCGATAAACCAATACACTGCAGGCCAGTTTGATGCCACTGTAATGACCAATATGGATGCTCTGACGATCCCTGCGGCAAGTGGTGTGGATTCAACGGCCGTTATTGTCGGTGACTTCTCTGATGGCAACGACGGTATCGTGTTGAAAGGTGATAACAAGTCACTGGAAGACATCAAAGGGCAGAATGTCAATCTGGTTGAACTGAGTGTCTCTCACTACTTAATGGCGCGTGGTCTTGAAAGCGTTGGCCTTAGTGAGCGCGATGTTCAAGTCGTTAATACCTCCGATGCTGATATGGTTGCAGCGTTCAGCACCGATGATGTGACAACAGCTGTCACCTGGAACCCTCTTCTCAGCGAAATCAAATCTCAACCCAACAGCACGCTTGTTTTTGACTCATCGAAAATCCCGGGCGAAATCATTGACCTGATGGTCGCAAATACAGCAACACTGCAAGACAACCCAGCTCTGGGCAAAGCGTTAACCGGTGCATGGTATGAAATTATGTCGGTCATGTCTGGTGAAGACAAAGCCGCTGCTGATGAAGCAAAAACCTACATGGCGAAAGCGTCTGGTACCGATTTAGCGGGTTATAACGACCAACTGGCGGCAACTAAGATGTTCTTCTCTGCAGCAGAGGCGGTTAACTTTACCAAGAGTGAAGATCTGAAGTCGACGATGCAGAAGGTTGCTGGTTTCTCATTCGATCATGGTCTTCTGGGTGAAGGCGCACCAGATGCGAGCTTTATTGGAGTCGAAACACCGTCTGGTGTCTATGGTAACCCAAGCAATATCAAACTGCGTTTCACTGCTGAATACATGCAAATGGCAGCAGACGGTAAATTGTAAGTTTCGATATTCATCCCCAGAGTTTTAGGAGTTGCCATGACAAAACTCATCAACCGTCAACCTTCTCGCATTAGTAAGTTAATGTTGGGTTTACTGCCGTTCATCATATTACTGTTTGTTTATATGACAGCGTCTGATGCTCGCTTGGCGGTGAACCCATCCGATAAATTGTTACCCGCGTTCAGCAGTTTTGCCGATGCCATTGATCGTATGGCATTTACACCGAGCAAGCGTACTGGAGATTATCTGCTCTGGACTGACACGTTAGCCAGTCTGCAACGTTTAGCGATTGGGGTCGGTGCGAGCGCCTTGTTCGGTTTAGCTATCGGTGTAGCTAACGGGATGTTACCGGTTGTTCGTTCTTCGCTGTCTCCACTGGTTACTGCGATTTCTCTGATTCCACCAATGGCGATACTTCCCATTTTGTTTATTACTTTTGGCTTGGGTGAAGTTTCCAAAGTTGTGCTTATTTTTATTGGGATTTGCCCAATCATCGTCAGGGATCTTCAACTTAAATCTCAGTCACTGCCTCAGGAGCAGTTGATTAAAGCCCAGACACTTGGTGCTAACAGCTGGCAAATCATTGTTCGGGTAGTACTGCCACAGATATTCCCGCGTCTGATCGAAGCGGTTCGCCTGACATTGGGTAGTGCATGGCTGTTTTTGATTGCTGCCGAGGCGATTGTCGCGACTGATGGCCTGGGTTATCGCATCTTCCTTGTCCGTCGTTATTTGTCGATGGATGTCATTCTTCCATACGTGGTCTGGATAACCATTCTTGCTTTCACCATGGATTGGTTATTAAGAAAACTGTCTGAGAAGGCATGCCCTTGGTATCACGAAGCACAGGGAGAATAAGCATGAATACGAGAAAACCCATCATTGAGATTAAGCAAGTCTGGAAAGAATACGGCGATAACATCGTTTTAGAGAAACTGAATCTCGATGTCTATCCTGGTGATTTTGTCAGTATCGTTGGTGCTTCAGGTTGCGGAAAAACGACCATGCTCAACATGTTACTGGGTACAGAAAAGCAGACTCGTGGGGAGATTCTGCTTGATGGTCAGCCGTTATCGACAGAGCCCGGTATCGAACGAGGCATTGTCTTCCAGAAGTATTCCGTATTTCCTCACCTGACTTCACTCAAAAATGTCATGTTAGGCATGGAGTTAGAATCGAACAGTGTTCTGACCTCTTTAACCGGTCGTGGTTTTGGGGCGAACAAGAAAAAAGCCCGGGAAGAAGCAACGGCGATTCTCAAGCAAGTCGGCTTGGGACACGCTTTGGACAGATACCCTCATGAGCTTTCCGGTGGCATGAGACAACGCTTATCGATTGCTCAGGCCCTGATTAAAAAGCCGCGTATTTTGCTCCTTGATGAGCCGTTTGGCGCACTTGACCCGGGCATCCGAAAAGACATGCACAGCTTAATTAAGTCACTTTGTCAGGAGCAACAGCTCACCGTGTTTATGATCACTCATGACCTCAGTGAAGGCTTTTACTTAGGCAACCGATTGTGGGTGTTTGATCATGTAAGAATTGACGAACAGGCTCCGGAACGCTTTGGCGCGCAGGTTACTTTTGATATCGATTTGAGAAAACCAGAGCAAGCCGAAGTGGTTAACAGTTTATTAGAAAAGAAGATTGCATAGGAGGACAATGATGTCGTCTAACACACCTATTTTTACCGATACGATTCCAGGGGCCGCACACTGGTCAATGGTCATTCCAAAAGGACATGTATTACAAGCGAAGGACCTGGAAGGGGGCGCTAACCTAAGTATGCTGTTCTACAACCCGACCAACTTGCTGGAGCGCTATAACGCGCCTGACACACTGAAGGGCCAGCATACTTTTAAACTGACCGCCGGACATTGCCTTTATTCAGATATGGGACGCGTATTCTGTTCAATCGTGCGTGATGATACCCATTGGATTGATTCCGTCTGTGGCGTTGCCAACAAACAAAAAATCGCTGAAAAATGGGGCGAACGTGATTATCAGAAAGACAGAAACCAGTGGAAACAAAATGGTTACGATGCGCTGTTAGTTGAAGTGGCTAAATATGGTCTTGGTCAACGAGATCTTGCCGCCAATTTGAATTTATTCAGTCGTGTGAAAACTGACGAATATGGCAACCTACAGTACGTGGTTGATCACAGTAAAGCGGGCGATTGTATCGAACTGCGTTTTGAAATGGATACGCTGGTTGTTCTTACCACTTGTCCTCACCCAATGAACCCGGCAGAAGAATACCCATTCAAACCGGTTGAAATTGCCTTGTTTGAAGCTGAACCAGTCCGCGAAGATGACGCTTGTGTCACGTCCAGAGAAGAAAATGGCCGTGGTTTTGAAAACAACCGCCGTTACCACGTGCATTCAGCGTGCTGTCATAAGTAAGGAGGATGAAAGATGATTGTTGAAAGTAAACTAGAACCTCAAGCTGCAATTCGCCGAGATATAGTGCCTGCTGGTGACTATTACATGAAAGTGGTTAAAGCAGGTCAGACATTCCGCATCCTCGATTTGGAAGGAAACCAGGCCGCCGACACTCTGTTTTATAACGCCAATGATCCAGCAGAACGTTACAGCGCTATCGATACCATTCGCGAGCAGGGTAATGTGTACCTGACTGCAGGCACTAAGATTGTATCAAACCATGGCAATGAAATGCTGCAAATTGTGGCGGATACCTGTGGCCGTCACGACACGTTAGGCGGTGCATGTGCGACCGAGAGTAATACCGTGCGCTATGCGATTGATAAGAAATGCATGCACGCTTGCCGTGATAGCTGGCTACTGGCGGTTGCTGAAAACGAAGAGTTCGGCATGAGCAAGCGCGATATCACGCACAACATTAACTTCTTTATGAATGTGCCAATTACCGAGGCAGGGGGGTTAACCTTCGAAGACGGTATCAGTGCGCCGGGCAAATATGTGGAACTCACAGCCAAAATGGATGTGATCGTCCTAATCTCAAACTGCCCTCAATTGAACAACCCATGTAATGCCTACAACCCAACGCCAGTTGAAGTGTTGGTGTGGAATTAAACTCAGCGCATCCACGATAGAGTCGGGGACGACCCCACATTTTGACTCTGAGTTTTAGCCGGGACGACCCGGACAAGAATTGGAATCGTCTATGTTTAACAAGGTACTTATCGCAAACCGTGGTGCTATCGCTACCCGAGTAATCAGAACACTAAAAAAACTGGGTATCACCAGTGTTGCGATTTACAGTGAAGCAGACTCACAGAGTCTCCACGTCACTCAGGCTGATGAAGCCTACTCATTAGGCCAGGGTGCCGCTGCAGAGACCTACCTCAACCAGAAAAAAATCATCGATATTGCCAAACAGGCTGGCGCTGAAGCGATTCACCCTGGCTATGGCTTTTTGAGTGAAAACCCAGATTTTGTCGGCTTGTGTGAAACTCACGGTTTGGTATTCCTTGGCCCAACACCGGAACAGATGAATGTGTTTGGCCTCAAGCACTCCGCTCGTGCCATTGCAGAAAAATCCGGTGTTCCTCTTTTGCCAGGCACCGAGCTGCTTAAAGACAAACAGCAAGCGTTAGATGAAGCCAACGTCATTGGTTACCCAATCATGCTGAAAAGTACTGCCGGTGGTGGTGGTATTGGTATGCAATGCTGCTACGACGAGTCGTCACTGGCTGCAGCGTTCGACTCAGTGAAACGCCTGAGTGAGAACAACTTCAGTAACAGCGGCGTTTTTCTCGAAAAATTCATTGAACGTGCACGTCATATTGAAGTTCAGATTTTTGGTGACGGGCATGGAACGGTGGTTGCGCTTGGTGAACGAGACTGTTCTTCTCAACGTCGTAATCAGAAAGTCATTGAAGAGACTCCAGCACCAAACTTAACCGATAAAACCCGTGAAGCGCTTCACCAGACGGCAATTAACCTGGCTAAAGAAGTGAACTATCGTAACGCCGGTACCGTTGAGTTCGTTGTCGACCAAACTACAGAAGAATTTTACTTCCTGGAGGTGAATACTCGCTTACAGGTTGAACATGGTGTTACCGAAGAAGTGTTTGGCGTCGACCTTGTCGAGTGGATGGTGAAGCTGGGCGCTGGCGATTTAACCCAAGCAGAACTGCTGACGGAGCGTGAGCCGAAGGGACATGCCGTGCAAGTGCGTTTGTACGCCGAAGATGCCAACAAAAACTTTCAGCCATGCGCAGGATTACTTAGCCACGTTGAATGGCCGCAAGTGGAAGGATTACGCATAGAGCACTGGATTGAAGCGGGCGTTGAGGTTTCTCCGTTCTTTGACCCTATGCTGGCGAAGATCATTACACTCGGCGATTCTCGTGCTGACGCTCTAGAAAAAATGTCTGAGTCGCTACAAACCATGTCTATCTACGGTATCGAGCATAACCAGAGATATTTACAGCAACTGATTCAGTCTGACCTGGTGCAAAGTGGCACTGTTTTAACCCGCTCTCTTAATGACTTTGTTTATCAGCCAGCATCTGTCGATGTGATCAGTGGTGGTACTCAGACGACCATTCAGGATTACCCAGGCCGTTCAGGCTACTGGCATATTGGTGTGCCGCCTTCAGGCCCAATGGATTCGCTTAGCTTCCGTCTTGGTAACCAAATGCTCAACAATGATGAAGCTTGCGCAGGTCTGGAAATCATTATTTCTGGCCCGACTCTGAAATTTAATACTGAGCAATCTTTTGTCCTCACTGGAGCACATCTTGATGCCACGTTGGATGGTGTTGCGATTGAGCATGGTGCAGTGACGACAGCCAAAGCGGGTCAAATTCTTAAAACTGGCTTTGTCAAAGGAGATGGGGCGCGTAGTTACCTGTTGTTTGAAGGTGGAATCCAGTGTCCAGATTACCTTGGCAGTAAATCAACCTTCACTTTAGGTCAGTTTGGCGGACATGCAGGTCGCGCTATTGTGGCTGGTGATGTATTACATGTTACAGGATCTGCCGTAGACTCTGCCGCTGAAGGAACACAGGTTCAATTACCAACCCTGACGACGGAATGGACAGTTCGTGTGATTTACGGTCCACACGGCGCTCCGGATTTTTTCACTGATGAAGACATCGAAGCCTTCTTCTCTGCTACGTGGAAAGTCCATTTTAACTCAAGCCGAACTGGTGTTCGTCTAATCGGTCCGAAACCAAACTGGGCACGTCAGGATGGTGGTGAGGCCGGGTTGCACCCTTCTAATATCCACGATAACGCGTATGCCGTAGGTACGATCGATTTTACCGGTGATATGCCCGTGATTTTGGGCCCTGACGGTCCAAGCCTGGGTGGTTTCGTTTGTCCAGCGACCATCATCAAAGCTGACTTATGGAAAGCCGGTCAGTTCAAGGCGGGTGACAAAATTCGCTTTGTACCTGTGACTATTGAGCAAGCCGAAATGGCAGAACGCGCTCAACTTGATGGGATTGCATCGCTGAATATTGAAGAAGCAGAGCTGGAAGCAGCAGAGCTATCGTCGCCGGTGATAAAAACACTGCCTAAAGAAGTCTTTGGTGAAGACGTGGTTTATCGTCCGAGTGGCGAAGACTTCCTGTTAGTGGAATACGGTCCACAGGTGTTGGATATTCGTCTTCGCTTCCGTGTACATGCACTGATGATGAAGATAGAAGACATGGATATTGACGGTGTTAAAGAATTAACTCCGGGTATTCGATCGCTGCAAATTCACTACGATAACTTGACTCTTCCTCGCCACAAATTACTTAAATATCTGCAGCAACTGGAAATGCAGTTGACCGATATTGATGAACTGACAGTTCCGGCTCGCGTGGTACACATTCCGTTGTCATGGGACGATGAAGCAACGCGTTTAGCCATCCGAAAATACGACGAAGTGGTGCGTAAAAATGCGCCTTGGTGCCCGGATAATATCGAGTTCATTCGTCGTATTAATGGCCTGGATTCTGTCGAAGATGTGAAAAAAATTGTCTTTGATGCCAGTTACTTAGTGATGGGCTTGGGAGACGTTTATCTGGGCGCACCAGTGGCAACGCCGATGGACCCTCGTCACCGTCTTGTCACTACGAAATACAACCCTGCACGTACCTGGACGCCTGAGAATGCAGTCGGTATCGGCGGCGCTTATCTGTGCGTTTATGGTATGGAAGGCCCGGGCGGCTATCAGTTTGTTGGCCGAACTTTGCAGATGTGGAATCGCTATCGTCAAACTAAAGAGTTCGAACAGCCTTGGCTACTGCGATTCTTCGACCAGATTAAGTTCTACGAAGTCAGCGCAGAGGAGTTGCTGGAGATACGACGTAAGCACCCGTTAGGCCAGTACCCGTTGCAAATTGAAGAGACGGAGTTCTCGCTGGCGAGCTACCAGTCGTTGGTTGATGAACATTCTCAAGAGATTGATGCGTGCAAACAGCGTCAGCAAACAGCGTTTGAAGCAGAACGTCAACGCTGGATTGAAAGCGGACAAGCAAACTTCGTCGTTGAAGAAGTGGAAGAAGAAGCGCAGGAACAATTGGTGCTCGAAGAAGGGCAGACTCTGGTAGAAAGCCATGTTGCCGGTAATGTCTGGCAAGCACTGGTGAAACCCGGGGATAGCGTCAAAGCCGGTCAGGTTATTATGGTTCTGGAAGCGATGAAAATGGAACTGGAAGTCGTCGCTTCAGAGTCCGGCATTATTGATCAGGTTTGCGCCGATAAAGGTGCTCAGGTGAGTGCTGGTCAGCCACTCGTCATTATTAATACTCAAGCAGCATAAGGAGTAAAGGGATGAATACTCCAGTTACTATCGAACAATTACTTGCCGGATACCGTTCCGGTGAACTGAATATCCGAACTTTTCTTAAACAGAAATACCAACTTGCTAAGGAAGATACACACAACACCTGGATTTCTCTGATTTCAGAGTCGCAGTTGGAGGACTATCTTTCCGAATTGGAGACAAAAGACAGTCAATCACTACCGTTGTACGGTGTGCCATTTGCGATAAAAGACAACATTGATCTGCAAGATTTACCGACAACCGCAGGATGCAAAGAATTTGCTTATCAACCGTCAGAGTCTGCGTTTGTCGTAGAACAGTTGATCAAAGCAGGCGCGGTACCGCTGGGGAAAACTAACCTTGATCAGTTCGCAACCGGTTTAGTTGGCGTTCGTAGCCCTTGGGGAGCAGGCAAAAACAGTTTTGACCCGCAGTATATATCCGGTGGCTCTAGTGCTGGCAGTTCCATCAGTGTGGCGCTTAATCAGGTGTTCTTCTCGTTGGGAACGGATACCGCGGGCTCAGGTCGTGTTCCTGCCGCGTTTAATAATATCTTGGGCTTAAAGCCTACCAGAGGTTTATTGAGCTGCAGTGGCGTTGTTCCTGCTTGTCGAACTCTGGACTGCGTTACCTTCTTTACACGCAGTGCGGCGGATCTTGAAACTCTGATTGATGTTGCCGCAGTGTATGACGAGACCGATGGTTATGCGCGTGAAAATGTTCAGCAAACACTGCCTGGTGAATTCCGTGGTCTGAAAGTGGGCGTACCTGCCGAGGAACAGCTGGCGTTTTTTGGTAATGAGCAGTACAAAAAACAGTTTGCTTTGGCGCTGGAAAGAATGAAAGCAATGGGCGCAGAGCTGGTTGAATTTAATCTGCAACCGTTTATCGATGCAGCGAAACTCTTATATCAAGGCCCTTGGGTCGCTGAGCGTTATGCAGCCATTCAGTCGTTTTTTGACCAAGACAGCAGCCGCTGCTTACCCGTGATTGAAACGATTATTGGCGGCGCGAAAAATTACACGGCTGCGGATACGTTTCAGTACATGTATCAGCTACAGGACTACAAAGTACAGTGTGACCGTCTGCTGAAAGAGGTGGATGTCGTTATCACCCCGACAGCCGGAAGCACTTATACGATAGAAGAACTTGAAGCGAATCCGATTGAACTGAACAGTAACCTCGGCTACTACACTAACTTCATGAATCTGCTGGATTATACCGCGATTGCTATTCCGTCATCGTTTTGTGAATCCGGCTTACCGTTTGGCTTTACGCTTTTTGCGCCTGCGTTTACGGACTCGGGTCTGATCAAGCTTGCAAAAGCGTGGCAAAAAGAAACCTGTCTTCCTCTTGGGGCTACTGGGCAATTTTTACCTGAGGATGAACGTGTTGATCTGCTGGTGTGTGGCGCCCATATGGAAGGGCTTCCGTTGAACCATCAGCTCACGGGCGTGGGTGCAATTCTCAAAGCAAAAGGTGAAACGGCCAAGTCTTATCGAATGTACGCACTGGCTGGTGGCCCGCCAGCACGTCCGGGGCTGGTTCGAGATGAAGGCAATGGTCAGGCTATAGAAATAGAAGTTTGGTCGTTCCCGAAATCAGCATTGGGTACTCTGTTATGCCAGATCCCACATCCATTAGGGTTAGGCAAAGTTGAGCTAAGCGATGACAGTTGGGTGACAGGGTTTATCTGTGAAGCGATTGGTATTGAAGGCGCGGAGGACATTACCGAATTAGGCGGGTGGCGAAATTATCTGGCGACTAAATGAAAATATCTTTATAAAAACGATTAGTTAAATTTAAGACTTAGAATAAGGAGAAAGTTATCTTTCTCCTTATTTTCATATCTTTCAATAAATTAAGCTCTTTGTGCAGGGCCTTTTATTCTGTCTAATACTTGCCTTTAAGTTTCCCGTCATCCTGGACAGCGACGAAGGAGCGTGATTCAGGATCTACTTTCCGAGCACTTTATAGCCAAAGATATTTCTTTAACTGCTCAGCGCGCTGCTATTAGATTCCTAGTCTTGCTACGGCTCGCTGGAATGACGCCGATAAAAATCGTTAAGCGATTGAAATATAGCAGATGTGGCCTTTTTAACAGCTTTGTCTGGGGTTAAAGTAAGTCACGAACCCGGTAGTATGACATGGCTAATACAAGTGCTGGGGTTCGAAGTAAACGCCCTCCAGGGAAAGACATATGAGGCACTTTATCAAAAATAGCAAAGCGTTCAGAGGTTGCAGCAACACACTCGGCCATGAGCGTGCCTGCCAGACCTGTTACCGCAATTCCATGGCCAGAGAACCCCTGTGCAAAATAAACATTGGGTTTAAGTCGGCCAAAGTGAGGCGCGCGATTCATGGTGATCGCCACATTACCACCCCACGCATAATCGATTTTAGCGTTAGTTAATTGAGGAAATATGCTTACCATCCGGTTGCGCATCGCCTTTTCTAAATTCAATGGTGCAACCCCAGAGTAGCTGACCCGCCCGCCAAATAGCATCCGGTTGTCACCGGAGCAGCGGAAGTAGTCGAGTACAAAATTGATGTCACTCGCTGCGATGCGGTTTTTCATCAGTTTATTGGTTAGGTCTTCTTCAAGTGGTTCTGTGGCACAGATGTAGGTGCCCACAGGCATGACTTTGTTTTCTAGCGAGCTTTCCAGTCCTTCCATATAAGCATTGCACGCAAGAATAACGTGGTTCGCTTTCACTTCACCATGCTTGGTAAATAGAGTGGCAGGGTCACCGTGCTCAATTTTAATCACCGCACTTTCTTCAAAGAACTGAGCTCCGGCGGCTTGGGCGGCATTGGTTAAGCCAAGGGTGTAGTTTAATGGGTGTAAGTGACCGCTATTGCGATCAAGCATGCCGGATGTGTATTTGTCGCTATCAATATTCTCTCTGACTTGTTCTTTGTCCCACAGTTCAAGCGAGTCATATTGATAGCGTTCTGTCAGGTTGGTGTACCATTCTTTAAGCTCTTTATCATGACGCGATTTCATGCCCAAATGAACCATGCCATCCCGCCAATCACAGTCAATATTGTACTTTTTGATATTGTTTTTGGTCAGAGCGAGCGCTTCGATGGACAGTTCCCAAAGTTTCTTGGCGTCAGACTCACCGACGAGCTTTTCAAGCGTATGTTGCTCTGAAGCCCAGCCAAAAATTGCCTGTCCGCCACTTCGTCCCGATGCCCCCCAACCAACACGATTGGCTTCCAATACGATGACGCTATAGCCTTTGTTGGCGAGTTCCAATGCCGCTGTTGCTCCGGTTATACCAGATCCCACAACACATACATCGGCAACGTGGCTTCCTTTCAACGTAGGAAAGCGCAAATCTTGGTTTTTTGATGCAGCATAGTAAGAGAGGGTATGCTTCGTACTCATCTTGACATCCTTTTCTTCTAATCTTGATTCAATACTTATCGGTACCATTGGTATTCAAGTGGTGAAACTTGAGCCGAAAACCTTTCCTGCTCGTGTTTTTTGTTGGCGAGGTAAACTTTGCAAAGCTCTTCTCCAAAGCTGTATTGCATAAATTCACTTGCTGAGAAGGCATGTAAAGCACTGTCCCAAGAGCTTGGCAGAGTCGGTAGATCGAGCTGAGTTGCGTCTCCGTCTATGGGCGCTGGCGGTACCAGATTGTTTTCAATGCCGTCTAGGATGGATGCCAATAAAACAGATACAGTGAGGTAAGGGTTAACATCGGCACCTGATAAACGGTGCTCGATTCGTTTGTCTTCTTCGCCGCTGGCTGGCACACGCACGGCAACCGTTCGGTTATCCCAACCCCATGAAGCATGCATTGGTACGAACATATTCGGTTGCAAGCGACGATAGGAGTTGGCATTGGGAGCAAAAATCGCCATGCATTCATCCATGTGGTCTAAGACACCAGCAATGGCATTAAGCAGTAAATCGTCATTATACCCAAGCACGTTAATCCCATCTGCGTCCTGCAAGCTGATGTGAACGTGGCAGCCGCTGCCTGCATGTTCTGTATAAGGCTTCGCCATGAAGTTGGCATGAAATCCATGTTTCTTCGCTATCGCACGAACGACACGTTTTAGTAACATGGCATGGTCACAAGCGAGTAATACATCGGTGGAATGTTTTAGGTTTACTTCAAATTGCCCCGGAGCATATTCGGCGGTGATGTTTTCTGCCGGAATGCCCTGCGCTTGACATGCGTTTACGATTTCATCCAAAAAGGTTTTAAATTCATCAAGCTCATCGAGTGAATAGACTTGCGTTTGTGTCATTCGCTCGCCGCTAACTGGCATCAGAGGGGGTTGGGGGCAGCCAGTATCATCGGGTTCAGGGTCCTGCAAATAAAACTCTAACTCAACC
Organism: Vibrio sp. STUT-A11; assembly: GCF_026000435.1. Classification (NCBI taxonomy): domain Bacteria; kingdom Pseudomonadati; phylum Pseudomonadota; class Gammaproteobacteria; order Vibrionales; family Vibrionaceae; genus Vibrio; species Vibrio sp. STUT-A11. Next base: position 2,341,320 of record NZ_AP026763.1, on the reverse strand, counting down.
GCGACGCACGGGTTAAAGCCTTTGCTTTTCAGTTTGTTTACTTGTTGTTCAAGCACGTGTCTAGGGTCAGCAAAGAAAGGTTGGTTAGTTTCTGGCTCGTACATAGTGACGATGGCCTGGGCGCTATTTTCTTGCCATGGTACGACCTGCAAAGAATTTGGCACAATCCGGCAAACACGGTCACCATCACCTTTTTCAAACCCTAACCCGGTCTCTTCGACGGTTTCTCCGCAGATATCGAGTGCGAAAACAGATGCGGGTAAACAAATACCTTGTTCCAGCACTTTGCTCAGTTGAGTGGTGTTGATCCGCTTTCCTCTGACCACACCGTTCATATCGAACAGGATCAAATCAATCGTCGTGATGTTTGGATTCTGTTCGATAAAATGAGCAATTTCTTGCTGCTCTTGTTTGGTTTTTAGTCGGTCAATGTTAATCGGTTGATTGGCAAGACTAGTCATATCCGCTGTGCCTCCTTGGCGTTAAACGTAATAATCCCTTGTTCTATATGGGCTCAGGAATGCCCCGCAGACAGCTTTACTTGCCTATTAAACATACACATATTGTTTAGGAAATTGCAACACATTTGTAACTTCAACCTCACCGATGCTGTATCTTGATATAAAATATTTAACAGATTGGTTGACTTTTGGGCGAGTTAGGCACAATGCTAAATAGGGCTTATTGATACATCCATGATTTTTGAGGTGGGTTAGCAACGGGCGATTTTGTACTCAACCCGATAGGTTCGGTAGTTGGGATTAGAAAAACATACGAGTGTTATTTTGTTGTTCGTCGTTTTTAAGCGGACGCAAAGCTGTAAACATAAAGCTGTATTTCATGGACCGAAATTATTGCAAAGAAGGATTTATGGAAACATTCAAGAAATGGATTGAAGAAAACCGTATTACTGAAGTCGAGTGTCTTATCCCTGACATTACTGGTAACGCAAGAGGCAAAATTATGCCCGCCAAAAAATTTCTTCGAGAAGGAGGGATGCATCTTCCCGAAGTGATTTTTTTCCAGACGGTAAACGGTGACTGGCCAGACGATGAAAGCATGATTGATCTCACCGAGAAAGACATGAATCTCGAGCCAGATCCAAATACGGTTAGGTTAGTTCCATGGACAAAAGATCCAACAGGTCAGGTAATTCATGACTGTTTCACAGTGGATGGTGAGCCAGTAGAAGTTTCCCCAAGAGCGGTATTACGTCGCGTTTTATCGTTCTACGAAAGAGAGGGTTGGAACCCAATAGTGGCACCAGAGCTAGAGTTTTTCTTGGTTAAGAAAAATCTGGACTGGGACTATCCGCTTGAACCGCCGATTGGCCGAAATGGCAGACCAGAAACGGCCAGACAATCCTTCAGTATCGATGCTGTGAATGAATTCGATCCGATTTTTGAAGATATGTATGACTTCTGTGAGGCGCAAGGCCTGGACGTTGATACATTAGTTCATGAATCGGGTGCCGCTCAGATGGAGCTGAATTTCGATCACGGTGAACCGTTAGATTTGGCAGATCAGGTGTTTCTTTTTAAGCGCACGGTGCGAGAAGCCGCATTGCGCCACGATGTTTATGCCACGTTTATGGCTAAACCAATGGAGCATGAACCAGGTAGTGCGATGCACATTCACCAAAGCTTGGTGGATGTGAACGGCAAGAACCTGTTCGCCAACGAAGACGGTTCTAACAGCGAACTGTTCCTCAATTATATTGCTGGCATGCAAAAATATACCCCGGCTGCGATTGCCTTTTTTGCTCCAAACGTTAACTCCTACCGTCGACTAGTCTTCGGCGAATCAGCGCCTACCAACGTGGCTTGGGGAGAGGACAACCGCACGGTAGGGCTTCGAGTTCCGGTCTCTGATAAGAATGCCCGCCGGATTGAAAACCGTTACGCCGGTGCGGATGCGAACCCTTACTTAGCGATGGCATTGTCATTGGCCTGTGGCTACTTGGGTATGAAAGAAAAACTTACGCCAACACCACAGAGTACAGGTGACATGACGACAGAGCCTTACTCACTTCCTCATACATTAGAAGATGCTTTATTGCTGCTGGAAAACAGTGACGAGCTGAGAGAAATTCTCGGTGATCGATTTGTTTCTGCTTACGTGGCAATTAAGCGAAAAGAGTACAAAACGTTCTTTCAAGTTATCAGCTCTTGGGAGCGTGAGTTCTTACTCTTAAACGTATAAGTCAAACTTAATTATCAAGTGAAAGCTACTTTCTCCTAGTGCGAACGTTACCGTCGAACCATTTATCTTTGCGGATAAAGGGAAAGTAGTGCTCACGTTATTAATCAACCATGGAATGAAACTATGTCTAAATGGATTGAGCAAGATAGTGCACATTGCTTGCACCCTTTTACTAACTTCAAGGCGTTAAATGACAAAGGTTCTCGCATTATTAAGCGCGCGGAAGGGGTTTACATCTATGACGAGGATGACAACAAGATCCTCGACGGTATGGCGGGCTTATGGTGTGTGAATATGGGCTACAGCTGTCAGCCTCTTATTGATGCCGCGACAAAGCAAATGCAAGAATTGCCGTACTACAATTTGTTTTTCCAAACCGCACACCCACCAGCGGTAGAGCTTTCTACTTTACTGGCGGAGGTCACGCCAGAAGGCATGAACCATGTGTTCTATACGGGGTCAGGTTCTGAGTGTAATGACACGGTAGTGAGAATGGTTCGTCACTACTGGAGTAGCCTTGGTAAACCGCAAAAGCAAACCATCATCAGCCGTAAAAATGCTTACCACGGCAGCACTATGGCGGGGGCAAGTCTCGGTGGCATGTCTGCGATGCATGCGCAAGGTGGTCTTCCTTTGCCTAACATCGTGCATATCGATCAACCTTACTATTTTGGTGAAGGAAATGGCGTCGATGAAACCGAATTTGGTTTAGAGCGCGCAAGGCAGCTAGAAGAGAAGATTCTGGAGCTTGGTGAAGAAAATGTCGCTGCTTTTATTGCAGAGCCTATTCAAGGTGCTGGTGGCGTGATTATTCCGCCATCGAGCTACTGGCCTGAAATCCAACGTATTTGTGACAAATATGAAATTCTATTGATTGTTGATGAAGTGATTTGTGGCTTTGGCCGCACTGGCGAATGGTTCGCAAGTCAGACCTTCAACATAAAGCCAGATCTTATGTGTATGGCTAAAGGCATCACATCAGGTTACCTGCCGCTAGGTGGTGTGATGGTTCGTGATCATGTTGCCAAAGTACTCACCGATGCAGATACGGAATTCGCACACGGTTTTACTTACTCAGGTCATCCTGCTTCTTGTGCGGTTGCCATCGCCAACATTAAAGAGATGCAACGTCTCAGCGTTGTTAATCAAGTACGAGAAGAGACCGGTCCATATTTTGCCAAACGCTGGGCAGAGCTCGCTGAGCACCCAATGGTTGGTGAAGCGCGTAGCGTTGGTCTGGTCGGTGCAATTGAGCTTGTGAAGGACAAACAAACCAAACAACGATTCGATAAAGAGTTAGATGTGGGTACTCGATGTCGCGACCATTGCTTTAACAGTGGCGTGGTATTGAGAGCCGTAGGAGACTCAATGATCTGTTCACCACCACTGATCATCACGAAATCAGAAATAGACGAATTAGTTGCACTTGCAAAACTGGCTTTAGATAACACGCTCGCCGACGTTCAGCAGTAGCCGACGAGAACAATACCAAAACTCACCAAGGAATGGAGATCCAAATGGAGAAAATGAAGGTTTATTGTGGGGTAGCGTTGGGGATGACTCTTGGGTTAGCCCCGTTAACATCAATTGCTGCGGAAGACAAAGTACTCAATATCTATAACTGGTCTGACTATATTGCTGAAGATACCATCGCTAAATTTGAGCAGGAAACGGGCATTAAGGTTGTCTACGATGTTTTTGATTCTAATGAAGTTCTGGAAGCAAAAGTTCTGTCAGGTAACACTGGCTTCGACATTATTGTACCGAGTAATGACTTTTTGGGCAGACAGGTAAAAGCTGGCGCTTTTCAGGAGTTGGATAAAGAAAAGCTGAGCAACTATAAAAACCTGGACCCGAAACTGATGGGAATTTTGTCAGAGACCGTCGACCCTGAAAATGCTTATTCGGTGCCGTACCTTTGGGGCACGACAGGCATTGGCTACAACGTCGAGAAGGTCAAAGCGGCACTTGGAGAAGATGCTCCGGTCAACAGCTGGGATTTAGTCTTTAAACCAGAGAACATGGAAAAACTGGCGAAATGTGGTGTGGGCTTTTTGAATGCGCCATCAGAGATCATGGCGGCATCACTTAACTACATTGGCAAAGATCCTAATAGTACGGATCCGAATGACTACAAAAAAGATGCGCTTGAGTTACTCAAAACTGTCCGTCCCTATGTCACTTACTTCCACTCTTCGCAATACATTAATGACTTAGCCAATGGAGACATTTGTGTCGCCATCGGTTGGTCCGGAGATGTTCTTCAAGCGGCAGATCGTGCGGCAGAAGCGGATAACGGTGTTGAGATTGCTTACTCAATTCCGAAAGAGGGCGCTTTAGCTTGGTTTGATTTGATGGCCATTCCTAAAGATGCTAAGCATCCAGAAAATGCCCACCTTTTCATTAACTTCCTGCTAAGACCTGAAGTTATCGCAGAAATCAGTAACTACGTTTGGTACGCGAATCCAAACCCACCTTCGCGTGAGTTCATTGATAGTGAGATTCTGGATGATCCAGGCATCTACCCTAGTGAGGAAACACAAGAGAAGCTCTACAGCGCGAAAATGTTACCTCATAAAACCGCTCGTGCGATGACTCGTGCGTGGACAGATTTTGTTAAAAACTAGATAGAGACAAAGAGGTGACCCTAGGGTCGCCTCTTTTATGGAGAGTGCCATGACAGTGATGTCAATTTGTAATGATGTTCCTCATATGCATGTGGATTCTAACCCGCCAAAACCCTTATTAGAAATCAAAGGTCTCACCAAAAGCTTTGATGGTCACGTCGCCGTTGATGGTTTGGATTTGACGATCAATCAAGGTGAACTGTTTGCCCTGCTTGGCGCATCGGGCTGTGGAAAATCAACGTTGCTGAGAATGCTTGCTGGCTTCGAGCAACCTTCAGCAGGGCAGATTATTTTAGATGGAGAAGATCTTGCCGAGATACCTCCGTATCGTCGCCCGGTCAATATGATGTTCCAATCCTATGCGCTGTTTCCTCATATGACCGTTGCAGACAATATTGCATTTGGTTTAAAGCAGGACGGCATGTCACGCCAAGAAATCAATCAAACCGTCAAACAGATGCTAGAGCTGGTCCATATGTCTGACTATGCCAAACGCAAACCTCATCAACTTTCTGGTGGTCAGAAACAGCGTGTTGCACTGGCTCGTAGTTTAGCGAAAAAGCCAAAACTGCTGCTTCTGGATGAACCAATGGGCGCTTTAGATAAAAACTTAAGAGAAAAAATGCAACTCGAAGTGGTGGATATCTTAGAGCGTGTGGGGGTGACTTGTGTGATGGTGACCCACGATCAAGAAGAAGCCATGACCATGGCCAGTCGAATGGCGATTATGAATAAAGGTCAGTTTGTGCAAATTGGCTCTCCAGAATCGATCTATGAACACCCGAATTCGAAATTCTCTGCCAAGTTTGTCGGCACGGTAAATATCTTTGAAGGCATATTGGAAAATAATCAAAACGATAGTTGCACCGTGCGCAGTCAAGAGCTTGAACACCCGATTTGTATTAATGAAGGCATTTCTGGTGTGACAGGGGTTCCCGTGATGATTGCGGTTAGGCCAGAGAAAATGGCGTTGAGCACACATAGCAATCATTCGGTCAACAGCTGCACAGGGATCGTTGAAGATATTGCCTATATGGGTAATCAATCTATCTACCACGTGCGTTTACCTTCTGGAAAATTAGTCACGGCAACCTTACAAAATACCACTCGCTTGAGAAAAGACATGCCGACGTGGGAACAGAAGGTCACGCTAAGTTGGGAAATGGAAAGCTGCGTGGTACTTAAAATATGATAAAGAAAGCCAAACTCGATATCTGGCGTGTCATACCCACGCCCAAGTGCTTACTGCTTGCTGTCCCTTATGGATGGTTGTTACTGTTCTTCTTACTCCCATTTTTGATCGTATTTAAGATCAGCTTCGCCGAGGCTCAGGTCTCGATTCCTCCCTATTCTGAACTGCTCAGTTATGCCGAGCAGCAATTGCAGCTACTGCTGAATATCGGTAACTACGAATACTTGCTGGAAGATGATTTGTATGTGTCTTCCTATTTAGAATCGATACGTATCGCATTCATTTCAACGTTACTGTGTTTAGTGGTCGGTTTTCCAATTGCCTGGGCTATCGTGCATTCCACACCCTCAACGCGTAACGTCCTGCTGATGCTGATCATTCTGCCTTCATGGACGAGTTTCTTAATTCGAGTTTATGCCTGGATAGGTATCCTCAAAAACAATGGATTACTCAATAACGTACTGTTAACCATTGGGGCGATTGATGAACCATTAAAGATATTGCACACCGATGTCGCCGTATATATCGGCATTGTGTATACCTATCTGCCTTTCATGGTCCTGCCTTTGTATACCGCGTTGATGCGAGTGGATTATTCACTGATAGAAGCCGCGAGTGATTTAGGCGCTAAACCAATCACCACATTGTTTAGTGTGTTAATACCGTTAACTCGGGCGGGTATTGTCGCCGGTTCCATGTTGGTCTTTATTCCTGCAGTTGGGGAGTATGTTATTCCTGAACTGCTTGGCGGGCCGGATTCGATCCTGATAGGTAAAGTGTTATGGCAAGAATTTTTCAATAACCGAGATTGGCCCGTTGCCTCGGCTGTCGCCACCACAATGTTACTGATACTAATGGTGCCAATTCTGTGGTTCCATCGTTACCAAAAACGTGAATTGGAGGTACAGGGATGAATGATATTCCAGTTTACAACAATAAATGGAAGTGGATGGTTTTAGGATTAGGCTTTGCCTTTCTCTATTTACCTATTTTGATTTTGATAATTTATTCTTTTAATGAAAACCGCTTAGTGACCGTTTGGTCCGGGTTTTCTTTTAAGTGGTATTCAGAGCTATTTGACGATGACTTATTAATGGGCGGGGTAAAGCTGAGCTTGTTAATTGGTTTTCTCTCTGCCAGCGCCGCTGTGGTGCTGGGTACTATCGCGGCGTTTGTCCTGAATCGCTTCGGGAAATTTAGAGGTGAAACCGGATTCGCGTTTATGATCACGGCGCCGTTGGTGATGCCAGAAGTGATCACCGGTCTGTCTTTACTGTTACTCTTCATTGCGATGGGGCAAGTGTTTGATTTATTTAATCAACGCGGAATGATGACTATCTGGATTGCACATGTTACGTTTTGCACGGCATACGTTACGGTGGTCGTTAGCTCCAGGTTACAAGAGGTTGATCGCTCAATCGAAGAGGCAGCGATGGATTTGGGGGCTCCGCCTTGGAAGGTCTTTGTGCAAATTACCTTACCAACGATTGCTCCTGCTATTGTTGCAGGCTGGCTGCTGGCGTTTACGTTATCACTCGATGACTTGGTGATTGCAAGTTTTGTATCTGGTCCGAGTGCTACAACGCTACCAATGGTGGTATTCTCCAGCGTTAGACTAGGCGTTAGTCCTAAAATTAATGCCCTCGCGACGTTGATTATTTTAGCTGTCTCCTGTGCCACCTTTATTGCGTGGTGGGTGCTCGCTAAAGCGGAGAAACGGCGATTACAAGAGGCGAAAATGAGCCAGCAGTAGAGGCATTCGCTGACAAACTAGGAGAGATACATGGATAGAGACATGGATGTAGGCAAGCAACTTAAGACGATCCGAACCATGCGTGGTTTATCTCAACGAGAGCTTGCGAAGAGAAGCGGCGTGACTAACTCCATGATCTCTCAAATTGAACAGAATCTTGTTAATCCGTCTGTCGGGTCACTAAAAAAGATACTGGAAGCGATTCCCATCTCAATGGGCGAGTTTTTTACCTTAGACGTTGAATCCGAGGATGACATCTTTTTTAGTCCGGAACAGATGACGGATTTAGGTGATGGCAAAATTAATCTGATGTTAGTGGGTGCGAAACGAGAAGGTCGAAAACTTGCCATATTGCATGAAGTTTACCCGCCAGGTGCTGATACCGGCACTGATTTCATGCAGCACGAAGGTGAAGAAGGCGGCGTGGTGATTCGCGGAGAAATAGAGATCACGGTAGGCAGTCGCACTCAGGTACTGAAAGCCGGTGATTCTTACTATTTTGAGACGCGTAAGCCACACCGATTTCGCAATAAAGGCAAGGTGGAGTGTGAGTTGATAAGCGCTTCGACACCACCAACGTTTTAGATACTCGCTTTCGAAAACAATGGCCTCTGTTACGAGGCCATTTTTAATCACGGGGCATTTTTAGTAACGGTGAATGCGGTGATGAGACAAAAAGACTAGTCAAGTTCGATCCATGTAGATTTGACCTCAGTGTATTTGTCTAATGCATGTAAAGACTTATCCCGGCCATTGCCACTTTGCTTGTATCCACCAAACGGCATTGTCATATCTCCGCCGTCCCAGTTGTTCACAAATACGGTACCGGCTCTTAGCGTGCGCGAGCATTTTACCGCAGTGGAAATATCGGAAGTCCACACGCCTGCAGCAAGGCCATATTCACTGTCGTTGGCAAGCTCGATCGCTTCATCAATCGTGTCGAATGTCGTCACACAAAGTACAGGACCAAATATCTCTTCTTTGAATATACGCATGTCAGGTGTCACGTCTGTGAAGACAGCAGGCTGAATAAAGTAGCCGCCTGTATGTTCAAGAACGGGTTGGCCACCAAATCGAAGTGTTGCACCTTCTTGTTTGCCCACCTCAATATAATCGAGTACCCGTTCAAACTGAGCTTTATCGACAATCGCGCCTACACGTGAGCTGTCGTTAAGAGGATCGCCAGGTTGCCATTTGTCCATGTTCTTCATTAATAGATCGATGAATTGATCTTTGATGGATGAGTGAACCAAAAGACGAGATCCAGCGGTACAGACTTCCCCCTGGTTATAGCAAATAGCACTTGCTGCAGTGGCAGCCGCTTTCTCAATGTTTTTCACATCGTAATGGACAATATGAGGGCTCTTGCCACCACACTCCATAAAGGTTCGCTTGAGGTTGGATTCACCAGCAAAGGTCAATAATTTCTTCCCGATAGCCGTAGAGCCAGTAAAAGTAATGCAGTCGACGTCTTGATGAAGCGCGAGTGCTTGCCCTGCCTCATGACCAAAGCCAGGCAGAACTTGAAGCACACCGTCGGGAATCCCGGCTTGAGAAGCTAATTCAGCGAGTAAAATAGCGGTGAGAGGCGATTTTTCCGATGGTTTGATGATGACTGAGTTACCAGTGGCTAATGCCGGGCCAATTTTCCAAGCCGCCATCACGGTAGGAAAGTTCCAAGGAACAATGGCAGCGACGACACCTAAAGGCTCTCTTGTCACCAGTGCGAGTGCTTCTTCAGTTACGGGGGCGACTTCATCGTAAATTTTATCAATCGCTTCGGCGTTCCATTGTATGCAGCGAGCAGTGGCTGGCGCATCGTATCCCATTGCATCAGAAATGGGCTTCCCCATATCTAAAGACTCCAGAAGAGCGAACTGTTCTTTATGTTGTTCGATAAGTTTGGCGTAGTTGAGTAATACCGTCTTGCGCTGCGCTGGTGGCAGTCCTGCCCAGACTCGGGAATGAAAAGCATCACGCGCGGCTTTAACCGCAATCTCGACATCTTCCTCTCGGCAACGCGCCACGTGAGCAAGGTGTTTGCCCGTTGCTGGGTTAATAATCTCGAAGGTATCATCGCTAATAGCGTTAGTGAGCTTTCCATTGATGTAGGCTTGTGTGTTAAATCTCAACTCAGTGGCTTTATCATGCCAGTTTGTAGTGTCCATTCTGTGTCCTTATTCCTTTTTCTGTTTTTGTATTTCTGATGAAGTGCTGAACCTACTTAGCGATTAAATATGCAAAGAAGGTTTAACGCTGTTTTCTCTCCATTGCGTTAAAGTTAAAAAATCGTGCTTGAATCGAGCTAATTGATAGCAGTGAACGAAAGGTTTGATAAATAAACTAATCAAAACGTAGATAGTGAATGTAGAGAAATCAACAAAGTGTTCAGTATTTTATGATTTTTAGATATAAAAACTGCGTATTTAGTCTATCTTGTTAAATATTGGGGTGCGTTAATTGAATTACGGTATGGAATAGATGACGTACGATTTGATACTAGAATGAAAAGTATCGCCGCTTGATGATCAAAAGGCTTAAAATCAAGTGAAATGTAAATTCAAGGATGATAGGTGAATAATGAAAATTGGGATAATAACCTGCGGATATGTCGATCCACCTTTGTCTGATGGCCACGGCCAATATGCAGATATGATTGAAAGCGCTTTTGCTAGCGTGAATGACGCGATGACGTTTCAAAACTTTGACGCGATAAAAGGTGAGTTACCAAGTTTTGATGAGTGCCACGGTTTTATTATTACTGGTAGCGTGCACAACGCTTATGATGATTTGCCATGGATTCTGGATTTAGCGGATTGGATCCGTTGCTGTGAAGCAAGAAGAAAGCCACTGGTCGGGATTTGTTTCGGACATCAGTTAATTGCCAGAGCACTTGGTGGGGTGGTGAAAAAGTCTGAGAAAGGTTGGGGCTTGGGCAGTTATGAGGTAAAAGTCGTGGCACTTAAGAAATGGATGAATCTTGCCATTAACAGTGCACGTATGCTGGTAAGCCATCAAGATCAAGTGGTGATTGTACCCAAAGAGATGAGTGTTATCGCTGGCAATGACTTTTGCCCTAACTTCATGCTGGTTAAAGACAATCATATTTTAACCGTACAAGGTCATCCCGAATTCAGCTCCGAGTTTACCGAACTACTGGTGAGAAAGCGTCAACACCTGCTGTCTGAGCGTCAGTATGAGGATGCGTTTGCTCAGTTGAAGAAGCCTAACGATTCTGCTCTTTTTTTGCATTGGATGGACGCTTTCTTTACGCGTGATCAGCAAAGGATAGGCTCTGAGGAAATGCAGAAAGTCGGCTAATAAAGAATGGATTACCATTGTGACCGCGGCATTCTATATCAGCATTATTAATGATTCGAATGTCGTCGGTTGCAGATGACGACAAAGGCCTTCCAGTCAGAAACCGCTTAAACTCGCTAGCTATCTTTAACTTCTCACTTCAACCTCTCTTTAGCTGCGCACGTCTTTACTCTATAATCCCTCCGTTTTATTCGGTACTTAACCATTTTCTCCTGGGATATTTTCATGATTTCAAAAAACCAATTAAAACTGCTTCGTGCTTTGGGTCAAAAGAAGCAACGTAAAGCGCACGGCTTATTTCTGGTTCAGGGTGAAAAGAACGTACTGGAGTTAGCAACGAGTTCGTTAACGGTTAAACAGATTTTTGCTACCGCGGAATTTCTTGAACAGCACCGTCAAGAGCTTGGTCACTTTGACTGCATCGAAGCATCACTGGACGACCTGACCAAAGCCAGTACGCTGGTTAGTAACAACGCGGCAATTGCGGTCGTAGAAATTCCAAGTACGAAAGTGCCTCAGGCGAAAGGCTTGATGATTGCATTGGATGGCGTGTCTGATCCGGGTAACTTAGGTACCATCATTCGCGTCGCGGATTGGTATGGCATTAAGCACATTATTGCGAGTTCGGACTGTGCGGATCCGTACAATCCTAAAACCATCAGTGCGACGATGGGCAGCTTTGGCCGAGTTCAGGTTAGTCTTGTCGACCTGCCTAGCTACTTAGAACAAGCGAACTTGCCAGTCTACGGCGCGTTTCTGGAAGGGGAAAGCGTGCATAAAACCGATTTCTCTGCCGAAGGTATCTTACTGATGGGCAGTGAATCACACGGTGTGCGTGAAGAAGCGTCGAAATTCGTGACTGACAAAGTCACCATTCCAGCTTTTGGTGGTGCAGAGTCGCTTAACGTTGCCATGGCGACTGGCATCATTTTGGACAATATGCGTCGTCAACACAGCTAATTCAGCGAAATTGAAAGACAAAAAAAGCGTAACAACTTCGGTTATTACGCTTTTTTCGTTTTGGATGCTTTTATTTTTCCAACATATCTAGCTTGTTTGGCACGCCGTTCCATTTCTCGGCGTCTTCCATTGCTGGTTTTACCTCAGTCTGTACTGGCCAAATCTCAGCAAGCTCTGCATTTAATGCCGTATAGATTTGTTGATCTTCTGGGACTTCATCTTCCTGAAAAATCGCATGAGCGTCACACTCGTCAACACACAAGCCGCAGTCGATACACTCTATTGGGTTGATTACCATGAAGTTTGGCCCTTCGTGAAAGGCATCAGCCGGGCACACTGCGACACAGTCAGTGTATTTACATTGGATACAGTTATCGGTTACGACAAATGCCATGATAATCCGCTCTTAAGTTAGTCAAAATCAAAGAAAGGGGATAATACTCGTCCCAAGGTAAAATTCAACATTCGATAGGTTAAATAGCCCCTCTCACTTTGATTTAGTATGACAGACAATTCAATTTCTCGTAAAATGCGCGCCATTGTGAGCTGACCCTGTATTTCGCAGGGTTTTGGCTAAGACACCAACTACCCGAGACATCGATATGATTCGTATTAATGAAATTAGACTTCCTCTAGACCATGAGGAAGGCGCGCTATTAGACGCGATCACTAAAAAGCTTGGCATTCCTGCTGAGAAAGTTATCTCTTTTAACGTCTTTAGACGCGGCTACGATGCTCGTAAGAAAACCAATATTCAGCTGATCTACACGCTAGACATCATTGTTGAAGGTGATGAAGCGGCGCTGCTAGAGAAGTTTACCAAAGACCCACATGTTCGCCAAACTCCAGATATGGAGTACAAATTTGTCGCGAAAGCACCTGAAAGCCTGAAAGAGCGCCCTGTGGTTATCGGCTTCGGTCCTTGTGGTTTGTTTGCTGGTCTGGTTTTGGCTCAAATGGGCTTTAACCCAATCATTGTTGAGCGTGGCAAAGAAGTACGTGAACGTACTAAAGACACGTTCGGTTTTTGGCGCAAGCGTGCGCTAAACACAGAGTCAAACGTGCAGTTTGGTGAGGGCGGAGCAGGTACGTTCTCTGACGGCAAGCTTTACAGTCAGGTAAAAGATCCAAACTTCTACGGTCGTAAAGTGATCACTGAATTTGTCGATGCGGGTGCACCAGAAGAAATTCTTTACGTAAGTAAGCCGCACATCGGTACCTTTAAACTGGTTACGATGATCGAGAAAATGCGCGCGAAAATCATCGAACTGGGTGGTGAAATCCGCTTTAGCACACGTGTGGATGATCTTCACATGGAAGATGGTCAGATTACGGGTGTAACGCTATCTAATGGTGAAGAAATCAAGTCTCGCCACATCGTTCTTGCGGTTGGTCATAGTGCTCGTGACACTTTTGAAATGTTGCATGATCGTGGCGTTTACATGGAAGCAAAACCATTCTCGGTTGGTTTCCGTATTGAGCACAAGCAATCGATGATTGATGAAGCGCGCTTTGGTCCAAATGCTGGTAATCCGATTCTTGGTGCTGCGGATTACAAACTGGTGCACCACTGTAAGAATGGCCGTACTGTTTACAGCTTCTGTATGTGTCCGGGTGGTACTGTGGTTGCAGCTACGTCTGAAGAAGGCCGCGTAGTAACCAACGGTATGAGCCAATACTCTCGTTCAGAGCGTAACGCGAACAGTGCGATTGTTGTAGGCATCTCGCCAGAATTGGATTACCCGGGTGATCCGCTTGCAGGTATCCGCTTGCAGCGTGAGTTGGAATCTGGCGCTTACACGCTAGGTGGTGAGACGTACGACGCGCCAGCACAGAAGATTGGTGATTTCCTGAAAGGTCGCGATCCAAGTGAGTTGGGTGATGTGGAACCATCATTCACACCGGGCATTAAACTGACTGATTTGTCGAAAGCACTACCACCGTTCGCAATTGAAGCGATTCGTGAAGCGATCCCTGCTTTTGACCGCAAGATCAAAGGATTTGCTTCAGATGATGGCCTGTTAACGGGTGTGGAAACTCGTACTTCTTCACCGGTATGTATTAAACGTGGTAAAGACTTCCAGAGCATCAACTTGAAGGGTTTCTATCCAGCGGGAGAAGGTGCTGGTTATGCTGGTGGCATTCTGTCTGCTGGTATCGACGGTATCAAAGTCGCGGAAGCAGTCGCACGCGATATTGTTGCTGCGATGGAAAACGATTAATTTAACCACCTTTATCAAGCTCCTAAAGCCAGTCAGTTCCTCTGACTGGTTTTTTTATGTTTGTTCTCTTTCTCATTTAGAGTAAAGATTAATAGACTAAGGCTATAAGCAAAATTGGCACTTTCCATTTAGTAAAATCAAAAAATTAGACGACACTTACCTTAAGGCCGCAAGAAATGGTGTTAAGGAGATAAGAATGGCTTCATTAAAAGTAAAAGATTACATGACGTTGCAAGCAGTGACCTTCACCAAAGATATGTCGCTTACAGCCGCTTTGAACAAGGTAATGAAAAGTGTCAATCTCGGTGGGCCAGTTATCGATGAGAATAAAAAGGTAGTGGGATTCTTATCAGAACAGGACTTGTTGGATAAATTGGTTAAAGCAAGTTATCACTGCCAAGACACACATACGGTTCAAGAATGTATGCATGATGATGTACTTTCGGTCTCGCCAGAAATGTCGATCATCGATTTGGCGGATATGATGAAAGTTGGTAAACCCAAAGTTTATCCCGTGGTTGATGATAAAGGAAAGTTAGTTGGGATTATAACCAGACGTGACGTACTCAGAGCTATCGGTGTGACGCTTGATGAGTGTTTCATGCATCCGGTATAAACCTCGGAACATCAAAATAAACAAAAAGGCGCACTGGCGTCTTTTTGTTTTTAGTGTGAGTTTTTTTAGTTTTAGCTAGAAAAAGATTTTTAGTAAATCTACTTGACCTTGGAGCTTACTCTAAGGTTTATCCTTATTGTTAGATGAAGAGCTTTTCACCAGTAAGGAGCGACGTATGTGTACGAAACATCAAGGTTGCCAATCAGGCAAAATCAAATTGGCGGTGCCGTTAGGGGCGAGTGACTCCTGTTGTGAGCCAACCAAACCGACAGCTAATATTACCCAAGCCTCTGTTGATACAACAGAAAGCGCTTGCTGCAGTGGCGGCGGTTGCAGTTCAGATTCCCCCGAAGAAGAAGCCCCCGAAAAACTGTCCAATGCTTCTATCCGCAATAGTTGGCTGGTCTCTGATATGGACTGTCCGTCCTGTGCTTTAAAGCTTGAAAAAGCCATTACCAGTTTAGACGGTGTCAGCAATGCAAAAGTGTTGTTTTCTACTGAGAAACTGATCGTGGATTTCGACAACCATTCACTTACCTCTCTTATTGAACAAACCGCTCGTCAGACGGGCTTTCCACTTGCGTCACTCGATAAACCAATGAAGAAAAATCAAATTAAAGGTTGGCGCGGTGTTATTTCAGACAATTTGCAAATTTTGTCTATCTCTATAGCCATGTTAGTCGCTGCTGTGGTTGCCAATGTGAGCCCTCAAGTGAGCTCATGGATATTCACTCTCACCTGTCTGCTTGGCCTGTTTCCTATCGCACGCAAAGCGGTGAAGTTAGCAAAAGGGGGAACGCCGTTTGCGATTGAAACCCTCATGAGCGTTGCAGCGTTAGGCGCATTATATTTAGGTGAAACCGCAGAAGCGGCGATGGTGCTATTGCTTTTCCTTATTGGTGAAAAGTTAGAAGCGTATGCATCATCGCGTGCTCGTAGTGGTATTCAGGCCCTGATGGATTTGGTTCCTGAAAACACGATCTTGATTCAAGAGGGGGTGCGCAAAGAAGTACCAGCCTCTCAACTGCAGCCAGGAGATGTAATTGAAGTAGCGCCCGGAGGTCGTATGCCTGCCGACGGCATACTAATGAACTCAATGGCCAGCTTTGATGAAAGCGCGCTGACTGGAGAATCCGTGCCCGTTGAATACGAAGAAGGCGGCAAAATCATGGCGGGTGCCGTGGTTGTCGATAAGGTAGTGCAGGTGCAAGTTACTTCTCGTCAGGGCGATAATGCGATTGATCGCATCTTACATTTGATTGAAGAGGCAGAATCACGAAAAGCCCCGCTGGAACGTTTCTTAGATAAGTTCAGCCGATGGTATACGCCGTTAATGATGTTAGTGTCGTTGGTGGTCGTTGTTGCTCCGCCAGTGCTGTTTGCTCAACCTTGGGAGACTTGGATTTACCGTGGGTTGGCACTGCTGCTGATCGCTTGTCCGTGCGCTTTGGTTATCTCGACACCAGCTGCGATTACTTCAGGTTTAGCGGCGGGAGCTCGTCGCGGTGCATTAATCAAAGGCGGTGCCGCATTAGAGTTGCTTGGGAAAGTGGAGTCGGTGGCTTTTGATAAAACCGGTACGCTGACCGAGGGTAAGCCAAAAGTCACCGATGTGTTGGCATATGGCGTAACTAAAGAGCAGTTAATGAGCCATACTGCGTCGATTGAAGTGGGGTCAAGTCACCCATTAGCCGTATCGTTGGTCAATAAGGCCAAAGAGTTGGGTATCACAATACCAGAAGCAAGCGAAAAAACTGTGCAGGTTGGCTCGGGCATAACAGGGCTCGTGGAAGGTAAGTTAATTCAGGTAATAGCCCCGTCGAAAGCGGAATTTCAGCTTTCCCAAGATATACAAGATCAGGTTACTGATCTGGAATCGTCGGGGAAAACAGTG
The DNA here is from genome assembly GCF_026000435.1 of Vibrio sp. STUT-A11. Lineage (NCBI taxonomy): Bacteria > Pseudomonadati > Pseudomonadota > Gammaproteobacteria > Vibrionales > Vibrionaceae > Vibrio > Vibrio sp. STUT-A11. The sequence goes on along the minus strand of NZ_AP026763.1, from coordinate 2,324,533 downwards.
GTTATTGTGCGCTTTGAGCAGAAAATCGTGGGTTTGATTACCTGGCAGGATACGTTACGTGAAGATGCGCAACTTACCGTTTCTGCTCTGAAAGGGTTAGGTATCAGCTCTGTGATGTTAACGGGAGATAACCCTCGTAGCGCGGAAGCCATCGCCAATCAAATAGGGTTAGATTATCAAGCCAGTTTGTTGCCTGCCGACAAAGTACATTATGTTGAAATGCTTTCGAAGCAGCATACCGTTGCAATGTTGGGAGATGGAATCAACGATGCGCCAGCGATGAAGGCTTCCAGTATTGGTATTGCCATGGGAGGCGGGACAGACGTGGCACTTGAAACGGCAGATGCGGCTCTGACTCATAATCGTCTGTCAGAACTACCAGCAATGATCGAATTGTCACGTGCGACAATGAACAATATTCGCCAGAACGTTGCGTTAGCACTTGGCCTGAAAGGCGTTTTTCTTGTGACGAGCTTGTTTGGTATTACTGGACTTTGGATGGCGGTACTGGCAGACAGCGGGGCGACGGCTTTAGTCACGCTGAATGCCCTGCGACTGTTACGCTTTAAGTCGAAACACAGGTAGTAATGAAACAAAGTTGCACTATATTTAACCCGGAACATGAGAGTGTCTCGGGTTTTTTGTTTCCCTAGACTCAATATTTTCCTGATTGATAGTCAGGCGTCCATAGCCTCTCATTTAATATGCAACTATGTTTTTGTTTCAATAAAAATGTGACCATGATCTATTTTATGTGAAAGTGGTATGGAATTACATTTTGTTGGTGTGACTGATATCACTATATATCCCGTTAAGGTTCGATACAGTTCTTCTGTACCCAACCACAGATTAATGAGCTTATTGCCGAAAAAATAAGCCACAATAAGGAGCGACTTATGTCTCAAGCTGTATTCCATCTAGGTGTTACTGAAGCTGATCTTAATGGTGCGACTCTAGCCATTATTCCAGGTGATCCTGCCCGCGTGCAAAAAATCGCAGAGCAAATGGAGAACCCAGTATTTCTTGCAAGCCAACGTGAATACACGCTATACCGTGCAGAGTTGGACGGTAAGCCTGTTGTGGTTTGTTCAACTGGTATTGGTGGCCCTTCGACTTCTATTGCGGTTGAAGAGTTAGCTCAGCTTGGCGTACGTACTTTCCTCCGCGTTGGTACCACTGGCGCTATCCAACCAAACGTAAACGTTGGTGACATGATTGTGACGACTGGTTCTGTTCGTCTGGATGGTGCTAGCCTGCACTTCGCGCCAATGGAGTTCCCTGCGGTCGCTGATTTTGATGTGGCGACTGCGATGAAAGCCGCTGTGGAAGAGTCGGGTGCTACTGTTCATATGGGAGTAACAGCATCAAGTGATACTTTCTACCCAGGCCAAGAACGTTACGATACATTTACTGGCCGTGTTGTTAAGCGTTTCCAAGGTTCAATGAAAGAGTGGCAAGACATGGGCGTGCTGAACTTTGAAATGGAGTCAGCGACACTGCTAACCATGTGTGCAAGCTCTGGCCTTAAAGCAGGTTGTGTTGCAGGTGTTATTATCAACCGTACGCAAAAAGAGATCCCGGATCACTCAACTCTGAAAGAGACAGAAGCTCGTTCTATCAAAGTTGTCGTAGAAGCAGCGCGTAAAATGCTTTAATTCGTCTTTCATTGACGCAAGAGAATCGAACAAGCCAGAGGGGAAACCTCTGGCTTTTTGCTTTTGGTTGTACTAACAATGACAAAAAGCAGCGTTTCCACTGCTTTTTGTATTTTGTTGATGATTAAACTTCGTCCGAACCACCTGCCGCTTTAAACCACGCAGTAAGGTGTGTTTTCAGATCTTTTAGCTCATCAGGACCAATCAGAGCTAATCCCAGATCTTCGGCACGAGTAATGTCGTTATGACGTAGCGGACGGAAGCTGACCAGCATTGCCCTAGCTTGTAGGCCACCTAACAAATCGCGCAGTGATTCCAGTTTATACAGCGTGTCATCGCCGTCATCACGCATACCCTTTGTTTTACACTCGATGATGTGAAGCTTGTTGTTTACCACTGTAGCCACATCAAGTTCATTGCGCACTTCACTTTCACCAAGCTTACGGTAGACCTGAACGTTCAATGAGCGGTCTTGAATCGTTGGCATGGTGTCTTGAATCTGCTTAACCGTACTGTGCACCAAAGTTTCTAGCCACTCGCCGTTAGAGAAGCGACGCGCATCTTCATTCGCAAAGGTTAGAATACCGTTTTCGTAGGTGGCAATGTGCGCCTCAACCAGATCGCTAATCAACATATTGAGCTCGCGATAGCCTTGTTGCTTTTCAGACAGCTCTACATCCAACTTCTGCTCTTTACGGCAAGTCGTTGCAAGGTAGTTCAGTGTCGCTAAGCCAGGGCCAAGCTCAAGAGCGTTTGATGCCCAACGTTCACCTAAATCGTATAGCTTTTTATCCAGCAGAGGAGGAAGGTCAAGGTATTGGAACTCGCCTCGAGCACCAAAGATAGTCAGATAATCGGCAATCTTAATATGGTCTTCTACCTGGGTGTCTTCTTGGCCATCAGGGTAAAGCCAGCATAATTTGTCGCTGTTTGGTTCAACCACAAAGATTGGCCAGTGATAAGTGCGGAAGACTTCATAAACAGAAAGTAGACGATGTCTGAGGCCACAGCTGGCATTGAGTTTTACTTCTTCGCCGCGGTCATGAAGGTCTTTCGCTAATTTCTGAATCGACTGTTTAATCAACGAGGTATTGACTGCGGAAGGGATCTCAAAGAATTCGGAGGTAATCTCGCGCTGCGTTAATACGGAACTCAACCGGTTGTACATTTCTTTTTGGCTTGAGTCGCCGATGAAGACTATATGCGAACTTAGTGTGCGATTATCCAACAGGGGAGTAACCAACCTCACTGGGTCTTGGTCAATAATACCAACATGAACAGCCATAGATTTTCCTTTTTATGCGGCCGCTCGAAAATAGATATGCAAGAGGATGAGCCGGCCATACTAACGATATGTAGACACGGCGTATAAAAAACAAGGGCGACATCATAAAAAGTCGCCCTTGCACAGTTGGTTGAACCAGTTCCGGTAACGCCCCCTATAGCTTAAAGCGGTGCACCAGTGCGTTTTGTTGATGTGCTAGGTTGGTCAGCGACTCACTGGTTTGTGCGATGCTCGACATTGCCTGATAGCTTTTATCTGCGATATTGCTGATGTCTTCAATGCTACGTGCGATGTCTGCTGATGTTTCACTCTGCTCCGCTGCTGCTTGCGAAATATGGGTACTCATTTGACTGATTTCGATGATAAGAGCCTGAATTTCTTCCATCGAGCTATTGGCTTTTGAAGCTTGCTCCACAGAGACTTCCATATCGTTCATACAGCTTTGAATGACGTGGTTGGCGGAAAGGGAACTCGATTGCAGATTGCTGATCATCGATTCAATTTCCGTAGTGGATTCTGTGGTTCTGGAGGCAAGCACACGTACTTCATCGGCGACGACGGCAAAACCACGCCCCTGATCGCCAGCGCGAGCGGCCTCAATGGCAGCATTCAGCGCCAATAGGTTGGTTTGCTCGGCAATGTTACGAATTACATCCAGAATAGAGCCAATCTGTCCGCTCATCTTCTGTAATTCAGATACGGCACTGACAGATTCATGTAAACGCGTCTCCAGTTGATTAATGGTGCTTATATTGCCACTCATCGTATTACGACCTTCTTCTGAAGCAGACTCTACACGCTGGACCATTTCTAGAGAACTTTGAGCATTTTGTGCCACCTCCTGAACGGAATGAGACATTTCTGTCATGGCTGTCGCGACATTCGCGGTCTGTTCACGTTGAGAGTTCAATTGCCTCTGGGCTAAGGAAGAGGTTTGCTCGTTAGTGGCGGCCGTAGACGCTAAGTTTTCAGACGCATCGTTCAATTTAACCAGAATGTTGTGCAGGCTGTCAGCGAGAGAATTGATGTGGCCACTTACCCGACTGAATTCATTTTTGTAACGAATATCTATTCGCTGCGTCATATCTCCTTCGGTTAAGCTCTCAAGTACGTTCAGGATCTTGGTCAGAGGTTCGCGCACACTGTGAGCAATGTGATAGCCGATGGCGGCAGCAAACAGCACGACGACAACACCAATGATCATGGCTTTTGTGACACCTGCAGAGTATATATCACCCGCCTCAGCAAGGGAGTCATTTAATTTATCTGTGGCGGTAGTTGTAAACTGCTTCAGAATCGCCATGGTTGCGTCTACTTTGCTGGTAAGGTTTGCTATGTTGGCATACAGCGCAGAGCGAGCGGTGAGGTAGCTGTTGTGTTGATCCAGAACGCCACCACGTTTACCCACATCACGGGTGAACTGTTCGACAGAATCGCCAAAGGCCTTTTGAAGTTCAGGCAATTGTGCAGCCAAACCACGGAACGCGTCGTTTAAGTGCGATATCGCTTTGCGGTTTTTAGTGACGGCTTTGGTAACAAACTCAGAGTTAGAGCTGGCTAAGGCATCTGAGGTGATCACTTCGGCGTCTTTCAGTTTGATGAAGTAGCTTTTCGCCATCACTTTCACCGAGATACTAGATTGATCATCAACGTATTCTTTTAGCCCGATAGAAAGTTCAGTATTCAGCTTTTGGAAGCGTCGTGAAGATTTCTGAACCGCTTCTTGGGCTGAGAACATGGATTCGTAGTTATCCATCGCTTCGATAGCTTCTGTAAAGTAGCTTCGTTCTAATGATTTCAGCTTGGCAAATGGTTCGGCTAGGGAAGGGTAGATTTCACTCGCGGATTTTAATTGCTCCAGGGTGGATTCAAAACGTTGTTGAGATTTGGCGAATTCCTGACGCATTTCGTCCATGCGTTGTTTATTCTCTGTTGTCAGAAAGTCTTTGAAAGATTTATCTGCTGAAAGCAACTCGACACTGGTTTGGTTCGATAGCGAAACCAGCGGTAAAGATGACTCGGATACGGTCTGAAACTTGCCATGAATGTCATTCATTCCGCCCATCATTATGGCAATAGTGACGGCGAACAGGATGATGATAAGTCCAAAACCAGCATACATCCGTTTAATTACTGAACCTCGCATACGTGAGCGTCCTCTCCCAGAAAATAGACAAAAAGGTTTCCAAATAACGTCAAAATGCTGGCTTCGTAGTGGTTTAGTCCATATTTGGTCAGTATCTGTAAGTAATTTGGAGATAATTTATAGTTGTCTTAAAAATGTAACAAAATTAACCGGATTGTATTGACTATGCGACGCGCATTTTATGACGCAGGCTACAAAAAAAGCTTTGTTTTAAATACCTTAATGAATAATGTTAAGTGAACACTGTTTTTATTGAGCTCTGCTTAGGGTTGGCGCATACTAACTACGTTACACAACTTATAAAATGGAGTACCTATGCCGGAAGAGACTATCTTTAGTAAAATTATTCGTAAGGAAATCCCAGCTGATGTTCTTTACCAAGACGATTTAGTGACTGCTTTTCGTGACATTAACCCGCGCGCGCCTAGCCATATCCTTATTATCCCAAATAAATTGATTCCGACAGTGAATGATGTCGAAGCTGAAGATGAAGCGATGCTGGGACGTCTATTTACCGTCGCGAGAAAGCTTGCAGAAGACGAAGGCATTGCTGAAGACGGTTACCGCTTGATCGTGAACTGCAACCCACATGGTGGTCAGGAGGTTTATCACATTCACATGCACCTATTGGGCGGCCGTCCTTTAGGGCCAATGGTAGTAAGTTAGTCTGCATCAATAGGGTGGTGAATACGCCACCCAATTTATACTCTTTTCTGGGCACACATTTGTGGAGATAAATGTGAAATTAGGTGTGAAGCTATTAGGGCTAGTGAGTTGGGCTCTTATGGCGACTGGCTGTGCTAATTTGTCTGCGGGTAATTTATTTAGCCATTACAGTGATCAAAACCAAGACATGTATCAGGCTGTGGTTGCTGGAGAATATGTGAAAGCCAAACAACTTCAGTCGAATGATGTGGGTGGTGAGATACTTGGCAATTTCGAAAAAGGCAGACTTTCATTTCTCGCTCAAGACTACCCAACCAGTCTCAGTGCATTGGAGAAAAGCGATCGCGCTGTTCGTGTTCAACAAGACCGAGCCACTATCTCGCTCTCCGAGACCACCACCAGCGTCGGGGCTTTAGCCATCAATGATAACCTCAAAGATTATCAACCTGCTGACTATGAGCTTGGCTTTCTGCACTTATATCTGGGCCTCAATTACCTGCAGAAAAACGATCTGGAAGGCGCGTTGGTTGAGGTCCGCCGTGCTAACCAAGTACAGGAAGCGGCACGAAAAGCACGTGAGAAATCGTTACAAGCCGCAGAAGAAGATCTGAAAAACCAAGGTATGTCAGCCAATTTGGGCAGTGTGCTGGCAAACTATCCCGATGCAGGGGGAAAACTCAGTGCGGTGCAAAACGGCTATCTGTTTTACCTTTCAGGTTTGTTGTATGAAGCATCGCGTGACCTGAACAGCGCGTATGTGGATTACCGACGGGCTCTGGCGGTGATGCCTGACAATAAACAAGTGATAGAAAGCACACTGTATGCTGCCAAGAAATTAGGTATGCGTGAAGACCTTAAGCTGTTAGAAAAGCGCTATGGTAAGGCGCCTTCTGGACTAACCAAAGCACAAGGTCGCGTTATCATCTTTGATGAACAAGGTGTAGTTGAAGCGTTGCAAGGTTGGCGCATCGATTTACCCATTTATGATAGCCGAAACAAATGGGCAATCTACTCGTTAGCACTGCCTTATTACCCGCAGCGAGGTTCACAGAGGTTTAATGGTGTCAGCCTGAATGGCGCGACACTGAATTCGAGTATTTTGGCCGATATCAATGCCATGGCCCAAAATGATCTTAACGAGCGTTTGATGACGATTGTTATTCGTCAGGCTATCCGAGTTTGGGCGAAAGATCGCGTGCGCAAAGAAGCAGCGGCGAAAGGTGATGATGTTGGCAATATTCTGTTTAACGTCTGGAACACATTAACCGAACAGCCTGATACCCGAAGCTGGCAAACGCTGCCTGCGAGAGTAAAAACCGCTTCTCAAATCGTGAAACCCGGCACACAACGTTTAAACTTGGGGGATCAAGTCTATCAATTTGATGTGCCTGCGCAGCAAACGACATTAGTTTGGGTTTCGCGTCAAGGGGCTCATTCGACTGTGTGGCATAAACAACTGGGGAGATTGTAATGAGATCTTGGCTTATTGGCTTAGCGTTGATTGTAGGTTTGGCAGGGTGTGCAGACAACACTGCCGGTATCCGAATTGATGGTCAGACGCAGCAAATCTTTTTTAACGACAATGTGTTGGGCAGTCGATTACTGGTAGACAAGATTACGACCACGTATGTCGACGACCGGCCAAGAGGAGTGGTTCAGCTTAATAGCAACTATCAAGGTGATCAGCATATCCTCTACCGCTTTTACTGGTATGACAATAACGGCCTGGAAGTGAACACCAAACCGGGGCCGTGGCGAAAAGCGATCGTGCGTGGTTTTGAATCAGTGACACTTTCTGAAGTGACAGTGAATCCAAATGGCACTCGATTCCGAGTACAAATCAGAGAAGCACAAGACAATTAATTTTTAGCTTGCGCCTAGAGTGCGTAGGTATTGAATAAACTAAGGAACTCTCATGAAAAAAAGTATTATTGCTCTTTTAGGTCTTGCCGTCATTTTGGGGGGGTGTTCTAACAAGGTCTCTTACGGTGATGCGCAAGCGACAGAAACTACCACCATTGATTTTGGTTCTACCGACTTGCAAACCATTGCTGCTGAAATGGTCGATAGCATGATGATGTCTGGTTCTGTAGCGGCAATTACTCGTGATCAGCGTCCTATTGTGTTTGTTGAACGGATTAAAAATAAGACCAGCGAGCATATTGATACTGAGTCTATTACCGACACGATTTCTACTAAAATGCTGAATTCAGGTAAGTTCCGTTTTGTCGATATGGACCGAGTCGAGTCTGTTCGTCAGCAACTAAACTTCCAGAATACCGATGAGCTAGTCAATCAGAGTACTGCTATCCAGTTTGGTAAAATGGTTGGTGCGCAGTACATGCTTTACGGCAACCTTTCAAGCATTGTGAAGAATGCGGGAAGTGACAAAGACGTGTACTACAAAATGACCATGAGACTGATGGATCTCGAAACCGGCTTGATCGAGTGGGCGGATGAAACTGAAATCCGCAAAGCGCAATCAAAGAGCTTATTCGGTCTCTAACCGATAGTTATGGAGAAGTCATCAATGGCACTGTTTTCTTGGCCACAGGCTAAACAGCTGGATCCAACCCTGAATGCGCTTGATGTCTTCTTCATAGAACCTCCTGTGAAAGTACAGACTCTTACAGGAGGGTTGACCAACCGTTGTTGGCGCATAGAGACGGCGGATGGGCTTGCCTACGTCTGGAGACCGTTGAGTAAAGTCTGTCAGGCATTTATTATTTCTCGTCACAACGAATATCAGGTCCTGAGTGCCATTGAGGCTCTTGGCATCGGACCCAAACCAGAATTCATCCACGAACAAGGTCTTCTCGTCGAGTGGGTAGAGGGGGAGACACTCACTAGTGTTGGTATCAAGTTGGACGAGTTGCTTTCTCTTGCAGCGTCGATTCATACGTTTCCATCCAAGGCCATACCGGTAGCTCCTTTCTCTTATCTGTCCAGAATCGATCATTATTGGCTAGAATTAGACGGTAACTATGTAGAGACAGAGTTTGAGGCTTTGTATCAGAAGTGGCGCACTGAACCGAGCATAAAGCAGCTGCCACTGGCATTGTGTCACTTTGATTTAGGTTGCTATAACTTAGTTAGGGGCGATGAAGGAGTCAAAGTTATCGACTGGGAGTATGCTGGGTTGGCAGACCCTCGATTAGACTTAGCACTGATACTGCAGGTTGCCGATGTGCCGGTCAAAGATGGAGTAGAACGTTATTGCCAAATTCGAAATATTGAAGATGTCTCAGCCTGGATGGATGGTGTGAGAGCGTGGCAACCAAGAGCGTTAGTCATGGCGATGCTTTGGTATTTACTGGCCTATCAATTGTGGGGAGATGAACAATACTTAAACAGTGCTAACGAGTTTAAAGGTTTATTGTGTATCGACGATCACTGTTTTGATAACTCGTGACATATTCCCCTTTAAGAGTAAGGAAATAGTGTTAGTTTTACGAAAAGTACCAGATATATACAGGGAGAGGTACAGATGATTATCTACTTGCACGGCTTTGACAGTACTAGCCCGGGTAACCACGAAAAAGTTCTTCAATTACAATTTATCGACGATGACGTTCGCTTTATTAATTACAGTACGCTTCATCCTAAACATGATATGCAACATCTACTAAAAGAGGTGTCGAAGGTTATTGATCAATCTGATGATCCTAATCCATTGATCTGTGGTGTTGGCCTCGGTGGATATTGGTCTGAGCGGATTGGTTTTCTGTGTGGTATCAAGCAGGTGATCTTCAACCCAAATCTGCATCCTGAGAAAAACATGGCAGGGCGTATTGACCGTCCTGAAGAGTACGAAGATATTGCCACTAAGTGCGTAGACCAGTTCCGAGCAAAAAATCAGGGACATTGCTTGGTTATTTTGTCTAAAGAAGACGAAGTACGCGACAACAAAGAAACCGCCGCGGAGCTAGAAAAGCACTACCCAATCATTTGGGATGATACTCAAACCCATAAGTTCAAGAAGATCTCTCATCACTTACAAGCAGTGAAAGAGTTTAAAAATACCTGATACGCATTATTTCATCCAGCCTCTGAACAAAAATGGCACTCTCCGGAGTGTTATTTTTTCAATTTATCCTGAACAATGACTTTCTGAGACTTCTCCACGGGGCTTTAGGCTTACCCAGATTCGCAGTTGTTTTAAACAATTATTGTGTTCCGTCTACTGTTTTACTGTTGTGATTCTATGTGGCACGAAGGTGGTGTTGTAGACTGGTCGATAAAGTAGGCAAACCGTATTCTGAGCAAGGATTTTGGTTGCCTTCAAAACATGTCTCTATATAATGAGCGGGATTAAAATTGTTTGACAAATATCAAAAAATTATTGAGAGCAGGTAAAAAACTTGCCCATTTTAGTCTGATCTATTAGGCATCAGACACAGTAGAAGATGCACAATAACCAATTGATAAAAATGAAGAAAAACTAAGCATCTATTTTAATCCCAACAACTTGAGACACCTCTAAGAACCAAGAATTCATCGGTTGGATGCTTTTCATCAGCGTGGCTGATAGTGAAGCGTCGGGCTGAACCCATTTATTCATTTTTGTAGAGGAAAATCATTGTGACACGCATTATCGTTGTAGGCGGCGGTGCTGGTGGCCTGGAATTGGCAACTAAGCTTGGTCGTACACTTGGTCGAAAGAAACGCGCGGAAATTACGCTGGTAGACCGTAAAGCGAGCCACTTGTGGAAACCATTGTTACACGAGGTAGCAACAGGATCATTAGACGAGGGTGTCGACGCATTGAGCTACCGTGCTCATGCGAAGAATCATAGTTTCGACTTCCAAATGGGTAGTCTTCAAGACATTGACCGTGAACGTAAAGTTATCACCTTGAGTGAACTTAAAGACGAGCATGGTGAACTGCTAATGCCAAGCCGTGAACTGGAATATGACATTCTGGTGATGGCGATAGGCTCTACTTCAAACGACTTCAATACGCCTGGTGTTCGTGAAAACTGTATTTTCCTCGACAGCCCAGAGCAGGCTCACCGATTCCGTAGCGAAATGAACAATGAGTTTCTTAAGCTTCATGCGAAAAGTGGTAATGGTACGGTTGATATCGCAATCGTTGGCGCAGGTGCAACAGGTGTTGAACTGTCCGCTGAGTTACATAATGCGATTAAAGAGCTACGTGCTTACGGCTTTGGTGACTTAGACTCAAGTAAGCTCAATGTAAACTTGATTGAAGCAGGTCCACGTATTCTTCCTGCGCTTCCTTCTCGAATCTCGACAGCAGCACATCAAGAATTGACCAAACTTGGTGTAAATGTGCGTACTGCGACTATGGTGACAAAAGCTGAGAAAGATGGCTTGACGACTAAAGATGGCGAAAAGATCTCGGCTAAAATCATGGTTTGGGCTGCAGGTATTAAAGCACCTGATTTCATCAAAGACATCGCTGGTTTGGAGACGAACCGAATCAACCAGCTGGTGGTGAAAAATACCTTACAAACCACACGCGACGATAACATCTTCGTTATTGGTGACCTGGCTCAGTGTACTCAAGAAGACGGCTCGTTTGTTCCGCCACGAGCGCAAGCGGCTCACCAAATGGCAAGCCGAGCATTCAGCAATATTGTTGCGATGATTAACGGTCGTGAACTAAAAGACTATGTGTATAAAGATCATGGTTCTTTGGTTTCTCTGAGCCAGTTCTCGACAGTGGGCAGCTTGATGGGCAACCTGACTAAAGGTTCAATGATGGTTGAGGGTCGTATCGCTCGCGTGGTGTATATTTCACTGTACCGTATGCACCAAATTGCGTTGCACGGCCTTTTCAAGACTGGCTTGATGATGCTGGTTGGTCGTATCAACCGTGTATTGCGTCCTAATTTGAAGCTGCATTAATACAACAATAATGCCAATCGCTTAACGATTTTATCCGTGTCATTCCAGCAAGCTGAGCCGTTAATGTAATTATTTCGACCATAAAGTGCGCGGAAATTAGATCCTGAATCACACTCCTTTGTCGTTGTTCAGGATGACCGGAGGCTTAAATATGCCGTTAGCTACTAAACGAGCGGCATTTATAATACAGCAAGGGCTTGCTTGGCTTCAGCAAAGCGAGTTTATGTTTGGGCATAAATAAAAAGCCACCGCATGTCGGTGGCTTTGTGTTTTTCTGCAGCTAAATCCCAAAAGTTACTTAAGATCGTCTGGTAGCAATGAATAGACAATGCCATCTTTTGGTTTGCCGTCAAAGATGTAGCGATTTCTCGCAATCGCCTCTTGGTGTGCACCAACGGATTCGATCAGTGCCTGACTGGCAGTATTATCAGGGTCGCAGACAATTTCGATACGCGTCAGGCTAAGTTTAGCGAAACAGAATTCGGCTAGTGCGCAGACCGCTTCTTGTGCGTAGCCATGTCGCTGATAACGGTCGGCAATCCAATAGCCGATGCTCGCCATGTTAAAGGTATGGTAAAGCTCATTAATCGCAACCATGCCAAGAAGGGCATTGCTTTCGCGGTCATAAACACCAAAGCCAAAAGCTTCTGTTTTCACCCAATTCAAGCGTGTGGAAAGCAAGAAATCCTGTGCGTATTTGAGTGACACGTTTTCACCGCACCAGTCTAACCAGGTATGCAGAGAAGGAGATTCGGCAAGCAGCGTATGCAGAGCATTTGCATCATCGGCAGGAATAAGACGTAAAGCTAAGCGCGGCGTAATAATTTCAAAATCGGGGCTCATGAATTGATATGACTCCCTTACTGGTCGTTTTTTAGTTATAAAACAAAAGCGCAGCCTGAGCTGCGCTTTTATTATCTTTATGGTTTAGTTTACACGGCGTACCTGGATGATCATTCCCATTAAAGGGCTGTCCAGGTAATGTGTTTCGCTGCTTCGCATGCGGCGTTTTTGATCAAGGCGGTAAGTCTTAAGGAACTTCTCTTCTGTCACGGTTGGAGATACGTCTGCTAAGTTGCCAACTTGAACATTTGCGTCAGCTTCAGCCATCTCTTCTGCAAGCTGTTCAACAGGTTTCGGCTCAAAACGAACTTGTCTGACGCCAGGAGCACGCAAATCCATTGTTGTTTCTGCAAACAAGTAATGCTGAACGTAGACCTGAATTTTGCCATCTAGCTCATACAATGGGCCGTTTACGTTTGACTCACTGTAACCATCGCTAGCGAAGGTAGTTTGGCTACCATCGATAGGGCTGCCATCTGAATAATACGAGCCAGAAAAATCGCGACCAGCCACAATGCGGAAGGTTGGTGCACTGCCTTGTCCCCGATCACCTTGTCGCCAAGCTACATGCTTTAACACTCTAAATCCGGCGTGACTATTCAGTGCAGCCTCTTGCGGATTTAGGCGAAACGAAGAGCTAGGCAGTAAGGACACGCCTTTAGATGAGCGATAAGCGTCACTATCTAAACTGCCAACATTGGTCATGTCGATTTTCGGTAGTTGGTCTGGCCAAGACTCACTTGTGTTCTCCGCGTCGACGGTGCGTTTGAAAATGAGCACTTCAATATCAAATTGACGTTGAGCCCAAGAGGGCATGGAGACACAAAGAAGTAATAACGGGATCAGTATTCTCATTCGACTATTAGCTCGTTGGTAATAAATTCTGTTTAAAATCATTCAGTAAGTCTTTAACAAACTGAATTCGTTTGCGTCGGTCAGTTAATGGTACGCTAAACTTGAACTTAGTTGGACCTTCCATCGCAAATTTTTGTGGCTGTGATTGCAGGAGTTTAACCAAATACGCTGGATTTATGTCAGCATCAGGGTAAAACTCGACAAATCCGCCTTTATCATGGGCTTCAATCTTTTTCGCTTTCAGACTACCTGCGGCAAATTTCAGTTCTGAGACAGCCAACAGGTTTTTTGTCGCGTCAGGCAAAAGACCAAAGCGGTCAATCAATTCCACTTTTAATTCTGACAATTCATCAGCATTGGTAACGCTCGCGATTCGCTTATACATGGAAAGACGAGTATTTACATCAGGGATGTAATCATCCGGCAACAGCGCAGGAATACGCATTTCCACTTCAGTTTGTTCGCGCAGCAACTCATCGAGTGAAGGCTCTTTCCCTTCCTTCAGCGCTTCAACTGCTTGTTCAAGCATCTCCATATACAGTGTAAAGCCAACCGATTGAATTTGCCCACTTTGTTCATCACCAAGCAGTTCACCGGCGCCGCGAATCTCTAAATCATGGGTGGCGAGTGTAAAGCCTGCGCCAAGATCTTCGAGAGAAGCAATGGCATCGAGACGTTTGATGGCATCTTTGGTCATCGCTTTTGGATGCGGCGTCAGTAAATACGCATAGGCTTGGTGGTGAGAACGACCAACACGACCACGTAACTGGTGCAACTGAGCCAAACCAAGATTATCTGCGCGATCCATGATAATGGTATTCGCGGTTGGAACATCGATGCCTGTCTCGATGATCGTAGTACACACAAGGACATTAAAGCGCTGGTGATAGAAGTCGTTCATGATGCGTTCTAGCTCGCGCTCACGCATTTGGCCATGTGCGACGGTTATACGCGCTTCTGGAATCAGCTTTTGCAGATCTTCGGCGGTTTTTTCGATGGTTTCGACCTGGTTGTGCAGGAAGTAGACCTGACCACCACGCATGATCTCACGCAGTATAGCTTCACGTACCACCGACTCTTCACGCTGGCGCACAAAGGTTTTAATTGCGAGACGACGTGCTGGCGGCGTCGCAATGATGGATAGATCGCGCATTCCACTCATGGCCATATTAAGCGTTCGAGGGATCGGCGTTGCGGTGAGAGTCAGAATGTCGACATCTGCACGCATTGCTTTCACTTTCTCTTTTTGACGCACACCAAAGCGGTGTTCTTCATCGACAATTAACAGACCAAGATCCTTGAAACGGATATCGCTCGACAGCAGTTTATGTGTGCCAACCACGATATCGACTTTGCCTTCTGCGACGTCTTGTAAAATTGCTTTTTGCTCTTTGGCCGATTTAAAGCGCGAGAGCACTTCTACACGGATGGGTAAGTTGGCAAAACGGTCACGGAAGTTTTCAAAGTGTTGCTGGGCAAGCAGGGTGGTTGGAACCAGCACCGCGACTTGTTTGCTGTTGTCTGTCGCGACAAACGCTGCCCTCATCGCCACTTCGGTTTTACCAAAACCAACATCACCACAAACTAAGCGGTCCATGGCTTTCGCTTGGCACATATCGGACATCACGGCATTGATAGCCATTGCCTGGTCGTCGGTCTCTTCGAATGGGAATGTCGCTTTGAAAGTGGCGTATTGGCCGCGGTCGAGGGCAAACTTATAGCCTGGTTTGAGTTCACGTTTGGCGTAAACATCAAGTAACTCTGCTGCCACATCACGCACTTTCTCTGCGGCTTTACGGCGAGCCTTAGCCCATGCTTCGCCGCCGAGTTTATGCAAAGGCGCACTCTCTTCTGCACCACCAGAGTAACGACCAATCAGGTTCAGCGAGGAAACCGGTACGTACAACTTGGCTTCATTTTGATACTCAAGTGTTACGTATTCGGTCTTCATACCTCCTGCTTCGAGAGTCTGCAGGCCGATATAGCGACCGATGCCGTGGTCGATATGAACAACTGGCTGGCCTGGCTTTAGCTCGGCAAGGTGGCGAATAACAGTGTCGCTGTTGACGGTTTTTTTGTCTTTGCGACGGCGTTGAATAACGCGGTCACCAAGCAGGTCACTTTCGCAGATAAGGGCAAAATTCTGCTCATCATGAATAAAGCCATGTTCATTGGCACCCAGAATCAAGCTAAACCTGTCTTTGGAAGCGAGCGCCTGGTAGAAGGATTGGTGAACGACAGGGCGAACTTTAATGCCTTGTAGAAGTTCTGTGAGCGCTTCACGTCGACCTTCTGATTCCACTGAGAAGATGATTTTACCGGTGAACTGCTCACTAAACTGACGCAGGCGAGAAAGTGGCTCTTTATTCTGTTGCTGAACGCCGAGTTCTGCTAATGACTGCACCGCCAGGTTCTGACGACCACCACGCTGGACGATTTTGTCCAGATGCAACTGAGCTTGCGGAAGCTGTTTAAAGTGGCTGAAGAGTTCATCTTTCTTCAACCACAGATCGTGCGGAGCAAGCAGTGGGCGTAATGGATCGATTTTTTTCTGATCGTAACGGTACTCGACGTCAGTTAAGAACGTTTCTACGGCGGCTTCAATATCGCCATAAGTGATCAGTTGCGAGTCTTCTGGCAAGTAATCAAACAGGGTCTCTGTATGTTCAAAGAACAGGGGTTGCCAGTATTCAATCCCTGCCGGCCACGTTCCCTTGGTCACCTGCATGTAAATCGATTCAGGCTCACGACGCGCTTCAAATTGGGTTCGCCAGCGGGTGCGAAACTCTTCAATCGCTTCTTTGGTGGTCGGGAACTCATGAGCGGGAAGCAACTGAATCTGCTGGATGTCTTCAATTGAGCGCTGGTTCTCTGGATCGAATGTGCGGATCGTATCGATCTCATCGTCAAAAAAATCGATACGGTATGGGTCATCGCAACCCATTGGGAAGAGGTCCAAAATAGAGCCGCGGCTTGCGTATTCACCCGGACCAAATACTTGATCAACATGACGATAGCCAGAGTTTTCTAACTGAACGCGCAGCTTTTCAAGTGAAAATTGATCGCCAGTTTTTACCATCAAGGTATGTTGCAGCAAGAAGTCACGTGGAGATTGACGCTGTAACGCGGTACTGACAGGCACAATAGTGATGCCGTTGTGTTGGGTCGGTAACTGGTACAAACGTGCAATCCGGTCCGAAATAATCTCCTGGTGCGGAGAAAAGTTATCGTATGGCAGAGTTTCCCAGTCAGGAAAAAGGCTGACAGGTTGGTCTGTGAACTGCTCTATTTCGGCTTGCAGTTTTAAGGCGATTTGCGGGTCAGGCACAACAAGTAGCGAGTGACTTGTATGCTGTTTCGCCAGTTCTGCAATCGCAAGTGGCAGAGCGGCACCAGGTAAATTACCTAATTGTTTTTTATCGCCACGCTCAGATGGGTTGGTGACGGAAAGTATTGTTGCTTTTGTCATAGGAGTTATTTTTTATCTCGCTCCAGCGAGCGCTGACGTAAAAGTTTTTGTTGTTGATATAAGGCGGCTTTGATCAATAGATCTTGATCGGCGTCTCTGAGCATTTTGTATTTCAGAGTGATAACAAAGCCGTGCTCCGACGAGACACACTCTACGACTTTAGCGTAGCAGTATATCGCTGCAGCCGGGTTGTCGAGGAAGAGTTTCACGCGCACTAACTGCTGCGCGTCTAACGCATTATCTGCATGGTAGCTCAATTGGCTGGCACCAAATTGCGTTGTCTGATATCTGACGGATGCATCATCCTGTTGTGACAGCATAAAGCTTAATAGCAGGTTTAGCTTGGTATTTTGAGTATCGAGCAAGCTGATGACGTGTTTTAGGTCTTTATTTTGCAATTCCAGACGAGCGTTGTCTGCCAGCATATCTAACTGACTGAATTCACTGGCAACAATGAAAGGTGCCGGAATTTCGGCAACAAAGGTTTCTTCATCTGGCAAAGCAAAATCATTACCTAACGCTTCCACGTTGATGGTGAGGTTGTGGTGAACAGTGAAATATTCTTGCTCTGTCATATGGTTGTCCTTTGGCCTTGGAGCGCTCTCGGCTTGTTTCACAAAACAGAGAGTAAGGCACTGATTATCGCTAACTGAATGAAGTTATCAAGTTTACCGGTTTTTCCGCGTGAACTTTTTGCTCTAAATGCAGACTTATTGCATGTCGTTGACAAATTTAGCGATTATCTTGTCTTTTTCATCAGAAGAGTAAGGTAAGATAGCCGACAAAGTTTAGTCTTAATATCAAAACAGCCGGTTGGTTTGTCTTATATGTATCATCCTATCTCATTATTTATCGGTTTGAGGTATCTCCGGGGTCGCTCTGGGGATAGGTTTAGCCGATTTGTTTCTTATATGTCGACTGCAGGCATCACTATCGGCGTGATGGCGTTGGTGACGGTTTTGTCGGTAATGAACGGCTTCGAAGCGCAACTGAAAGAACGCATTCTGGGCGTGTTGCCCCATGCCGTGATTTCTCACAATGATGGCAATACGCCGTTAACTGAAACGGCACCAGAGTTTATCCAAACGATTTCTCAAGTCGCAGAGCCGGAACCTGTCGTGCGTGGCGAAGCCGTCATTCAAAGTGCCGCACAACTGACCGCCGGTTATTTAATCGGTATTGAGCCTAAAAAGGGAGACCCAATCGCGAATCACTTGATTGCAGGTCGACTTTCTGCCTTAGAGGCAGGTGAATACCAGGTCTTTTTGGGTCACAGTCTTGCCCGCTCTTTAAAAGTTTCTATCGGAGACAAAGTTCGCTTGATGGTGACAAATGCCACCCAGTTTACGCCGATTGGCCGTATTCCCAGCCAACGTAATTTTACCGTTGCTGGTATCTTTAATACTGGCTCTGACGTCGACGGGCAGCTTATGATCGTCAATATGACCGATGCGGCCAAGCTGATGCGCTTGCCTATGGATAATGTGTCTGGCTGGCGTGTCTTTTTCTCTGACCCATTTATGGTGACGGATTTCGCTGATAAACCAATGCCAGAAGGTTGGCAGTGGAGTGACTGGCGTGCCCAGCGTGGTGAACTTTTCCAGGCGGTGAAAATGGAAAAGAACATGATGGGTTTGATGTTGGGCCTGATCGTTGGTGTTGCCGCGTTTAATATTATCTCGGCGCTGATCATGGTGGTGATGGAAAAACAAGCCGAAGTCGCCATTCTTAAAACTCAAGGTATGACGCAATCTCAAGTGATGACGATCTTTATGGTCCAGGGCGCCAGCAGTGGTGTGATTGGGGCGATTGTTGGGGGCTTAGCTGGCGTGACGTTATCGCTCAACTTAAATGTGATTCTAGAGGCGGCTGGTGTCGCATTGTTCTCTTTTGGTGGACGCCTGCCTATTTTGATTGATTCATTTCAGATCCTGTTAGTGGTGGTATTGGCAATTGCTCTGAGCCTGGCTGCGACTGTTTATCCTTCTTTCCGAGCATCTTCTGTTAAACCTGCTGAGGCACTTCGCTATGAATAAGCTATTAGAATGTCGTGATATTCGTAAAGTCTACCGAGAAGGCTCGCTAGATACGGAAGTGCTCAAAGGGGTCAGTTTTGATATTGAGACAGGGGAACTGGTTTCTATTGTTGGTTCATCGGGGTCGGGTAAAAGCACTTTGCTGCATATTCTCGGAGCGCTGGATGATGCGACGCACGGCGAGGTGGACTTTTTAGGTCAAAACCTCTCGTCACTCGGTTCAAACAAGCAAGCCGCACTGCGTAATAAGCACCTCGGTTTTGTGTATCAGTTTCATCACTTGTTAGCGGACTTTACGGCATTGGAGAATGTCGCAATGCCGCTCTTGATTGGTGGAACCAAAGCTCCGCAAGCAAAAGCTTCAGCAAAAGCGTTGTTGGAGAAAGTAGGGCTAGGTCACCGTATCGATCATCGTCCGTCAGAGTTATCTGGCGGAGAGCGTCAACGTGTGGCGATTGCTCGTGCATTGGTCAACAAGCCAGACTTGGTGCTGGCCGATGAGCCGACGGGGAACTTGGACCATAATACAGCGCTTTCTATCTATGACTTGATGCGCGAGTTAAACCAAGAATCGAACATCGCCTTTTTGGTGGTGACACACGACATAGAGTTGGCCGCGAAGATGGATCGCCAAATGCACATGCAAGACGGTTTGCTGGTGGATCGTTTGACTCCACAAGCATCTGTGATGGAGGGCTAATTTTGTTTTCATCTTTAGCATTGATGATTGGTGGCCGTTTTAGTCGCGCAAAAAAACGCAACAAAATGGTGTCATTTATCTCTCTATCTTCGACTATTGGTATTGCGGTTGGAGTTGCGGTCATTATCATTGGCCTGTCTGCGATGAATGGTTTCGAGCGGGAATTACAGTCGCGCGTTTTGTCAGTGATTCCACATGGTGAGTTAGAGGGGGTCGATGGCCCACTACAGAACTACACCAAAACCATTAACCAAGCGTTGAAGCACAAAAATGTGGTTGCGGCTGCGCCCTATGTTCGTTTCACTGGGTTGACAGAGAAGGGCAGTAAGCTCAAAGCGGTTGAAGTACGCGGGGTTGAACCTTCATTTGAACAAGCCGTTTCCAATATGTCTGACTTTATCGACCCAAAAGCGTGGCAGAACTTCTACGCGGGTCAGCAGCAGGTGATTTTGGGCCGGGGTGTCGCGACCGAGCTGAATGCCGAAGTTGGTGACTATGTCACGTTAATGATTCCACAAACGGGGACGGGGACTAAAGTTCAGGCACCAAAGCGTGTTCGTGTACAAGTTATCGGTTTCTTGACTTTGAATGGCCAGATTGATCACTCTCTTGCGTTAGTGCCACTAGCGGATGCCCAGCAATATGCCCGGTTAGGCGATGGTGTTACTGGTGTTTCGCTGAAGACAAACGATGTCCTTAACGCACCGGAAATTGTTCGTGAAGTGGGCGGCCTCATCGATGTGTACGTGTATCTTAAAAGTTGGCAGCAGCAGTTTGGGTTTCTTTACCGTGATATTCAGTTAGTACGGACCATTATGTATCTGGTGATGGTGCTGGTGATTGGTGTGGCCTGTTTCAATATTGTCTCGACGTTAATGATGGCGGTTAAAGACCGAGCGGCAGAAATTGCCATTCTAAGAACCATGGGAGCAAAAGATAGTCTGATTAAACGAATATTTGTCTGGCAAGGCGTGTTCTCTGGCGTATTGGGGAGTTTAGTTGGTAGCGTTATTGGCGTTTTAGTCGCTTTAAACCTAACCCCGCTTATTACTGGATTAGAGCATTTAGTTGGGCACCACTTCTTATCGGGTGACATTTATTTTGTTGATTTCTTGCCGTCACAGTTGCACTGGCCAGATGTGGCTCTGGTGTCGATTACGGCGATTGTCCTTAGCTTACTCGCGACTTGGTATCCGGCGTCTCGGGCGGCTAAGTTGAACCCAGCAGCGGTTTTGAGTTCCAAGTAACTTATTTGCAATACCAAATACACAAAAGTTCGCAATATCAACACAAAAGGACCGATTTCGGTCCTTTTGTGTATGTGGTATCAGTTTGTCATACCCGATTAACGTTACGTTGCAGATTAAGCGTTATTTGCCCCTCATCGGATAATCGGAGTGCTGAATTTTTTGCACCGACGATTTATCTTACTTTACGTTTATTCCAGCTACGAGCCACTGAGTAGCGCCACACTCCGCGAATGCCAAAGTAGCCGATGATGGCTGAGACTACGCCGCACATCATGCATCCGAGCACGAAAGGAGGACCGATGGTGTGCATTTGCTGCATGATAAACTCCCACGACAGTTCAAAGTGGAATGGTTGAGGAGGGACATGCATGGCCCATGCGCCTACCTTGTATGCGAAGTAGAACAAAACCGGCATAGTAATCGGGTTGCTGACCCAAACGAGAGCAACAGAGAGAGGTAAGTTGACACCCAATAAAATGGCTAAACCTGCTGCCATGATCATTTGACTAGGAAGCGGTACAAACGCCATAAATAGACCAACAGCAAACGCGCCAGACGCTGAGCGACGATTAAGGCACCAAAGGTTCGGGTTGTATAACACATTGCCGAAGACTTTTAATGCTTTTTGGCGTTTGATCAACTCGTGATCAGGCATGAAGCGTTTTATCAGCTTTCTAGGCATAGGACTGCATGACTCTCTCAGAAAAAAGTTGGACCTTGGTGTTATTTGTAGCAAGCGTTATATCGTCGGCATGGTGGCCGACAATGCCAGATTGGCGCTGGTTACTGCTGGGAATAATTACCACTGGTTCAATAATTAAATTACGTCGTGGCTTAATCAGCATAGGCGTAATTTGGGGCTTAATGGTAGTCATCATCCACGGCAATGTTTTGGAGTATCAGCGACAAGCCCTTTTTAATGTAGGGGAGAATAGTACCATAATTGGCAAAGTTGACAGCTCTTTTAATCAAATAAGTCATGGATATGAAGGTATCGTGACGATAAAACAAGTTAATGATCAACGTCTGCTACCTTTTCTTAAACCTAAAGTCCGTTTTATCACCTACTTTGCTATACCCGTTAACAGTGAGTTTACGACGACGGCGCTGGTAAAACCCATTATTGGACTACGTAATGAAGCGGGATTCGACGCTGAAAAGCAGGCAATGGGAAAAGGTATTTTAGCCAGAGCCATTGTGTCTGGTGATGCCCATTGGATCATTCGAACCAGCAGCTCTGTGCGTCAGAAGATAGTTAGTCGGGTAACGGAGGATATATCCGAGCTGGACCACTTTCCATTGATTAGCGCATTGGTTTTTGCTGATCGCAACTGGCTTTCTGACGATGATTGGCAAGGGCTGAGAGACAGTGGGTTATTGCATCTTGTCTCTATTTCTGGGTTGCATATCGGAATGGCTTTTAGTTTTGGGTTATTGCTCGGTGGAAGTGTTCGTTTCGCTTTGCCACGTTATCAAGCAATGCCTTCCATTATGGGGTTAGCTGTTGCTTTATGTTATGCCTGGCTTGCCGATTTCTCTCTACCAACTACTCGCGCTGCTTCAGTTTGTGTGATTTATGTCGTTTTAAAAATTTCTCTGGTTCACTGGAGTACCTGGAGAGTGCTATTACTCGCAGTTGCTTTTCAGCTGTTTATCCAACCTTTTGCTTCTTTTAGTATGAGTTTCTGGCTCTCGTACCTCTCTGTTGGCGCGGTGCTCTTAGTCATCAACCTTGTGCGGCTCAATAGCAGCACTTGGCTGGGAAAACTGCGAACCTTGTTTATTACTCAGATCGCCTTGAGCTTGTTCGTGCTCCCTATAAGTGGCTATTTCTTCTCGGGCGTAAGCCTATTAGCAATCGCGTATAACTTTATCTTTATTCCATGGTTTGGGTTTGTTGTTGTTCCTCTGATATTCATCGCGCTATCAGTTTCTTTATTGGTACCCGCATTATCGGAGTTTGTCTGGCAATGGATGGATCTTTCTTTGTGGCCATTAAGTGAATCTCTTCAGTTTGCCCTTGGTTCGTGGCAGCCACTGTCGATAGATCTCATGTGGATGTTTTCTCTTTTGTGTGCGTGCTTGGTTCTGAAGCGGTTTTTGTTATGGCAGGGCTGGCTGCTACTTGTTGTCATTACCATCATTGTCACCGGATTGACTGGGCGAAAAAGTGCAAGTTGGCGCATTGACGTGCTCGATGTCGGTCATGGTTTAGCTGTGATGATTGAAAAAGATGGAAGAGTTCTGCTCTACGACACAGGTAAATCTTGGCCGGGTGGTAGCATGGCGGAGCAGGTGATTGTTCCAATACTTCATAGCAGGGGATTCGAGTTGGTGGATAGCATTATTCTCAGCCATTGGGACAATGACCATGCGGGAGGCCGAAGTGTGATTGAGACGGAGTTCTCTCCAACTAATATGCGCAGCAGTCAACATTTTGATGGTTATCAACCCTGTGTGAATGGTGATAACTGGGAGTGGCAACAACTCGATATCGAGGTGCTTTGGCCACCTAAAATTGTCACACGAGCGTACAACCCTCACTCGTGTGTTTTTAGACTCAGAGACCCGGACTCTGATTTTTCTATGCTTTTTACAGGCGATATTGAGTCTATCAGTGAGTGGATACTTCTCCGGGATCCTGAAAAGCTGCGCAGTGATGTGATGCTCGTACCACACCACGGCAGTAAAACTTCCTCGAACCCGCGCTTTATTAATGCTGTCGACCCGATCTTAGCGATAGCGTCACTGGCGAAAAATAATCAGTGGGGAATGCCTGCGGAGACGGTAGTGACATCTTACCGCAATGCGGGTGCTTTATGGCTTGATACCGGGGATAGCGGGCAAATAACGATTCGGGTGAAGAAAGATAAGTGGGATTTTGAAAAGAAACGTAGTGATACATTTGAACCATGGTATAGGCAGATGGTGCGTAAGGGGGTAGAATACGAGTCTTAATGTAAGAAAATAAAGCACTTCTATGTCGATAAATACTGATGAAACGACCTGGCAAACGTTTAAGCGTCTATGGTTATATATTCGCCTTTATAAAGCAGGTCTTATCGTTGCTATCATTGCATTAGTTATTAATGCTGTCTCAGATACCTATATGATCTCCTTACTCAAACCTTTGCTCGATGAAGGTTTTGGCAGCGCAGACTCCGATTTCCTACGTACACTGCCATTGATCATTTTCGTCATGATGTTTATTCGTGGTACCAGTGGTTTTGTCTCCACATATTGCTTGAGTTGGGTTTCTGGCAACGTAGTCATGCAGATTCGTCGTATGGTTTTTAACCACTTCATGCATATGCCAGTGTCTTACTTTGATAAAGAAAAGACCGGGAACCTGCTGTCTCGTATCACTTATGATTCAGAACAGGTCTCTGCTGCTACCAGCCGAGCGCTGGTGAGCATTGTGCGCGAAGGGGCAAGTATTATTGGTTTGCTGGTACTGATGTTTTACAACAGCTGGCAGCTTTCATTGGTTCTTTTTGCGGTGGCACCTGTTGTTGCTTGGGGGATTGGCGTTGTCTCCAAACGCTTTAGAAAAATCTCCAAAAACATGCAGACCATGATGGGTAATGTGACAGCTTCAGCAGAACAAATGCTGAAGGGACACAAAGTGGTACTGAGCTATGGCGGTCAGGATATCGAACGTCAACGCTTCGAAAAAGTCAGCAACCAGATGCGTCAGCAAAGCATGAAACTGGTGACTGCTCAGGCGGCGGCGAACCCTATCATCCAGATGATTGCTTCTGTCGCTATTGTAGCGGTCCTGTATCTGGCGAGTATTGACTCAATTAAAGAGCAACTAACTCCGGGTACTTTCACGGTCGTATTCTCTGCGATGTTTGGTCTGATGCGCCCGCTTAAAGCACTGACTAACGTGACCTCTCAGTTCCAACGCGGTATGGCAGCCAGCCAAACCTTATTTGCTCTTATCGATCTTGAACCTGAGAAGAATGAAGGTAAGCACAAAGTTGATCGCGCAAACGGTGATATCTGTGTGAAAGATGTCACCTTCAGTTATGAGGGCGCGGAGAAGCCAGCACTTGAACATGTTAGCTTTGATATTCCTCGCGGTAAGACGGTCGCTCTGGTGGGGCGCTCGGGGTCTGGTAAGAGTACCATCGCAAACTTGTTCAATCGTTTTTACGATGTGGACAGTGGTGCGATTGAGCTTGATGGCCACGATATCCGTGAATACGAGCTGAGAAACCTGCGTGAGCAATTCGCTTTGGTTTCGCAGAATGTCCACTTGTTTAACGATACGATCGCGAACAATATTGCCTACGCTACCGAAGATAACTTCCAGCGCAGTGATATTGAGAAAGCCGCTGAACTTGCGCATGCGATGGAGTTTGTCAGCAAAATGGACAACGGCCTCGATACGATGATTGGCGAGAATGGCGCGAGCCTTTCTGGTGGCCAGCGCCAGCGAATTGCTATTGCTCGTGCGTTATTGCGTGATGCGCCAGTATTGATTTTGGATGAAGCAACGTCGGCATTGGATACCGAATCTGAGCGCGCTATTCAGGCTGCTTTAGATGAGCTGCAAAAAGATAAGACCGTGCTGGTGATTGCTCACCGACTCTCGACGATTGAAAAAGCCGATGAAATTTTGGTTGTCGATGACGGTGCGATTGTCGAGCGTGGCACCCATGCTGATCTGATTGCAAAAGATGGCGCGTATGCTCAATTGCACCGAATCCAGTTTGGCGGTTAAGTTGTGATTGAAAAAATCTGGTTTGAAAACCACCCGCTCAAAACTCTCCTGTGGCCGCTTTTGTGGCCACTGAGTTTGTTGTTTGGTGCAATCAGTCAGTTGAAGCGCAAACAGTATCTGAAGGGTAACAAGCAGGCGTATCAATCTCCTGTGCCAGTTGTCGTTGTGGGAAATATCACCGCTGGTGGGAATGGCAAAACCCCGGTTGTGGTCTGGCTAGTGGAGCAATTACAACATCTTGGCTATAAACCTGGCGTTGTTTCTCGTGGCTATGGTGCCAAAGCCCCCCAATATCCACTTGTTTTAGATGCGGACACTCCGGCGAAATACTGCGGTGATGAGCCCAAACTTATTTATAATCGCACAGGTGCACCCGTTGCAGTTGACCCGGTGCGAGCGAATGCGGTTAAAGCGTTGTTGGACACAGGTGTTGATATCGTGATTACGGATGATGGTCTTCAACATTACGCATTGGCGAGAGACATTGAGTTGGTGATCGTTGACGGCAATCGACGCTTTGGTAATGAAAGCCTGATACCTTTAGGACCTTTGCGAGAAAAGGTCGAAAGACTGAATGAAGTGGACTTCGTGATCACGAATGGCGGTCAGGCTCACCAAGGTGAAATTGCGATGTCACTGGCACCGGAGAAGGCGATTAACCTGAAGACGAAACAGCAAGTTGAAGTCTCAGAGTTAAACGACCTGGTGGCGTTTGCAGGTATTGGACACCCTCCGCGCTTTTTTAATACCTTGAGTGACATGAATGCTGACGTCAAAGTCACCAAAGGGTTTGCAGACCATCAAGACTTTGACCAGCAAGAATTAGAGACATTGGCTCAGCAAGGAGCGAATGTGATCATGACAGAGAAAGACGCCGTTAAGTGTCGTGAATACGCGCAAAATAATTGGTGGTATCTGCCTGTATCTGCGCAGTTTGAAACTAGCGATGCAGAGCGAATTTTAAATAGAATAAAAGAGGTTAAAGCGACTTATGGATCACCGTCTGCTTGAGATTGTAGCTTGCCCTGTGTGCAAAGGTAAGCTGACGTACGATAAAGATAATCAAGAGTTGATCTGCAAATTGGATCGTCTTGCTTATCCGATTAAAGAGGGTATTCCTGTTCTGCTTGAACCGGAAGCGAGAACCATGAGCATGGACGAGGGGCGTTAATGTCTTTTACTGTCGTTATTCCTGCTCGCTACTCCTCAAGTCGCTTACCGGGCAAGCCATTGGCTGATATTGGTGGTAAACCTATGGTTCAGTGGGTTTACGAACAAGCCATGCAAGCCGGTGCTGAAGATGTCATCATTGCAACCGATGATGAGCGTGTTTCTGCAGCAGTAGAGCAGTTTGGTGGAAAAGTCTGCATGACGTCACCAAACCATGAGTCAGGCACTGAACGTTTGGCTGAAGTGGTTGAGAAAATGGCGATTCCTGCTGATCACATTATTGTTAATGTGCAAGGTGATGAGCCATTAATCCCACCATCAATCATTCGTCAGGTTGCCGATAATCTCGCAGCTTGTGATGCTCCAATGGCAACGTTGGCCGTTGAAATTGACTCGGAAGATGAAGTCTTCAACCCAAATGCAGTCAAAGTGGTGGCAGACTCACGTAGTTATGCCATGTACTTTAGCCGGGCAACGATTCCATGGGATCGTGACAATTTTGCCAAGCAAGATAAAACCATTGCTAATTCTTTGATGCGCCATATTGGTATTTATGCTTACCGTGCAGGTTTCATTAATACTTACATCAACTGGGCACCAAGTGCGCTCGAGCAAATTGAATGCCTTGAGCAGCTTCGCGTACTTTGGTATGGCGAGAAAATTCATGTTGCCGTCGCCAAGGAAGCACCAGCAGCAGGCGTTGATACTCAAGAAGACTTAGACACCGTAAGAGCGATAGTTGCTAACGAAGCGAAGTAACCTCTACAGATTCAGTGAAATAAAAAGGCTCCAATCTTGGAGCCTTTTACTTTTGGGGTATTTAATCAGGGATGGGTTAAATATTGTTGTCATATTGATTACGTTTAGGGCATGTCGCCAGCGTCTCCCTATGACCCGTATCTTTCACTTCTTGCAGAACTACATCGAAGCCCCAAATACGATAAACGTGCTTTAGTACTTCTTCATAACTGTCATCCAGCGGGATGCGATTGTGAGGAACGTATTGGAGCGTGAGTGAACGGTCACCACGAACATCAACATTAAACACCTGAATATTTGGCTCCAGGTTGGATAGGTTATATTGCGCCGCGAGCTTCTCTCTTATGCTCTTATAACCGCTCTCATCATGAATCGCTGATATTTCGATGAAGTTTTTATGGTCATCATCTTTGATAGCGAACAGTTTAAAGTCACGTATCAATTTAGGTGACAGGTATTGGCTGATAAAACTTTCATCTTTGAAGTTATGCATTGCAAAGTGCACTGCGTCTAGCCAGTCGGTTCCGGCTAAATCTGGGAACCATTCCTTATCTTCATCGGTTGGCTCTTCACAGATACGTTTGATGTCGCGGAACATGGCAAATCCGAGCGCATAAGGGTTAATGCCACTAAAGTAAGGGCTGTTATACGCTGGCTGTGCCACCACGCTTGTGTGGCTGTGTAAGAACTCTAGGATGAACTTTTCAGACACCAAACCTTCATCGTAAAGATGGTTAAGAATGGTGTAATGCCAGAACGTTGCCCAACCTTCGTTCATTACCTGAGTTTGCTTTTGTGGGTA
This sequence comes from Vibrio sp. STUT-A11, assembly GCF_026000435.1. Taxonomy (NCBI): domain Bacteria; kingdom Pseudomonadati; phylum Pseudomonadota; class Gammaproteobacteria; order Vibrionales; family Vibrionaceae; genus Vibrio; species Vibrio sp. STUT-A11. The sequence continues at coordinate 2,296,297 of NZ_AP026763.1, read as the reverse complement.
GAAGTATTGGCTTATTTTACGCACAATACGGATAACTTCGCGCTGCCATGGCTCGAGTAGCGGTGCATGTTTCTCAAAGAAGTACAGTAAGTTTTCCTGTGGTTCACTTGGGAAGCGCTCTACCATATCCTCTTCTTTGGTTTTCGCTCTAGGTACCGTGCGCCATAGGTCATTGATTTGTGATTGCAGGTAAGCTTCGCGCTCTTCCTGGCGTGCTTTTTCTTCTGTGATTGAGATTTTTTCTGGTCGTTTGTAACGATCAACACCAAAGTTCATCAGTGCATGGCAAGAGTCGAGAAGTTTTTCAACCTCCAGAACGCCATAGCGCTCCTCACACTCTGCCAGGTATTTTTTCGCGAACAACAAGTAGTCAATGATAGAACTTGCGTCTGTCCACGTCTGGAAAAGATAGTTACCTTTAAAGAACGAGTTGTGGCCGTAACAGGCGTGCGCCATGACGAGTGCCTGCATAGTCACGGTGTTCTCTTCCATGAGGTAAGCGATACAAGGGTTGGAATTAATGACTATCTCATAAGCTAACCCCATTTGGCCGTGTTTGTAGTTTTGCTCCGTTTGAATGAACTTCTTACCGAACGACCAATGGTTATAATTTATCGGCATACCAATACTTGAGTAAGCATCCATCATTTGTTCTGACGTGATGACCTCAATTTGGTTTGGGTAAGTGTCGAGGCGATAATGCTCAGCGACACGTTTTATCTCTTTATGGTATCGCTCCAGCAGCTCAAAGGTCCAATCGGGACCGTCTGGTAGCATTTTGCTACTGCGCTTTTTTGGAGCTTCACCGGAGAGGTTTTTCGTTGCGGTACTCATCGCTAGCCTCCTTACGCCGTTTCTTTGTGGAATAGTTCACGGAAGACAGGGAAGATATCCTCCACAGCGCGAATATTCTTCATCGCAAAGTTCGGGAACTCTTCAGTGAGTTTTTCATACTCATGCCACAAAGTTTGGTGAGAACGACGTGTGATCTCAATATATGAGTAGTACTGACAGTTAGGCAGTAACTTATTCACTAATAAGTCACGACATCTCGGTGAGTCATCCGCCCAGTTATCACCATCGGATGCTTGCGCGGCATAAATGTTCCACTGTCCAATTGGGTAACGAGCCTTGATTATCTCATCCATGAGTTTTAGAGCACTGGATACAATAGTACCACCGGTTTCCTGAGAGTAGAAAAACTCATGCTCGTCCACTTCTTTTGCCTGAGTGTGGTGACGAATAAACACCACTTCCACGTTTTCATAAGTACGAGTTAAGAACAGATAAAGCAGGACGTAGAATCGTTTAGCAATATCTTTGGTTGCTTGATCCATCGAGCCAGATACGTCCATTAAGCAGAACATCACCGCTTGGCTAGATGGAACTGGGCGTTTCTCGTAGTTTTTGAAACGTAAATCGAATGTGTCGATAAATGGAACACTGTCGATTTTTTTACGCAGTTCGGTAATCTCCTTCTTCAAACGGCTCTCTTCAAACGGTTGAGCTGGCTCCATATTCTTAATGCGTGCGAGCTCATCCTCAAGCTCTTTGAGGAGACGTTTTTTACCTGCTGTCATGGCCGTTCTTCGGGCCAGAGATTGTTGGAGTGAACGTACAATTGCGATATTGGAGGGAATACCGGCGGTCTGGAAACCTGCTCGGTGTGTTTTCCACTCGGTGATTTTCGCGATTTGGTTTTTCTCTAAATTCGGTAACTCCAGATCTTCGAACAGAATATCAAGATACTCGTCTTTCGAAATTTGGAACACAAATTCATCTTGACCTTCGCCATCTGGACTTGCATTACCTTCTCCAGAGCCGCTACCTTGCCCTCCGGACTTTGGCCGCTCGATTTTGTCACCAGTAATGAACTGATCATTACCAGGGTGCACGCGTTCACGTAACCCACCTTGTCCCTGATGAAAAATCGGCTCTGTGATGTCTTTGTGCGGTATAGATACGTCTTCGCCCGTTTCCGTATTCGTGATCGAGCGTCGATTCACTGCGTCTGCTACCGACTCCTTGATTTGCTCTTTATGGCGCTTCAAGAAGCGCTGTCTGTTAACAGCGCTCTTGTTCTTGCCATTGAGCCTTCGGTCTATAAATTGCGCCATGAAATAGCCCTCTTCATGTTTCACACAAGCGACCTAACTCAATAACTGGTTAGGATGACTTACGTACTCGTAGGTACCACTCAGAAAGTAGGCGAACCTGTTTCTCGGTATAGCCTTTTTCCATCATGCGAGCGACAAAGTCGTCATGCTTCCTCTGATCCTCAGAAGAGGTTTTCGCATTAAATGAGATAACCGGAAGAAGTTCCTCAGTGTTAGAGAACATTTTCTTCTCGATAACTGTGCGCAGTTTTTCGTAGCTGGTCCAAACTGGGTTCTGACCATTGTTAGTGGCTTTCGCACGAAGCACAAAGTTGACGATTTCGTTTCGGAAATCTTTAGGGTTAGAAATACCCGCTGTTTTCTCGATCTTCTCTAACTCTAAGTTTAGCGAAGCGCGGTCAAATAGCTGGCCAGTCTCTGGATCGCGGTACTCTTGATCCTGAATCCAGAAGTCCGCATAGGTCACGTAACGGTCAAAGATGTTTTGACCATATTCAGAGTAAGACTCTAGATAGGCGGTTTGAATTTCTTTGCCAATAAACTCGACGTAGCGAGGTACGAGGTATCCTTTCAAAAACTCAAGATATTTTTCTGCCGTTTCTGTCGGGAACTGTTCACGTTCAACTTGCTGTTCAATCACGTAGAACAGATGAACCGGGTTCGCGGCGACTTCAGTCTGGTCGAAGTTAAATACGCGCGACAAGATCTTAAACGCGAAACGAGTCGATAGACCGCTCATGCCTTCATCCACACCTGCGTAGTCACGATATTCCTGATAGCTTTTTGCCTTCGGATCGGTGTCTTTCAGGGTTTCACCGTCGTATACGCGCATTTTCGAGAAGATGGACGAGTTTTCAGGCTCTTTCAAGCGTGAAAGAATACTGAATTGTGCCAGCGTTTCTAACGTACTTGGTGAGCATGGTGCTTGTGACAGTTCACTGTTTTCGAGAAGTTTTTGGTAAATTTTCACTTCTTCAGAAACGCGTAAACAGTAAGGTACTTTAACAATGTAAACACGGTCGAGGAACGCTTCATTGTTTTTATTGTTACGGAACGTTTGCCATTCTGACTCATTCGAGTGAGCAAGAATCATACCATCAAACGGAATCGCAGACAGGCCTTCGGTACCGTTAAAGTTGCCTTCCTGAGTCGCTGTTAGTAGCGGGTGAAGTACTTTAATCGGTGCTTTGAACATCTCAACGAACTCCATTAAGCCTTGGTTCGCTTTACACAGCGCGCCGGAATAGCTGTACGCATCCGGGTCATCTTGAGAGTAATGTTCAAGTTTACGAATATCCACTTTACCGACCAGTGATGAAATGTCTTGGTTGTTTTCATCACCCGGCTCCGTTTTCGCCACCCCGATTTGGTCGAGGATAGAAGGACGGACTTTCACAACTTTAAATTTGGTAATGTCACCGCCAAATTCATGCAGACGTTTGGCCGCCCAAGGCGACATGATTGAGCGTAGGTAACGCTGTTCAATACCGTATTCTTTTTTCAGAATTTCGCCATCTTCGGAAGCTTTAAATAGGCAGAATGGATGGTCATTGACCGGGCTGCGTTGACCGTTTGCGGTTAGAACATAAATTGGCATTTGTTCCATCAGCGCTTTCAGTTTCTCTGCAAGTGATGATTTACCACCACCAACCGGACCGAGTAAGTAAAGAATCTGTTTACGTTCTTCCAAACCTTGCGCGGCATGTTTTAGGTACGAAACAATTTGTTCTATCGCATCTTCCATGCCATAGAAATCTTTAAATGTTGAATAACGCGAGATGACGCGATTTGAGAAGATCCGGCTTAACCTTGGATCTTTGGCTGTGTCGATTACTTCTGGCTCACCGATGGCCATCAACAGGCGTTCTGCTGCATTAGCGTAGGCACTTTTGTCATCCTTGCACAGGGCTAGAAACTCCTGTAACGACATCTCTTCATCTTTGGAAGCTTCATATCTGGATTGATAGTGGTCGAAAATACTCATGTCGTTTTCCCCTTTAATAGTCAGTCTACCGACGAACGTTGATGAAGGCTTACCCACCTGTTGTTATGCTCTTGGTTGTCTCACTGTATACGTACTGACCTCTGATTTGGTTTGTACAGGGCGTAAGTTATTCGACACCAAAGACTTTGCTTTAAGTACAGATTTATCATCACAACGGTGAGCGGTGGATTTGAATAATTCAATCACAGCCTTTCTCTATTTAAGCCTAGTCGGGGATTTGCAATTTTGCTTAACAATTATGAATTTATTGTAAAAGTGGCATATTTATCACTGTTACATAAATGATAGGATTGTGTGGAGTGTTCAGCATTGATAAATCAAATATTTGGCATCTGGTGGCCAATGTTAGTGATTCATCGTTGGACTGGATAAAAGATTGGGGAAATAGATCTGACGTATAAAAGACAGTTTGTGTCAGGGAGAATAAAAAGGAGAGCCGCAGCTCTCCTATTCAATGATTTGTATAACTAGGCACTAAAGATTTGTGCCAGTTCGTTCGAACATAGATGGTATTGACGAGGGCAGTTACGCCATGTTTGCAGCATACGACGGTATTTGTCTAGCATTGGCATTTGGCTGTTGAAATGATGGTCTGCTTTGTCAAATTGTGGGTAAAGTCCTTCAGAGTCAATTAAAAAGCGTACGTAATGTACTTGTTGAGCTTCCGAAGCGATATCGAACCCCAAGAACTGTAGGCGACGTTGGTCGACTTTGTTTTTCTCGTCATTGTCGAGCAGATTGTTAGACTCTTGCATCGCGTGATACATCTCCATAATGTCGATGATTTCGCGACATTCTGCTTCTGTAATACGGCCAAAGTCTTTGTTTAACTCGCACATTTGTAGTTCATAACCACGCTCGACGATAGTCTGTAAGCGTTTGTATTTCGCCGCATTACTTGGATCGAGTTGAGACATTAGGTTGTACTGGTTTGATAGAATCAAACGTTGAGCGTTTGACATTTCCATGATGACCTCACTAAATAATCTAATACATTTTTAATGTGCTTAGGTTAACGCTTCAGACAAGAGTGAAACATGATCTCAACACATGTTTAATATGAAAAAATGACAACAAATTCGCAATTTATCTAGCTTTCAGGACCATATCTATCCAGCGGGGGCTATTTTTTGTGATAGTGGTTGTATATGTAATCTCTATCAGAGAAGACCCTTAACCATTCAGGTTTAAATACAGTCAGAACTGCAAGCGACATCCCATTGAGTAAACCCTCGGGAAAAGCGAGGAGAGGGACAAAAATGAAGTAGTTGTGCTGAATTGTTTCCCAATCGTAATGACCTACAGACAAGTGGTAGAAAGAATTGATCAGTAAATGCAAGCTGCCAGTAATGGCCCCGTTGAAGAAACCCGCAACAAAAATAAACACAAAAATATTGCGTGGTAAATAGTGGTAACTGATCAGGAATACAAAGTAACTGATCAGAATAGGTAACAGGGCGGAAAGTACTAATGAACTTGGTAGCAAGATAAGCGAAGCACCTTGTATCCAGTGATTAACAATCATAGCAGGAATACTGAGCAAAAACGCCATTCGCCACCCATACATCATGGTCAAGGTCGTTAACGCGAGAAAGTGTATTTTCAGCCCATCCTTCACGCCTGCTTGAGCAGACCACAAAATACTTAGCAGAAAAAGAGTAGCAAAAACAATGTGCTGGAATGACTTCTCTTGCTCCAGCTTTGGCCAAACTACCTTTTTCCAATCAGGTATGCAAAAAGCAATAACCACCCATGCGATTACTATCAATGCTCCCAAGTTAAACCAATCCATGAGTATTTCCTACAGCGACGTTTTGTTGCTTCTACGTTAAATAATTGAGTAGCGCGCTATTTTACACATACGAGTAATTGAAATAAGATCCGACGCCACGAAATAAAAAAATACCAGCAAAAAGCTGGCATTTCTTATAGTGGGTAAGCTGTCTGACTTAGTATTTTACATTTGGGTGGTACTGAGAAAGAATCGACTGTATTTCATCCATCGTCTCTTTAGGCGGCGGATTGACGCCTTCAAGAGGATACTCTAAACCAAGCGCCTCCCATTTATGTGCCCCCAGCTTGTGGTAAGGAAGCAGCTCCACTTTCTCGATGTTGTCCATATCTTTGATAAACTCACCCAGCATGTGTGCCGCTTCTGGATCATCTGTATAACCAGGAACCACAACATAGCGAATCCAGGTTGTTTGGCCGATCTTGTTTAGATAGCGGGCAAAATCCAGCGTTCTTTTGTTCGATACACCGACTAAATCCTGATGAATTTCATCTTTCATGTGTTTGATGTCTAACATCACGAGATCAGTGGAGTCGAGTACTTCGTCAATCACATCAGTATGCTTACGAATATAACCGTTAGTATCCAGGCAGGTATGAATACCCTCGGCTTTCGCCGCTCGGAAAAAGTCACGAACAAACTCAGGTTGAAGCATAGCCTCACCGCCTGAACAAGTGATACCACCGCCAGACGCGTTCATGAAATGGCGGTATGATTTCGCCTCCGCAATGATTTCTTCTACGGTAACTTCTTTACCGTCATGTGTATCCCAAGTATCGCGGTTATGACAATACTTACAACGCATCAAACAACCTTGCAAGAAGACGATAAAACGAATACCAGGTCCATCTACGGTACCACATGACTCAAACGAGTGAATACGACCAGTTGCTGACATCTTTTGCTCTCATGACTTATATAAGAATGCTGTTATTTTATTACAAAAAGCAGGGTTAAAACAGTCTTGTAGTAAGAGTAGGGGTGGTATTAGGAGTAATCAATGGGTCAATGAGTCGTTTATTGAACAGTTCAGCAGTTTATTTAAAAGGAGGTAAAGGCTCAATATAGTCCCATACCCAAAACGTCGGTTTGAGACACTTTATACTCTGGAGTTTTCACTGTGAAAATGACATTTGCACTATAGCTTTGGTTGCACTAAGTTGCTCCCACGACAGCGATCGCTGGACAGAAATAAAAAAGCCGATGCTTTTCAGCACCGGCTCGCATTGTATTACTTAAACGTTATTTCGCGACAGTCTTATAGTGACTCAGTGAATGTACGAGCGATAACGTCAGCTTGCTGTTCTGCAGTCAGAGAGTTGAAACGTACAGCGTAACCAGATACACGGATAGTTAGCTGAGGATATTTCTCTGGGTGTTTAACTGCGTCTTCTAGCGTTTCGCGGTTAAGCACGTTTACGTTTAGGTGTTGGCCACCTTCGATGCCAGCTTCGTGGTGGAAGTAACCATCCATTAGACCCGCAAGGTTAGCACGTTGGCTAGTTTCTTCTTTACCTAGTGCATTTGGCACGATAGAGAATGTGTAAGAGATACCATCTTGAGCGTCAGCAAACGGTAGTTTCGCTACTGAAGTCAATGATGCAACTGCACCTTTCTCATCACGGCCGTGCATTGGGTTTGCACCTGGAGCAAATGGAGTACCAGCGCGGCGACCATCAGGCGTGTTACCAGTCTTCTTACCGTATACCACGTTTGAAGTGATAGTCAGGATAGACTGAGTAGGGATAGCATCACGGTAAGTCTTAAGCTCACGGATCTTGTTCATAAATACAGAAACAAGTTCACAAGCGATGTCATCTACGCGAGCGTCGTTGTTACCGAATTTAGGGTAATCGCCTTCGATTTCAAAATCGATTGCCAGACCATCTTCGTCACGTACAGGTTTCACTTTCGCGTACTTGATTGCAGATAGTGAGTCAGCAGCAACAGATAGACCAGCGATACCACAAGCCATTGTACGTTTAACGTCACGGTCATGTAGAGCCATTAGAGACGCTTCGTAGCTGTACTTGTCGTGCATGAAGTGGATGCTGTTTAGTGCAGTCACGTACTGCTTAGCTAACCAATCCATGAAGTGATCCATTTTTTCCCATAGTTCGTTGTAATCTAGGTATTCACCTTCGATCTTGTCCATCTTAGGACCAACTTGGATCTTCAGCTTCTCATCGATACCGCCGTTGATGGTGTAAAGCATAGTTTTAGCAAGGTTCGCACGAGCACCGAAGAACTGCATTTGCTTACCAACAACCATTGGAGATACACAACAAGCGATAGCGTAATCGTCTGATTCCATGTCTGGACGCATTAGATCGTCGTTTTCGTACTGGATAGAAGAAGTATCGATAGATACTTTTGCACAGAAACGTTTGAAACCATCTGGAAGTGCTTCAGACCAAAGAACAGTGATGTTTGGCTCTGGAGAAGGACCCATAGTGTATAGGCTGTTTAGGAAACGGAAGTTGGAACGCGTTACTAGCGTACGACCGTCAAGACCCATACCACCCATTGATTCTGTTGCCCAGATAGGGTCGCCAGAGAATAGCTCATCGTACTCAGGAGTACGTAGGAAACGAACCATACGTAGTTTCATTACGAAGTGGTCGATCATTTCTTGAGCTTGATCTTCAGTGATCTTACCTGCAGCGATATCACGCTCGATGTACACGTCTAGGAATGTAGAAGTACGACCTAGAGACATTGCAGCACCGTTTTGAGACTTAACAGCAGCTAGGTAGCCGAAGTAAGTCCATTGGATAGCTTCTTGTGCAGTTTCAGCAGGGCGAGAAATATCGCAACCGTATTTCGCAGCCATTGCTTTGATTTGACCTAGAGCGCGGTGTTGCTCAGCAATTTCTTCACGAAGTTGCATCGTCATGTGAAGGTCTTCGCCGTTCTCAAATTTCTCTTGTAGAGAAGTGAACTGAGCTAGTTTGTCCTTCATTAGGAAGTCGATACCGTAAAGCGCAACGCGACGGTAGTCACCGATGATACGGCCACGGCCGTATGCGTCAGGAAGACCAGTTAGTACACCAGACTTACGACATGCAAGGATATCAGGAGTGTAGATATCGAAAACACCAGCGTTGTGTGTTTTACGGTATTCTGTGAAGATTTTCTTAACTTGTGGGTCTAGTTCGCGGTCATATGCTTTGCATGAACCTTCAACCATGCGAATACCACCGTTAGGGATGATCGCACGTTTTAGAGGCGCTTCAGTTTGTAGACCTACGATAGTTTCAAGATCTTTTTCGATGTAGCCTGCATCGTGAGCAGTGATGGTAGAGATAACAGATGTATCAAAATCAACAGGAGCGTGAGTCGCGTTCTCTTGTTTGATACCTTCCATTACTTTAGCCCAAAGCTTGTTTGTTGCTTCAGTACCTTCAGAAACTAGGAAAGATTCGTCGCCTTCGTACGGAGTGTAGTTCTTCTGAATGAAATCACGAACGTTTACTTCGTTTTGCCAATCACCTGCAGCAAAACCTTCCCAAGCTTTAGCAAATTGCTCTGCCATGACATACCTACCTTTTTAGTAGAAAAAAATACGTACTGCTTCGCCGTTGAGCCAGCTATCCCCAGAAAAATAGGGGAACAGTACACTCTTATGAATAACAATATTTATAGTCTTAAAATCACAATTTGGGGTCACAAAACTATAAATATTGTCACTGTTTTAACCGTCTACCTTTTGAAGCAACAATTGCAGGTTAAACTAAAATTTTTTTGCAAACCTTAAACTAAATCAATAAATGCTCAACTTTTTGGATAAAAATGGGGTAGCGACAAGCGCTACCCAAACATTTTTTTAAGCGTTAAGCATTATAGCCAAGCTTTTAATCCATATTGAGCTTCTAGCATACCAACTGCTAGCATAGCAACCAAACAGATAATGAATACGGTGACAGGAATAATAATTTTATCCATGAATGACAAGCGTGAAGCACGCTCTTTATCACCGATCAGGCCGTTGTTATCTAAGAACATGGTTAATGCCCAAGCTAGCACTGGGTTAGCAACGATCGATGCAAAGATACAGATACCAGCAGCTTGTGAATCTTTCGTGTCACGAACCATTTGCATACCGGCTTCAAGTAGCGGAAGAGATACACCTACTAGCAGTGCAACGCGCATTACTGGTGGCCATACCGCAACGTCCATTGGGAAGCCAAGAATTGCGACAATAATACATAGAGAGCCAAGAAGAATTGCACCTGCCGGGATCGGACGTTTAGCGATAGCGGCTGGGATCATGTAAGTACCCCAAGATGAAGTGATGTTACCACCACCAACTGCAGTACCAACCATTTGGCGGAATGAACACATGGTCATGGTGTCATCCACGTCCATCAGTACCTTTTCTGTCTTACGCGGGTAGTTCATTTCCTGGAAGATACGGTGGCCAAGGAAGTCTGGTGACCACATAGCAACAGCAAGAATAGCGAACGGTAGTGATGCGATGAAGTGCTCTGCATTTGGTAAACCAAGCATCCAGCCTTCTTCTGTGCTGCCCCACCAGTATACAGGGTTAAGGTTAGGCAAACCTGTTTGAGTTTCGAATTTGATATCGAAGCCAGCGCCGAAAATAAGAGCGATAGCCAGACCTGTAAACGCACACACTGGAATTGCTAGCCAACGTTTGTTGATTTTCGCTAGGTAAGCGTAGATAGCAACAGTAATACCAAGAACGACAAAACCAACGTAGCCCATGCTACCTGCTGCTACATCTGCTGACTGTAGACCTGTCGCCCATGCTTGAATGGAATTGATTTGGCTAATCGTACCCGTCAAGCCCAAGAAAATAAGCAAGCCACCGGCGGTACCTTCAGAAGTGAGGTTGACGAGTTTTGAGCCGCCTTTAAAAAATGAGAGTAGAAGGCCAAAAATACCGATAAGAATCGCAAGAGCTAGAGGGTGAGCACCTGCCAGAGCGATAGTACCAATCAATGGAATCATTGGACCATGGTTACCAGCAAGGTTAGCTTTAGGGTTAAAGACACCTGAAGCTAAAATACAGAAAAGCAGGGCAGGGATAAGCATTTCTACTCGAGCAACTTCAATCGCGAACTCTTTTGTCAAATGCACATGATCCCAAGCCTGGGTTAAACCCTCTGCCCAAGACATCATTACTGCAGAATACATCGCGATAATGCCGATCGTACCCGCAATAGCAGGAACAAAATCTTCAAGCTCGAAACGGAAATCACGACCCGGCAAGTTTAAGCCAAAACGACGTGGCTTCATGATTTGCAGTTCGTGGTCTAGATAGTCTGAACGGCTGTCGAACTCAGATGCTGGACGATGAAGCTCTCGGTAGCTCTTGGTCTCGATATCTGAATCAGAGTGCGCTTTATTCACTGCGTCTGACATAGATTCCTCATATATTTAAAAGTTATGAATTCTTAACTAAGTTGCGTTGTTCCGCATTAAGCGGTTCGCCCTATGCTAGCTATTATTAGATTTGTTGCATGTTAACCTTGCGCCTAAGCATAGCTAATAACTTGTTGTGTTGAGGCACAAAATTTTCCTCAAATGGTGGCTGGAGTCTAACAAGATAGCCATTTTGGGTGATTGATTTAGATCACTTTAAATAATCGATGTGAAATAAAACTACAAAATGTGTCCGTTTCACGAATAAAAGGCTAATTTGTAACGTAATTTCATTACACAAGTTGCATAAAACTAGAAATTTTCGAGACGATATCACACTAGTGGCACGTAAAATATAGGCATTGTTCAAGTGCATTTAAAGCTGGCTTTAATCTTGCTTAAACCGGGTAAGAAAACTTTTTTGGCTAATCATTGCCGCTCAGTTTAGGAAAAAAACATGAAACAGCTTAAAGTAGTGCCGTTAGTGGCAATCATTTCTGGATTAATGGTCGGTTGTGGTGGCGGCGGCGGTGGCGGTAGCAGCACACCAAAAACGCTGTATAAGTTCACTTTTGTGACCGCTGAAACTCAAGCATTAGCAAGTAATGGCTCTTGTACGATTTACGATAGATTTACCTCAAATGGCATCGAACAAGTCCTCAATTACCATACAATAGGTGGCGTACTCGACAGTCAGTTAACGGCATACTATTCTGATGCAACTGGCGAGCGTGCCGGAGATTTAGTGACGGCAAGCAATGACAAGCTGACCATCACCCTACAATCCATTCCTGATGATGGCAGCGTGACGATTCAAGAAGCGAACGGCACTATTCTTAACGCGCTGACGTTCTCAAAACAATTGTTAGAGTCGGATTCTTCATTACGCAATGTCTACCTTTCCGCACAAGCCAATGTAAGCAACACAACCTGTTTAACGGGCGATAATGATAAAACGACAAACAAGACAAGTCTCGACTACAAAGTGGCAGAAGACGCAGTAGGTAATCCTTACTCAACATTCTACTTCGATTCTCAGTATGAAACTGTCACTGCAAACGAATCTCGCTTCACGAAAGGTGAAACCTTGACCGCCGTTAGCACAGAGAAAACGATGGTTGCGCAGTACCGCACAGATTCACGTTCCGCCCTTTACCAATACGGTTTTGAGGACTGGACGGATGACCGCATGGTATTTGCTGGTAATACATCTACTCCAGTGGTGAATAATTCCGGTATTGATTTCACAACCATTGATATTGACACCATTTACAAGAACTTTTCTTATCGTTTAGCGGAAGTGGAGAGAACGAGCGAGTTCTACCACCCCGACACACTAAATGGTGACGTATGGGCATTCAGTGTTGATGGGACCATTGTAACCTCTGGGTGGGATGCACAATACACCGATGTTGTAGCCGATGATTGGACTATTGACGTTGATGACGTATCACTTTTTGCTGTAAGCAACACTCAAGATACTAAACCAGGCGTTTTAAACCGTACGGTTTACTTAAGTGACAGTATTGGTTTGGGTAATGAAAATGGCTTGCAGCGAGTGAGTTACCAAGAAGGTACAACGGTGGGCGCAACGCCATACGTTGTACGTCACTCCATTTATTCAACCATCAATGATAGCGTTGTCGTACCTGAACTTGATTACTCAAGTGTGCCGTCTGATGCCGCCAGCGGTCTTGTGATTTCAGACGATTCTTTAATTACGCAAAACTATGTTTTCACAGAACAAAGTGGTGATGTCAAAGTCGCAGATTTCCTAGCCGCTTATGCGAATGGTGATGGCCAGGACACTATGGAAGATGTGCTGGGTATCGTTAAAAATGAACAAGAAGTCAGGGCGATCAGTAACCGTCTTGCTCAGACAAAAACACTGCTGTTAGAGAGAACTAACTAACACTTTTATAATATAATTAGCCCCTCACTGCAGGGGCTTTTTTATACATAATATTCAAGAAATAAAGCATATAGTACTAAATATTGCATATTAATTTGGCTATCCTATCTAACTATTCTATTTATTTAGGTTAATCATTTGTTGCAACTTTCGAGCCGGGGTGCTAATTTGTTCCGAATCAGATAGGGCGGAGTCCCTTATAGCAGTAAAAAACACAGGGAGTAAAGCGCATGACTGATGTACCAGCGCTAGATATAAAAGACCTGCACAAAACGTTTGGACAAAATGAAGTCCTTAAGGGAATTTCTCTTTCTGCACATAAAGGGGATGTTATCTCTATCATTGGCTCTTCCGGCTCCGGCAAGAGTACTTTTCTCAGATGTATCAACTTATTAGAGACACCAACTGCCGGCGAAATTTGGGTAAACGGTGAGCTTATTCAAATGAAGAATAACCGAGCTGGGGAATCGGTACCTGCCAACGAAAAGCAAGTACAGCGTATTCGTTCTCGTCTTGCGATGGTATTCCAGGGGTTTAACCTGTGGTCTCACCTTACTGTTTTAGAAAATGTCATTGAAGCACCCGTGCACGTATTGGGTGTGCCGAAAGCTCAAGCTATTGAGAACGCAGAAGTACTACTCAAAAAAGTGGGTCTCTACGAACGTAAGGATTATTACCCAGGGCATTTATCTGGTGGTCAACAACAACGTGCTGCAATCGCTCGCGCTTTGGCTGTCGATCCAGAAGTGATGCTGTTTGATGAACCAACCTCTGCGCTTGACCCAGAGTTAGTTGGAGAAGTACTGGGGGTAATGAGAGACTTGGCAGAAGAAGGTCGTACCATGTTGGTAGTGACTCACGAAATGGCATTTGCTCGCGATGTATCGAACCATGTAATGTTCCTCCACCAAGGACTGGTAGAAGAACAAGGAGATCCTGCTAAGCTATTTACTAACCCAGATTCACCGCGTTTACAGCAGTTTATTTCATCGATTTACTAAGATTCTTTGGGAGGCAGATTTTTGCCTCCCACGCCAACACAACATACAAAATCAAATAAAATGGAAATCACAGGAGTACGGAAATGAAAAAGTGGTTATTAGCAGCAACGCTTGCTGCAACGGCAGTATCTGGCGCCGTTCAAGCGAAAGAATGGAAAACAGTTCGCTTTGGTGTTGAAGGTGCATATCCTCCGTTTAGCTGGACTGAAACTGACGGCTCTTTAAAAGGCTTTGACGTCGATATGGCAAACGCACTTTGTGAAGAGATGCAAGTGAAGTGTCAGATCGTTGCTCAAGACTGGGATGGCATTATTCCTTCTCTTCTCGCACGTAAATACGACGCAATTATTGCAGCAATGTCGATTACCGAAGAGCGTAAGAAGAAAGTTGACTTCACTGGTAAATACGCACTCATTCCTAACAAATTCATTGCGAAGAAAGGCGCTAATCTAGACTTTGACAACCTAGATGGCAAAAAGATTGCAGTACAACGTGCAACTACGCACGATAAATACCTGACTGACAATTACGGTGACAAAGTTGAGATCGTACGTTACGGCTCATTTGATGAGGCTTATCTCGATCTTGCCAATGGTCGCGTTGTTGCGGTACTGGGCGATGCTTCGGCGTTAGAGGAAGGTGTACTAAACAAAGCTGGCGGTGACGAGTATGAATTTGTTGGCCCATCGCTTACTGATCCGAAATGGTTCGGCGAAGGTTTTGGTATTGCGGTTCGTAAGCAAGATAAAGACCTGACGCAGAAACTAGACGCGGCGATTTTGTCACTACGTGATAAAGGTGTTTACCAAGAGCTTGCCGGTAAATACTTTAACTACGATATCTACGGCGAATAAGTCGTAATTAAGCGACCGTTGGCCTGTTCCTAGAAGTAGTCAGCGGTCGATCTTTTGAGTTTAGGGATTAGGAACTCACCTATGCTGGATTTACAAGGATACGAAGCTTCCATCTTTGCAGGAGCTATAGTAACTATTGAAGTTGCAGTGCTTTCTCTGCTACTTGCAGTGATACTGGGCATGCTTGGTGCTTTAGCCAAGTTATCACCTTATAAATGGGCAAAAGCCATTGCCACTCTCTATACCACCATTATTCGCGGTATCCCAGATTTGGTTCTGATGATGCTGATTTTCTTTGGTGGACAAATACTTTTGAACAACAGTCTTTATTCTATCAATGAAACGTTAAATGAATGGTTTGCGTCGAGTGACCCTAACCATGAGTGGACGTCATATCTACCAGATTACATCGACGTGAGCCCATTTATTGCTGGTGTACTAACGATTGGCTTTATCTTTGGTGCTTACATGGCGGAAACGTTTCGTGGTGCGATTATGGCCGTCGACAGAGGTGAGCTTGAAGCAGCGAAAGCTTACGGTATGAACGCGGTTTTATCATTCAGACGAATTCTTTTACCGCAGATGATTCGTCATGCTTTACCAGGCTTTGGTAATAACTGGTTAGTGTTGCTTAAAACCACCGCTCTGGTCTCTATTATTGGTCTTGATGACATGGTGAGAATGAGTTCTTTGGCTGCTGGCTCGACAAAAATGCCATTTACGTTCTACATGGCTGTCGCCATCATATTTCTATTCTTTACCAGCGTTTCTACAGGTTTACTTAAACTTGTTGAACGCAAGTTTAGTATTCACGCGAGGTAAATTATGGACTTTTCACTGATTATTGAAAGTTTCCCAATTTACCTGAGTGGACTTTGGACCACTGTATGGCTGGTGGGGCTTTCACTGATTATCGGATTGTGCGTGTCTATTCCGATGGCGGTTGCAAGAAACAGTAAAAACTATGCGTTGAGCATGCCAGCATGGGCGTTTATCTACTTTTTCCGTGGTACGCCTCTGCTAGTACAGCTTTACCTCATTTATTACGGTATGGATCAGTTCTTCCCGGTAAAAGACACACTCTGGGAAAACGCTTGGTTTTGTGCATTGGTTGCTTTCGTATTGAATACTTCAGCTTACACGGCGGAGATTATCCGAGGCGCCATTAATGGCTTACCAAAAGGTGAGGTAGAAGCGGCTAAAGCGTATGGAATGAGTAAATTTAAGACTTACCGTCGTATCATTTTACCGAGTGCACTACGCAGAGCATTACCAGTATATTCAAACGAGGTGATCTTCATGCTGCACGGTAGTGCGGTAGCGGGCATTGTAACCATCATGGATCTAACCGGTGCAGCTCGTTTGGTTAACTCACGTTACTACGCGCCATTCGAGTCGTTTTTAACCGCTGGTTTATTCTATATGTCACTGACGTTTATCATCCTATGGTGCTTTAAGCATGCGGAGAAGCGTTTTCTGGCTTACACACGTCCGTTAAGCTAACTAATGGTTGTCGTTTGATACACAAAAAGAGCGCGTTAATGCGCTCTTTTTGTGGTTTGGAATCCGTCTGAAACTATTTGAACGTTGACCAAATTGGAGCGTGGTCAGATGGTTTTTCAATACCACGCAGTTCATAGTCGATACCTGACTCGATACACTTCTGTGCCAGTGAAGGCGTTGCCAGAATCACATCGATTCGTAGACCACGGTTATCATCAAAACCGCGAGAACGGTAGTCAAACCACGAATAGCGATCATTCACTTCTGGATACAGTTTACGGAAAGTATCTTCAAAGCCCCAGTCTAATAAAATTTTCAACCATTCTCGTTCTTCTGGTTGGAAGGAACATTTGCCCGTTTTTAGCCAGCGTTTACGGTTTGGCTCGCCAATGCCGATGTCGTCATCAATTGGGCTGATGTTGATGTCGCCCATAACAATCAATTGTTCGTCGTTATTATGATGATCATTTAAGTAAGTCATCAAATCTTTGTAGAACTGTCGCTTATACGGGTATTTGGTTTCGTGGCTGATATTGTCCCCTTGAGGGAAGTAGCCGTTGAGTACCGTTACCTTTTCACCATTTTCGTCTTCAAAGGTCGCCATGATCATGCGCTTTTGATGTTCTTCGTTATCGGTTGGAAAACCTTTCTGCACACTGATAGGTTCTTGCTTACACAGCATTGCGACACCGTAGTGCGCCTTTTGACCATGAAAGTACACCTTGTAACCCATGGCTTCGACATCTGCTATTGGAAACGCTTCATCATGAACTTTAATTTCCTGAAGCCCGATAACATCTGGCTGATGTTTATCGATGAGCGCCTGGAGCTGATGCAGTCTCGCACGGAGTCCGTTGATGTTAAAGCTGATTACTTTCATTTTTTATCCTTCTCGAGGGCGTCTTTGTCCCGAATGGTAGCATTGCTGAATCGCGGTGAAAATGGTTCTCAACAAAATGCAGTAGCTAGCTAGTGTTAAAGCCAACTTACTGTTTAGATTTTAATTTGTTCTTTAAATCTAACTGCACGATTTTCAAAGCACTTAGCGCAACTTCAGGGTCAACTTCATTTGACTCGAGTAAGTAGATAAGATCGACGGCCAGCTTTACATCATCTGGAGCATCGTCAAGAGGAGAGGTTGGTTGGTCAGACATTACTGATGTTTTTCCCTGTGAGTGATTTGGTTTTCGAGCTTAACTAAAGCCGCTTCGCAGCGTTCCAGCCGTTGTTCTGTCGCTAGTAAAACCTTCTGCGCTTCTGCGCGCATAAAACTCGGAGCGGTTGCTACTGCTCTCTCTTTTTCAAGTACCATTTCTCGTAAACGACGAGCCCACTCCTGATGCTGAGCCAGCTCTTGATACAGAACATTGATCGGTTTTCGAAAATGGCTGCTGTGCTTGATTTCGTTCTTACGAATTTTGGTGGTTGAAATCTCCCGCTGGATGGCGGCAATCTGTGCAACCAAGCGTTCAGTCAGATATTCAGCGCGCAGGGCGGTTAATTTCCCTTCGTCTTGTTCGCGGACAATAGTACTCAGTGTTGATTTTGCTTCTTTGACGCATGGTGTGAGTAATCGAGAACGACAACTAAACAGACGTTCATCAAAAAGTGGCACATGATGCTCACCCCTTTGACGATCAAGCATGGCGGCTTGTTTTGCCATTTGCTCTAAATGTGCTGAAAGTTGATCGATGTTCATGTTAACCCTACAAACCAAGCATCATAAGCCAATTTAATAGCAAGTATACTCACCACGGTAACAAATACTGGGCGAATGAATTTAGCACCAAAGTGAATCGCAGAATGAGCGCCGACAAAAGCACCTGCCATTAAGCATAGCCCCATCGTTAAGCCTAGCACCCAGTTGATATGCCCTAATAGCGCAAAAGTAATCAGAGAAGTAAAGTTACTGGTAAAGTTCATCGCTTTTGCCAGACCAGAAGCCAGCAAAATATTTAGACGGTATAGTGCCATAGAGCTCACGGTCCAAAATGCACCAGTGCCCGGGCCTGCAAGTCCGTCATAGAAACCGATAGAGAAACCTTGGAAATACTGCTTTTTATGCAATAAAGGGCAAGGCTCAGGCGTTGGGCTTTGATGCGTCGTCTGCGGTGTTTTATGGAAAACCGTATACAGCGCTGCAGCCAAAATAATCAGCGGCAAAACTTTTTCAAGCCATTCTGTACTGATTGCGTCGACAAACAATGTACCCAAAGTTGCGCCGATTAAGGTGGCAATAAAGGCTCTTCCCCAGCATTGCGGACGAAACAAGCGCTTCTTGTAATAAGTAAACGCCGCCGTTGAAGAAGCAAAGGTTGCTGCGAGTTTATTTGTACCCAAAGCAATATGAGGTGGTAGCCCCAAAGATAATAAAGCGGGTACGGTCAGCATACCACCGCCACCCGCAACGGCATCGATGAATCCTGCAACAAAAGCGACTAGCGCCAACACCAGCAACATGCCTGGCTCAATCATTTCCATAAATGGTTTTTCTTCTAATATTCTATTTTACGTTTAAATGGTGGCAGCGAATCGATTAAGGCTTGCCCATATCGTTTTGTGACAAGGCGTCTATCTAGAATGGTTACTCTACCAGAATCGCGCTCTTTTCGCAGTAAGCGCCCCACACCTTGAATGAGCTTTTTACTGGCGTCCGGCACCGTGATCTGCATAAACGGATTCCCGCCTTTCTTTTCGATGTATTCGGAGTGAGCCTGTTCTACAGGAGAAGTCGGAACACCAAATGGTATCTTGGTAATGACTAGGTTTTCGAGAAGGTCTCCCGGTAAGTCAAGCCCCTCAGAAAAGCTTCCTGTACCAAATAGAACGCTGGTTTTATTTGTTTCTATTAGCTTTTTATGTTTTTTTAGAATTTCTTGACGTGAACTTTCCCCTTGTACTTGCAACGCCCATCCTCGTTTAACAAAGTCTGTAGACAATGCTTCGGCGACTTGGTTCATCTGCCAATAAGAAGAGAATAATACCAAGTTGGCTTTTTTGTCTTGCAAGTACTTAGGCAAAATGTCAATAAGATATTCAGTAAACTGCGGTGCAGGAGGCTCATACTTCATTGCAGGAATAAGTAACTCCGCCTGATTCTGATAATCAAATGGAGAAGCCAAAGCTAAAAATTGAGTACCGGATTCTGCTTTGCCATCAATGCCAGCTTGATGACAAAAGTAGTGAAACGAATTGAGTGCTCTGATGGTCGCTGATACCAATACCGCACCAATACATCGGCTCCAGATTTGCTGATCAAGCTGCCAGCCAATTTCTAACGGCGAGACGCTGACGATGAAGTCGCCTTCACGATCTGGATGTTTTTGTAGCCATCTCGCCAGAGGTGCACCTTTTTCACGTGTAGGCTCCGCCATCAGGTTCCAAACTTGAGCCAGATTCTCTAAGCGCTGAATATAAAACCCCAGCTCAGCTAATGCAGGCTCGGCTAATCTTGTCGCCAGTTCGCCATCTTTTACTCTTTCTGCAATAAGATCGGCGATTTTTGCCACGCTTTGATTGGCCTTTTTACTCGCTTGTTTGAGCTCTTTTGATTGGTTTTCCAGCCAGGTTGGCAGTTCTCCGTGTTCAAATCGATAAATGTCTTGGTCAAAGTGTGCTGGGTCGAACTGTTTTGGTAGCTGGCTAAGCTCAGGGATAAGCGTTTGCACTGATTCCTGTAAATCATTACGGAAACGAGATACGCGTTTTTCATCGGCTAATGAAGAAAATTTTCCGATCGATTGATTGAGTTTTTCTAACCATGCAGCAGCACCTTTTAAACTCGCTGAGGCAGACGCATGATCGCGGGCGACATGCGGTAGATGGTGCGCTTCGTCAAACACATAAATGGTGTTTTCAGGCTCAGGTAAAATCACGCCCCCCCCTAAGTCGGCATCGGCCATGACTAATGAATGGTTTGCAATGATGACGTCGTTTTTATCCAGTTCTGAGCGAGCTTTTTGAAACGGGCAGCCACGATGTCCTGGTAAGCTGTTGTTGCAACTGTGCTTATCACTGACAATCAGTTGCCACAGCTGGTCATCAATGGGTTTTGGCCAGGAGTCACGATCCCCATCCCATTTGCCTTGAGCTAGAGAGCGATACATCGTCTCCAATAGCTCAATGTCTTTCTTCTTGGGTTTGGTTTCGAACATTGCTAATTGGCCGCCATCGACCCCGCTCGCCGTTGCCAGTTTTTCAGCGCAGCAATAACGTTGCCTACCTTTAGCAAGAATAAAAGAAAACTCTTTATCCGTTAGGCGGCGATATAAAGGTAAATCCTTGTTAATCAGCTGCTCTTGTAAGGCGACAGTGGCGGTAGATATCACCACTTTACGATTGTTATGAACGGCAACTGGAATGGCTGCCATCAGATAGGAGAGCGATTTACCAATTCCCGTTCCTGCTTCCGCGACCAGTATTCGGTTGGATTTATGATATTGACCACAAAGTGTTTTCGCTATTTCAGCGACGAGATAGTTTTGTGCTCTTCTCGGAACAAAGTTATCAAGCTGCGCTTGCAGGTTTTGATAGCTAGTGCGAATCGATTTTTGAATGTTACTGGTCAGCATACGGGCCTCAAATGCGTTGGAGGCGCATAGTAGCACACATCGCTAGCTGTAAAGTAGTTCACAAAATGGAATGCTTTTGTTCGGAATATGGATCTTCTTCACAAAAAAAGATTGAACCTTATCTAAATGAAATTGAGTTCAGTACTGTTTCTATATAAAACACTAAATGATAAGGATAATTTAGATTTTAAATCTAAACTTTTGAGTTAATTTCGCGCTGTTCATGGTGTTTATATCTGTCGTTGATGGTTGTGTAATTGTGAAAGAATCAAGTTTATTGTTTAGATGTTAATCTAAAAAATGACACATAAAATGTCAACTTGTTGTTAAGTAAGGTATTTTTTGTTTTTTTACATTTAGGTTTAGAAAATTTGACAGGCAGAATAATCTTTTGCACTCTAAGCGCAGATTTTGGGAAAGCATTGCGTAACAACTAGTTAACGCTAGCGCTCAAAAAAATAAAAAAAGGGAATTCGGAAAGGATATCCCAAACTAAGAAAAGGCAGTGGATTAATTATGAAAAAGACTCTTTTAGCATTAGCAGTTGCAACTGTATCTACTTCTGCTCTAGCAGCAGGTAACATCTATGATGACGGCACTACAACGTTCAACATTAAAGGTGAAATCGATACTTACCTAAGCTCTGCTGAAGTAACAGAAACTGAAGCTGGTGTATCTACGAAATCTTCTTCTGATGTTGACGTAGACCTATGGGCAAAAATCCAAATCGACGCAACTCACAAGCTAAACGATAGCGTAACTGCATTCGGTTCTTTCGAAATCGAAAACG
Source organism: Vibrio sp. STUT-A11 (assembly GCF_026000435.1). NCBI lineage: Bacteria > Pseudomonadati > Pseudomonadota > Gammaproteobacteria > Vibrionales > Vibrionaceae > Vibrio > Vibrio sp. STUT-A11. The sequence continues at coordinate 2,274,364 of NZ_AP026763.1, read as the reverse complement.
GCAACGGTTTCGACAGCTGGTCAGGCGTTTTGGCGGATGACAGTCACGAAATGAAAACTGATGACCTTTACTTCGGTTTCAGCATCGGTGAAAACTTCGGTATTGCTGCAGGTGAAATCGGTGATTTCGGTGACTCACTAGACGCAATCACAATCGATAACACTAACGAAGGCATTGGTTACATGGATGACTTCGTGAGCTCTCTAGAGTCTGCTGGTCACGCAGTTTCAGTGAAGTACACAACTGGTGGTCTTAAGTTAATTGCTGACTCTTACCTATCTTCTGATGAAGATGAAGATGTAGCATACGGTGTATCTGCTCAGTACGCATTCAACGAAATGTTCACTGTAGGCGCAACTTACCAAGATCAAGGCAACCGTGGTCTAGGTGATGATCACCAAATCATGGGTGTAGCGGCACGTATGAGCGTAGCTAACTTCGGTGCAGCAGTGAACTACGTGTCTGAAGACATCGATGGCGCTACAGATCTAGAAACAGTTTCTGCTGCTTTAGACTACCAAATCGAAAAAGCACGTCTTTACACTTCATTCGGTTTCACTGAAGGTGACAACGACGAAGAAATCAACTACTACACTGTTGGTGCAGACTACGCAGTTTCTAGCAACATCGCAGCGTTCATTGAATACTCTGATGCTGAACAGAAAACAGACAGCAACAACAAAGTTGAAGGTGAAGGTGTTGTAGCAGGTATGTACTACACATTCTAATAACTTGATATCAAGTTGAATGTAATCCAAAGGTCGCATTTATGCGGCCTTTTTGATTATATAGGGAAGCGGTAAGCGTTATACCCAACTGAGCTTAAATTGCATGGTGATATCAGGCTTTGAGATTATTTGGGTATAAAACTTAATGATAAAAAAGGGTTAAATCATGAAACGTACAATTTGGACTTCGATTTTAATGGCGCTTTCTGCGCTGAGCGTCCCTAATGCGTATGCGAATACCAGTTCATTGACGGAACTAGATGCGGCTCTGGGGGTTGAAGTGCTATTTATCAATAGCCAAGATGCAAAACAGATGGATGAGCCATTTATGCTGGCGACGGGATCGAATCAAGTCGTATTGCGTATGAATACAATGTTAGGCCGCGGTGAAAAGCGCGGTAACTTCACTTCAGCTCCTTATATTCTTACTTTGGATGTCGATGGTGGCGAGTTGGAAATCGACGGTCCGCAACTGAACGAGCTAACGCAAGCCAAAAAAGTGTTTGAAGGCGATAAGATTGATTGGAATGTTAGCCTTAATGACAGCGATATAAACTACGACCAAGTCAAAATGGTGGGAAAAAAGGGCACGTTCCCTTATTCAAACCTTGATGAGCAACTTGCTATTTATAACGCAGCCAACGGCATTACTTTTGCGGGCAGTGCAATCGCACCCGCTGCCGGCACGAGTTTAGTAAACGGTACGCAGCAGGCAGCTAAGTCTGCAGGCCCAGATAGCCTGGAAATGCAAAAAGCGAAAATGTCGTATTTGAAATTGTCGCCGAACGAGCGTAAAGCCTTCCGTAAGTGGTTGGTTGACCAACAGTAATCGCACTTACTCAACGTAGATGACTGCTTTTATGGAGCCAGTAGCTGATGCTGCTGGCTTTTTTCATTAAAGTGGCTAGAGCTCTATTTCTTTCCACTCACCCGGCTGTAGATCGCCTAACTCGATATTCCCCATAGAAAAACGCACCAAACGCAGAGTAGGGAAGCCAATATGAGCAGTCATACGTCTCACTTGTCGGTTTCTCCCCTCAATGATGGTTATCGCCAACCAAGTCGTAGGAATATTGGCACGAAAGCGAACCGGTGGCGTTCTGTCCCAGATCTCGGGTGCATCCATCACCTCAACCTTCGCTGGTAGCGTCATACCGTCCTTTAGTTTTACCCCTTGACGTAATTTATCAAGATCGGCTTCTTCAGGTGCACCATCGACTTGTACCCAGTACGTTTTAGGCGATTTAGACTTAGGCTGTGTTAATTTTGCCTGCAAAATACCATCGTTAGTGAGTACCATCAGGCCTTCACTATCACGATCTAATCGGCCTGCGGCATAGACACCTTTCACCGGAATGTAGTCTGCGAGTGTTTTACGTCCATCACCATCAGTAAATTGGCTGAGCGTGTCGTAAGGTTTATTAAAGACGACAACCTTGCGGTCCTTAGGGTCGATGCGTGATTTTTGATTTTGGGCTGTGCGGGTAGGGCGTCGCTTATTACTTGGCTGCGTACGGGAGCGATTAGACTTTTCAGAACGTTTAAAATGCCCCTCTTTAGATTGATGACTACGACGACCTTTTTCAGACCCTGTGCGAGATGTCATGTTAACTACCCTACAAAAATGTAAATGAACTGTATTTGAAAGTTTCAACTTTTCTTATGATCGGATATCATTTGCGCGCCTAAATTTAATAAACGCGCACAGAATGATAGACTATTTCGTGTTAATTGTTTAATTATATCAGTGCACTCATGGATTCAGAGCCCTGCGCTTCAAACTATAACAAAGGGTGCACACCGCATGTTGCGTTATCGAGTTGAATCATACTTCTCATCAGCGCAGTGCGTAAAAGAAACCAACTCAGAACTTGAGTTGATCAACCAACAAGTTGATTAAAAAATAGGGAAATTTCATGCCTACAGAAAAGCCTACAATTATCTACACCATCACTGATGAAGCACCGGCGCTTGCAACTTATTCATTACTACCAATCATCCAATCGTTTACTGCATCGTCTGGCATCAATGTAGATACTCGTGATATTTCACTAGCAGGTCGAATTATCGCTAACTTCCCAGAGCATTTGAAAGAAGAACAACGTATTGGCGATGCGTTGACAGAGCTTGGTAATCTAGCGCAAACACCAGAAGCGAACATCATTAAGCTGCCAAACATTTCTGCATCTATCCCGCAGCTGCGAGCGGCAATTAAAGAGCTTCAAGGTAAAGGATACGATCTACCGAACTACCCAGATGAGCCGGCGACTTATGAAGAAGAAGCGATTAAAGCGGCTTACGACAAGATTAAGGGCAGTGCAGTAAACCCGGTTTTACGTGAAGGTAACTCAGACCGTCGTGCTCCGCTTTCTGTTAAGAACTATGCGAAGAAAAACCCTCATTCAATGGGGGCATGGTCTGCGGATTCAAAATCACATGTCGCTAGCATGTCTGGTAATGACTTCTTTGGCAGTGAAAAATCGACTACCGTTTCAGGTGCGACAGACGTAAAAATCGAGTTTGTTGCAGCTGATGGTTCAGTCAAAGAACTTAAAGCTGCGTTCCCTCTACTCGATAAAGAGGTGATCGACAGTTCAGTAATGAAGAAGAAAGCACTGGTTGAGTTCTTCGAAAAAGAAATTGCTGAAGCAAAAGCACAGGACGTATTGCTGTCTCTACACATGAAAGCGACCATGATGAAGGTTTCTGACCCTGTCATCTTCGGTCACGCTGTAAAAGTGTACTACAAAGACGTATTTGCTAAATACGGTAAGTTATTCGAAGAGCTTGGCGTTGATGTAAATAATGGTCTTGGTGATGTTTACTCGAAAATCGAATCACTACCAGCAGCACAAAAAGAAGAGATTGAAGCGGCAATTCAGGCGGTTTACCAAACTCAGCCTGAACTAGCGATGGTTGACTCTGACCGTGGTATCACCAACCTTCATGTACCAAGCGACATCATCGTTGACGCGTCTATGCCAGCAATGCTTCGCTCTTCTGGTCAAATGTGGGGCCCTGACGGCAAGCAAAAAGATACTAAGGCATTGATTCCAGATCGTTGCTACGCAGGTATTTACCAGGCAGTAATTGATTTCTGTAAAGAGCACGGTGCATTTGATCCAACAACAATGGGCAGCGTACCAAACGTTGGTCTAATGGCTCAAAAAGCAGAAGAGTACGGTTCTCACGATAAGACGTTTATCCTAGATGCTGCAGGTACAGTACGTGTTGTTGATACAGCGGGTCAGGTTCTACTTGAGCAAGAAGTAGAAGAAGGCGACATCTTCCGTATGTGTCAGGTGAAAGATGCTCCAATCCAAGACTGGGTTAAGCTAGCGGTGACTCGTGCTCGCGCAACAGGCGTTCCTGCAGTGTTCTGGCTAGATGAAAACCGTGCACACGATGCAGAGCTTATCAAGAAAGTGAACGCATACCTACCTGATCACGATACTGACGGTTTAGAAATTAAGATTCTGTCACCAGTAGACGCATGTCTGTACTCACTAGAGCGTATCAAAGCAGGTCTGGACACCATTTCTGTTACAGGTAACGTACTACGTGACTACCTGACTGACTTGTTCCCAATTCTTGAGCTTGGTACGTCAGCTAAGATGCTGTCAATCGTTCCACTGATGAATGGTGGTGGTCTGTTTGAAACGGGTGCTGGTGGTTCAGCTCCGAAACACGTTCAACAAGTTGAAAAAGAAAATCATCTTCGTTGGGATTCTCTTGGTGAGTTCTTAGCGCTAGCTGCATCTTTAGAGCACCTAAGCGTCGCTACAGGCAACGCGAAAGCACAAGTTCTGGCAGATACGCTGGATAAAGCGACAGGTGAGTTCCTAGATAACAACAAGTCGCCATCACGTAAAGTGGGTGAGCTGGATAACCGCGGTAGTCACTACTACCTAGCATCGTACTGGGCAAAAGCGTTGGCTGAGCAAACGGCAGATGCTGATCTGGCAGCTGAATTTGCACCGATTGCAAAAGCACTATCAGAGCAGGAAGAAGCGATTGTTGCTGAGTTGAACAACGCACAAGGCGTGAAAGGTGAGCTAGGTGGTTACTACCTACTTGATGATTCATTAACGTCTGAACTAATGCGTCCAAGTGCAATTCTGAACTCAATTATCGATAAATAATATCCAGCTGAACACACCGTTCGCGGTGTGTTGTTCAGATAATAATAAACCCGCTTACTTGGCGGGTTTAATTTTCTCTACGTAACAATAGATTTAAACTTTAGTCGCATCCATTTTTACGAGAGCAATGGTTTTCGACAGCGCTCTAATTATTTAGCTTGGTCTTCAATTGGCACTACGCTACTTGCGTGACAGCCTTTTGGACCTTTTTCCGTCTCGTATGAGACTTGTTGGCCTGCTTTCAGTGTACGATAACCGTCCATCTGGATAGTTGAGTAGTGGGCAAAGATATCTCCTTCTTCTTCGTCAGAACAGATAAACCCAAATCCTTTGGCATTGTTAAACCACTTTACTGTACCTGTAGCCATGCTATACATCCCTCATGCATTCTTTACTGATGTTGTTACTACGATCAAGTTATACCTTTAACTTGAAACTACTATTAACGACTGCTGACAAACGTATTTCAATTCGTTCATCGTGCCGATGTAAACCCTCACTATGCGAAAAACCATAGCTTCGCACAGATGATGATTTATGCATCAACACTCTCCACTGTAGTCAATCAGTCCCCACAGTCAATAGTGCATTGCAACAAACAGAAACATTATTGAAAACAAATCACTTTTGAGATTAACAATTTTGCAAAGAGTTTCCTGGCGGTACGCTGATGTTTAGATGTTTTAGCTGAAAAGAGACAAGTTAAAAAATAGCCATACTATTTGTGTTTGTTAAGTCAGTGAAATCCTCTGAATGCATAAAAAGTGACGTATTCGTGATAAATATCGTCTTACAAGAACGAAATGTGATCTTATACGGTTTACGCATTCGTATCGTATTCATTAAATGTGGGGAAGAAATCGTAGCAGTGGTTGCGGTAATATTTTGAGTACCGTATCGATAAGCATCTTTTATTTGCACCCCTGCAATAGGTGCATTAGTCTCTATATAGGTAGTAACTTTTATCGATCAAAGTTCTATTTCGGTGTCACTTCTCACTACACCGCGCTGCATGCTTGTGGTAGATTGTTTTTATAGGTCGAAAACATCAACCCTTTGATACGATAACTTTAAATTGCCATGAGTAAAAATTTTGAATGGGTCACTCCAGACTCTGATCTTCTGGAGCGAGAAAGTACAAAAATTCAGCCACCTAAGCTGTATAACGTTGTACTCAACAATGATGATTATACACCTATGGATTTCGTCATAGATGTGCTTGAGCGATTCTTTTCACATGATATAGATAGAGCGACTCAAATAATGCTCAAGGTCCACTATGAAGGAAAGGCAGTTTGTGGGACGTACAGCGCAGAAATTGCCGAGACAAAAGTAGCGCAAGTTACGATGTACGCAAAGGAAAATGAACATCCGTTACTTTGCACTATGGAGCAAGCGTAATAAAGAAGACTTGCTCGAACAACCCAGTTGTTTTTTCGGGAGGTACTTATGCTAAACAAAGAACTAGAGTCAAGCCTTAACAGTGCATTTGCTCGTGCGCGCGACAAACGTCACGAGTTCATGACTGTCGAACACCTCCTACTTGCATTGTTGGAAAATGATGCAGCTAAGGAAGCCCTTCTAGCCTGCAAAGCGGATTTAGATGCTTTGCGTAACGAACTCGATATATTCATCGATCAAACCACCCCACTCATTCCAGAAAGCGACGAGACGCGTGAAACGCAACCGACTTTGAGTTTCCAACGCGTATTGCAACGTGCAGTATTTCATGTTCAGTCGTCGGGTCGAAATGAAGTGACAGGGGCAAACGTACTTGTTGCGATTTTCAGTGAGCAGGAATCTCACGCCGCTTATCTTCTCAAGAAAAATGATATCTCTCGCTTAGACATCGTCAATTTTATCTCCCATGGCATAACCAAGGCGTCTGGTGCGAGCGAAGACCCATCTTCACCAGGTTCTTTTAGTTCTGAAAGTGCAGATGATTCGAATGCTGAAGAACGATTGGAGAGTTTTGCTACTAACTTAAACCAAGTAGCAAAAGCAGGAAATATTGATCCACTTATTGGTCGAGATAAAGAGTTGGAACGTACCATTCAGGTACTGTGCCGTCGCCGAAAAAATAACCCATTGCTTGTGGGTGAAGCTGGCGTGGGTAAAACAGCGATTGCAGAAGGCCTGGCGTGGAGAATTGTTGAAGGGCAGGTGCCTGAAGTTATTGAAAATAGTGTCATTTATTCTTTGGATATTGGTTCCTTGCTCGCGGGTACTAAGTACCGTGGTGACTTTGAGAAACGTTTCAAGACCATTCTGAAACAACTTGAAAAAGAAGAAGACGCGATTCTATTTATTGATGAAATTCATACTATCATCGGTGCTGGCGCTGCATCTGGCGGTCAAGTTGATGCGGCAAACTTAATTAAACCTCTGCTTAGCAGCGGCAAGCTTCGTTGTATCGGCTCCACAACGTACCAAGAGTACAGCAACATCTTTGAGAAAGAGCGCGCACTCTCTCGTCGTTTCCAAAAAATCGATATTGTTGAGCCATCACTCGATGACACAACTAAGATTTTGATGGGTCTGAAGCCGAAATACGAAGCGCATCACGAAGTTCGTTATACAAATAAAGCACTGCGTGCTGCCGTGGAGCTATCGGCTAAGTACATTAATGAACGTCACTTGCCAGATAAAGCCATCGACGTTATTGATGAAGCAGGTGCATGTAGTCGCCTAGCACCAGCAAGCCGACGTAAGAAAACTGTCGGTGTGGCGGACATTGAAGCCATGGTGGCGAAAATGGCTCGAATTCCTGAGAAGTCGGTATCCTCCTCGGATAAAGATATTCTCAAGAATCTGGACCGCAAGATGAAAATGCTAGTGTTCGGACAAGACAATGCGATTGATGCGTTATCAGAAGCTATAAAGCTAACCCGCGCGGGTTTGGGTGTTGATAACAAACCAGTAGGGTCTTTCTTGTTTGCTGGCCCAACAGGTGTAGGTAAAACGGAAGTGACTGTTCAGCTATCTAAATTGCTTGGCATTGAGCTACTGCGTTTTGATATGTCTGAATACGGCGAACGTCATTCAGTGAGTCGTTTAATCGGTGCGCCACCGGGATATGTGGGTTACGACCAAGGTGGTCTGCTCACTGATGCGGTGATCAAACATCCGCACTCTGTGGTTCTGTTGGATGAGATCGAGAAAGCGCATCCAGATATCTTTAACTTGCTATTGCAAGTGATGGATAACGGCACCCTTACCGACAACAACGGTCGTAAAGCAGATTTCCGCAATGTGATTCTTGTCATGACGACCAACGCTGGTGTTGCGGAAACCGAGAAAAAATCGATCGGCTTGATTCAGCAAGACAATAGCTTTGATGCGATGGCGGAAATTAAGAAAGTATTTACGCCGGAGTTCCGTAACCGTCTTGATAATATCATCTGGTTTAACAGCTTGGATGAGAGTGTTATCCATCAAGTTGTCGACAAGTTCATTGTTGAGCTTCAAGTTCAGTTGGATGCTCGCGGTGTTTCGATGGAAGTTTCTCAAGACGCACGTCACTGGCTGGCTAACAAAGGTTACGACAAAGCCATGGGCGCTCGTCCAATGGGTCGTGTTATCCAAGAGCAGCTTAAGAAACCTTTGGCGAACGAGCTTCTGTTTGGCTCTTTAGTTAACGGTGGCACCGTGAAGGTTTCACTTGTAAACGATGTGCTTCAATTTGAGTACTTGAGTGAGAAAGAAGCAGCAATGCACTGATCCCTCAGTGTTACTCAACTAAAAAAGGATGCGCTGGCATCCTTTTTTGTTTAAGGCAACTGTTGCGTGTGCGATAAACGGGTTACTCATTTATCGACCACAAATAAAAAACGGAGCGCGAGGCTCCGTTTTTTATTTGCATTCGAAAATCAGAGATTAACGAGCACGGAAGACGATGCGGCCTTTAGTTAGGTCGTATGGAGTCATCTCTACAGTTACTTTGTCACCCGTAAGGATACGGATGTAGTTCTTACGCATTTTACCAGAGATATGCGCAGTCACAACGTGACCGTTTTCAAGTTCAACACGGAACATAGTGTTTGGTAGAGTGTCAAGGACCGTGCCTTGCATCTCAATTACGTCTTCTTTAGCCATTTAATCCTCTTTAGAAATTAGGCAAATATTAGCGGGCTTTATTTTGCCGCTAATTAGTAATTATGTAAAGTTGGAGCGTATTCTACCCTTGCCAACGCTGATTTACTAGCCTTTGGTGGCGTTGAAAGCGTGTTTTGTAGTTCATTGCAGGGCATTCATCAATCTGATAGCCCAAGTACAGCCATTGCTGGTTGTTTTCTCGGCAGTATTTTATTTGATAAAGCACTGCCAATGTACCCAGTGATAGTGGGTAATCAGGGTCGAAAAAGGTATAAAACGCACTGGAACAATGAGGCATCACATCGGTAACTCCGATGGCAACTAGTTGTTCTGACTCATCATAGACATGCAAAAACAGAGTGGTAAGCCAGTTAGTTTGTGCAAAGCGAGCAAACTCATCACGCTTTGGCGGGTACATTGTCCCGCTCTTATGACGCTTGCAAATGTAGCGACTATAGAGCTGAAACCACTCTGGATCCATTTGAGGTTTCATTTCCCAGCGCAAACCTTGCCCTTTTTTCAACAGTCGTTTTTGGCTTTTTGACAGAGTGAAATCTTTTATTGCCACACGTATCGGCTGACAGGCATTGCAGCGCTCACAGTGTGGTTTGTATATCGTATCACCACTGCGACGAAAGCCATTCGCCATCAGCAGTTGATAATTTTCTTCTGTATGTAAGTTGTCATCGAGAGCGACTGCAACACGCTCTTTTCGCTCCGGTAAATAGCTACAAGGGTGGTTGTTGGTTAATCCTATGCGAATGTGTTGTAGATCCGTGCTCATGATATTGAATTCCGCAGAACTTGTGGCTTAAAAGTGCCTGAAGCCATTTGGTTTTCTCTTAAAGATAGTAGCTTTTGCATAAATTCGTCCCGATCAAGTTCAAATGCGCCCAGCGATGCCAAGTGAGGATTCATGACCTGACAGTCGATCAATTGACCATGGTTTGACTTAAGATGTTCACACAAATACCACAAAGCAATTTTCGATGCGTTATCCTCTAAGCTAAACATAGATTCACCGCAAAAAAGTTGGCCAATACTTAGCCCGTACAAGCCTCCGATTAAGTCACCGTCACGCCATACTTCTACCGAGTGACAATAACCAAGCTCCGCCAGTGCTGTGTAAGATGCCTGCATGTCTTCATTTAGCCAGGTTTCGCTCTCAGGGCGGGTTGAAGAGCAGAGTTGAATTACCTTCTCTGTGGCTTGGTTGAGGGTAACTTGATATTTATGCTTGCGCTGAAACTTTGTGAGACTTTTGGATGGTTTAAAAGTCAAAGGATCAAAAACGGCGCGAGGTGAAGGGCTCCACCAGAGTATCGGTTCACCAGGTCCGTACCAAGGAAAAATCCCTTGATGATAGCCTTGAAGTATTCTCATCGGGTCCAAATCGCCACCAAAAGCTAGAAGCCCATTAGGGTCGTTCAATGCTTTGTAAGGGGAGGGAAAGGAGTACGTTTTACCAAGTTCAGTTAAATAAATTGCCATAAAAATTAATTACCAACATTTGAACTAGAGGAGTTTATGATGACGCGAATACAAAACCGAGCGACCGTGTGGTGTTGGATCATACTGCTTTTACCATTTTTCGCCAATGCGGCTTATGAGAGAAATGTAGCAAAGCCCGTTAATGAAGTGGTTTATGGAAAAGTTGACTCTGTTCGTTATATCACGCAGCAAGAGGTGGTTAAATCGAAAAGTAATGGTTGGAAAACGTTACTAGGTGCAACAATCGGTGGGTTGGTCGGAAACCAGTTTGGTGGCGGAACCGGTAGAGAAGTCGCAACCGCTGTTGGTGCACTTACCGGCGCTGCTGTCGCACAAAATCAACGTACTGAGCAATACACGGTTGAATCTCAGTTGGTTGAACTGCTGATAAAAGTTGATAACGACAAACTTATCAATGTCATTCAAGACGTTGATAGAAATATGTTATTTGGCCGCGGCGACGAGGTTCGTATCTTGTATTTTGATGATGGTGTTCGGGTAGATATGGTCTATTAGGGCCGAGTTTTCAGGCAAATGGATAAGCTGACTAATTATTCATAAATTAGCGTAGATTTGCTCTGGTTTTGTATTGGTTTTTTGGTTAGTCTGAATCCACGAAGAATTGTTCAGCTCTCAATAAACCGTGAACTGAGAGCACAAAGGATTATCAACTTTCAATGGAAAGCCTAACGTTACAACCAATCAATAAAATCCAAGGGGAAGTTAACCTTCCAGGATCAAAAAGTGTCTCTAACCGAGCTCTTTTGCTAGCCGCTTTAGCAAAAGGCACGACACGCCTGACCAACCTTCTCGATAGTGACGACATCCGTCATATGCTCAACGCGCTTACTACGCTTGGTGTTCAATATCAGTTGTCTGAAGACAAAACTGAGTGTGTTGTGGAAGGTCTCGGCCAACCATTTTCTGTGTCTGAGCCTGTAGAGCTGTTTTTAGGTAATGCTGGCACGGCAATGCGCCCACTAGCGGCTGCGCTTTGTCTTGGTGAAGGTGAGTATGTTCTGACTGGTGAGCCTCGTATGAAAGAGCGCCCAATTGGTCACCTCGTTACCGCACTACAAGATGCTGGTGCTGATATCGAATACCTCGAAAATGAAAACTACCCGCCATTAAAAATTGTGGGAACGGGTTTGAAGTCGGGTACGGTATCGATTGATGGTTCCATTTCGAGTCAATTTTTAACCGCTTTCCTTATGTCAGCGCCACTCGCTGAAGGCGAAGTTCGCATCAATATTGAAGGCGATTTGGTGTCTAAGCCGTACATCGATATCACGCTACATATCATGAAGCAGTTTGGCGTTGATGTAATCAACAATGATTACCAGGAATTTGTGATTCCTGCCGGACAGCATTATGTCGCACCTGGAGATTTTCTAGTGGAAGGTGACGCCTCTTCAGCGTCTTACTTCCTCGCTGCTGCTGCGATCAAAGGTGGCGAAGTGAAAGTTACCGGTATTGGTAAAAACAGTATTCAGGGTGACATTCAATTTGCCGATGCGCTTGGAAAAATGGGCGCAGAAATTGAGTGGGGCGATGATTATGTGATTGCTCGTGCAGGTCAGCTGAAGGGAATTGATATGGATTACAATCACATCCCTGATGCGGCGATGACGATTGCAACCACAGCTCTGTTTGCAGAAGGCACGACAGCGATTCGCAATGTTTACAACTGGCGGGTAAAAGAAACTGACCGTTTGTCTGCGATGGCGACTGAACTTCGTAAAGTCGGCGCTGAAGTGGAAGAGGGTGAGGATTACATCATCGTTAAGCCAGTTCCTCAGCTAAAACATGCTGCGATCGACACTTATGATGACCACCGTATGGCGATGTGTTTTTCATTGGTTGCGTTGAGTGATACACCTGTAACCATAAATGATCCGAAGTGTACATCGAAGACGTTCCCTGACTACTTTGACAAGCTTAAGTCTCTAAGTTGTTAGGTCTCTAAGCCTGAGGCTGATAAAAAACCAGAGCCAATTTCGCTCTGGTTTTTTAGGTCAGTAAATCGTTTCAACTATTTATTAAGCGTGAACTCTTTTGAAAGATGGTGAGCCAGATACTTAAACATATTGAAAACGGCAGTCGTGTTCGCCGTCGGTAATCCTTTCTCATCAAGAAAGTATTCCCCTTTAAATACTAAAACGTCGTCTTTTTCTTCCACGCTTGTTGCGCGCATACCCTCAATATAATCATCGTGCTCTTGGATGATTTGATTCGCGATTAAAAGAAGGTCAAATTCTTCAATAAATTTTCTATCAGACATAACGTTCCCGTCATTCATTACAACTTCAGATTCATGAAGTATACCCATAATTAACAGGGGATTATACCCAATGGAATGCAATTAAAGGTTACTCGATTCATGCTTGGGTTCTATTGCCGTAGCCTAAGGTTACGTGCACTCAAGGTAAATTATTTTGTGATGGGTAACAAAATTTCCTCAATTCGATTAGCAGTAGTAAAGTTTGCCTGCTTAGATATGCCGACCAGACCTTTTAGAGCCCTGTCTGTTTTAAGTATAAAGACGATGAATTGTCAACCGATCAAATCCGAATTGCAAAAAAGCAGTTGATCTTCTTTTCATCTCGCACAATAGTAAAAAAAGAAGCAATGAAATAGAACATTATGCGGGTGACTTCCAAGTCAGAGGTTTACCCGCATTATTATGAAGGACGTTAGAGTCAGTTATGGGTAAATCACTCGTTATAGTGGAGTCACCAGCCAAGGCAAAGACAATAAATAAGTACCTTGGTAAAGACTTTGTTGTTAAGTCTAGTGTTGGTCATGTGCGTGATCTGCCTACGGCCGGCCAAAGCACTGGTGAGAAAGCCGCTGCCATTTCAACTAAAGGGATGAGTGCGGAAGAGAAAGCACGCGTCAAAAAAGAGAAAGATCGCAAAGCACTGATCAAGAAAATGGGCATTAACCCATATCACGACTGGGAAGCGAATTATCAGATTCTTCCTGGCAAAGAAAAAGTGGTCAGCGAGTTACAAAAATTAGCCAAAGATGCTGATTACGTCTATCTCGCAACCGATTTGGACCGCGAGGGGGAAGCAATCGCATGGCACCTTCGTGAGATCATCGGTGGCGATGAAGAGCGATACAAACGAGTTGTTTTTAACGAAATTACAAAAAATGCTATTCAGCAAGCTTTCCAAACGCCTGGTGAGCTGAATATGGATGGCGTAAACGCGCAGCAAGCCCGTCGTTTCATGGACCGCGTGGTTGGCTTCATGGTCTCTCCGTTACTATGGAAGAAAGTTGCGCGTGGCTTGTCGGCTGGCCGCGTTCAGTCAGTTGCGGTTAAGCTGCTGGTAGAGCGTGAGCGCGAAATCAATGCGTTTGTTCCGGAAGAGTTCTGGGATATTCACGCGAATACCAAGACTAAAGATAAAGCGGACTTCAAACTGCTGGTTGCTCAGAAAGACGGCGTTGCCTTTAAGCCTGTCAATGAGACAGAAACCAACGCAGCGATGTCTGTGCTGGAAAATGCCAGCTATGAAGTCTGCAAACGCGAAGACCGCCCGACGAAAAGTAAGCCGTCTGCGCCTTACATCACTTCTACACTGCAGCAAGCGGCAAGTACCCGTTTGGGCTACGGTGTGAAGAAGACCATGATGCTAGCTCAGCGCTTATATGAAGCGGGTTACATCACCTATATGCGTACTGACTCAACCAACTTGAGTGCAGAAGCTGTGGATTCAGTCCGTGACTTCATCGGTTCTGAGTTTGGTGATAAGTACCTTCCTGCTTCACCGTTAAAATACGGCAGCAAAGAAGGGGCTCAAGAAGCGCACGAAGCGATTCGTCCTTCTAGCGTGGATGTAAAAGCGGAAGATCTGCAAGGTGTCGACGCAGACGCTCACAAGCTTTACGCGTTAATTTGGAACCAGTTCGTTGCCTGTCAAATGACGCCGGCAGAATACGATTCCACAACCATCAGTGTAAAAGCTGACGAATACACGTTAAAAGCGAAAGGTCGTATCCTTAAGTTTGATGGTTGGACTCGCGTACAGCGTCCTATGGGCAAAAACGAGGATACAATCCTTCCTGCGGTGCAACTTGGCGATAAGCTGAACCTAGAGTCACTTGACCCGAAACAGCACTTTACTAAGCCGCCAGCGCGCTACACTGAAGCTGCACTGGTTAAAGAGCTTGAAAAGCGTGGTATTGGTCGTCCATCGACGTACGCGTCTATCATCTCGACGATTCAGGATCGTGGCTACGTGAAAGTTGACCAGCGTCGATTCTACGCAGAGAAAATGGGTGAAATTGTTACTGACCGCCTTGATGACAGCTTCAATGATTTGATGAACTACGATTTCACTGCACGCATGGAACAGAAACTGGACCAAATTGCCGAAGGCGAAGTCAACTGGAAAGCGGTACTGGATAACTTCTTTAGCGACTTTACCGGCGACCTTGAAAAAGCCGACCTTGACGAGGCTGAAGGTGGTATGAAGCTTAACCACATTGTGATGACAGACATCGAATGTCCGACATGTGGCCGCCCAATGGGTATTCGTACAGCGTCCACCGGCGTATTCCTAGGTTGTTCTGGTTATGCACTGCCACCTAAAGAGCGTTGCAAAACCACCATCAACTTAGGCGATGAAGAAGGCATCATCAACGTCTTAGAAGAAGATGTAGAAACCGCAGCGCTTCGTGCCAAGAAACGTTGTCCAATCTGTGAGACAGCGATGGACGCGTACCTAATCGACGATAAACGTAAGATGCACGTTTGTGGTAACAACCCAAACTGTGAAGGTTACATCGTTGAATACGGCGAGTTTAAAGTTAAAGGCTATGATGGACCCGTTGTTGAGTGTGACAAGTGTGGTTCTGACATGGTGCTTAAGAATGGTCGCTTCGGTAAATACATGGATTGCACCAGCGAGACATGTAAAAACACCCGTAAGATTCTGAAGAACGGTGAAGTAGCGCCGCCGAAAGAAGATCCAGTGCATTTCCCTGAACTGCCATGTGAAAACTCGGATGCTTACTTTGTGTTGCGTGATGGGGCGTCTGGCCTGTTTATGGCAGCCAGCAACTTCCCTAAATCACGCGAAACGCGTGCGCCACTTGTTTCAGAGCTTGCGCTTTACGAAGAACGATTACCAGATAAGTTCAAGTATCTTGCGACGGCACCACAGGAAGACCCTGATGGTCGTCCAGCAGTGGTTCGTTTTAGCCGTAAAACGAAAGAGAACTATGTTCGCTCTGAAGAGAATGGCAAGCCAAGTGGTTGGACTGCACTTTTCGTTGATGGCAAATGGGAAATCACCGATAAGCGTAAAAAACCTAAAGCTTAAACTCATTGAGTAAAAAATAAGGCAGCGAGATCGCTGCCTTGTTTTTTCATCTAATTTTCGTCATCGCTTATCTTGCCGACAACTTATCTCCCCATTTCTGAAGCTCTGACTATTTCCCCAAATAAACCTTAGAGCAAGCCTGTCTGATTCATTTTACAGTCACATGCATGTCGTAGTGTGAAGTTCGATATCACCTTTACAAGCTCGTTGTATACAGAGTAGGTGACGATCTATGTATTAATTTCGTTCGTAAATTGTTTTCAGAGTGTAGCCTATTACATTTTCTAATGTGATCTGAATATCGTATCGAGCAAGTTGTATCTATCTAATACACAGAATGACGTATTTTAAATTGTAATTAATGTTCAAATTGGATAGTTTATTACAAAAATAATGCAACAAAGTGCATTTGAATTGGTGTCGACAGATAAGAATATTTAAGGTGTGTTATTTCGTGATGATATTGGTATCGAGGTAGAAGGCATTAGTATAAATAACGCTGTTGATTTGCCATTTTTTATTGAGAAGCAAATCACGATTTAGCGTTGCCAAATATCGATAGCTCAATGGAAGTGGGCTAGGTACCTATACTGAAAAAGTGCTGACTCTTTGTTGAAAGAAATGGATTCGAGCCTCCTTGAATTCTCTTTTCACGTTTAAAACGAATTTGGGACTCAGACTAAACTAGACGTGAACCACGAAAAGTTAACACACCCTGTAAGTTGGCAGAGCAATGCCGCAGTTTTTAACCCGCATGATATGTGCTCATAGAAGCGCTGGATGTGGCTGACAATGTGTTCACTTGATTCCCCACAATACATTCAATTAAGTGAGCATCCATTCCAAGCTATAACGATATGGAGAACAACAATGGCTGGTGTTTTGGGAATGATTCTTGCTGGCGGTGAAGGCTCACGTTTGAGACCTTTAACTGAATCTCGCAGCAAACCTGCTGTACCTTTTGGTGGTAGTTATCGACTGATTGACTTCGCACTCAACAACTTTGTCAATGCGGATTTAATGCGTATTTACGTACTGACCCAATTTAAATCTCAATCTCTGTTTTATCATTTAAAAAAAGGTTGGAACATCAACGGGATTACTGATCGTTTTATTGATCCTATCCCAGCTCAGATGCGTACCGGTAAGCGTTGGTATGAAGGCACCGCAGATGCTATCTATCAGAACCTTCGTTTTATGGAAATGGAAGAACCAGACCAAGTTTGTATTTTTGGTTCTGATCATATCTACAAAATGGATATTAAGCAGATGCTTGATTTCCATATCAAAAAGCAAGCTTCGCTGACTGTGTCGGCTTTACGTATGCCGCTTAAAGAAGCTTCTCAGTTCGGTGTAATCGAAGTCGACAGTGAAGGTCGTATGATTGGCTTCGAAGAAAAACCGGAATGTCCAAAGTCGATTCCTGGAGAGCCTGACTATGCGTTGGTCTCGATGGGCAACTATGTCTTTGAAGCGAAAGAATTGTTCTCTGAATTGATCGAAGATGCGAGCAATGAAGAATCTACCCACGATTTTGGTAAAGACATTATTCCTAAAATGTTCCCTCGTGGGGATGTGTTTGTCTATGATTTTAGCACCAATAAAATCAGTGGCGAGAAAGAACAAGTATACTGGCGAGATGTCGGTACGATTGATGCTTACTGGCAAGCGCATATGGACTTGCTAGAAAAAGATGCGCCATTCTCTCTGTATAACCGTAAATGGCCGCTGCATACTTATTACCCGCCTTTACCACCAGCAACGTTCACCGATTCAGACAACGGTCGTGTGCAAATTATCGATAGCCTAGTGTGTAATGGCAGCTATATTCGGGGCTCTCGAATCGAAAAATCGGTACTTGGTTTTCGAAGTAATATTGCATCTGCCTGCGATATCAGCGAATGTATACTCTTGGGTGACGTCAAAATCGGTGAAGGCTGTGTTTTACGTCGAGTAATTGTGGACAAGAACGCCGATATCGCACCTGGCACGCAAATTGGGGTGAACCTTCAAGAAGATAAGAAGTTCTTCCACGTGTCGGATGATGGTATTGTGGTTATTCCTAAAGGAGCACGAGTTGGCTACTAACAACTTATCTATTCTGTTTGTAGCGTCTGAAGTCGAAGGATTGATTAAAAGTGGTGGCTTGGCTGATGTAGCCAAGGCACTGCCGGAAGCGCTTCACGGTCTTCAGCAAGATGTACGTATTACCATTCCTGCATACCATGGTATTGAAAGGCTGGCTGAGGCGGAGGTGCTGTTAGAGACACAGCTAACCTCGTGGCCGCACACCGAGTATCGAGTACTGAGGCTGTATCTTAGTGATACGCCAGTTTACCTGATTGACTGCCCATCTTACTTTAATCGCCCATCAATGTACGCTGAGAATAATGAAGCCTACTCAGATAATGGTGAGCGCTTTGCGTTTTTCAGTGCGGCTTGCTTAGACATGCTACCTAAGCTGGACTTCAGACCTGACATCGTCCATGCCAATGATTGGCACACTGGCCTTGTACCATTTTTGTTGAAGCATCGATACGGCTCAGACCCGTTTTATGCAAATATCCGCAGCGTGATCTCGATTCATAATGCGGTGTTTAAAGGCGTGTTTCGCTACGATGAGGTGCAATGCCTGCGTGAGTTTCACAGTCGAAATGTACCCGATGCAGGGGTTAGTTCAACGCACATCGCGATGCTTAAAGCGGGTGTATTAAACGCGGATAAAATCAACGCAGTTAGCCCTACCTATGCCGAAGAGTTGCAGACAGAGCTTGGTAGTCATGGAATGGCTTGGGAGTTCCAACAACGAGCGAATGATTTAGTCGGTATTCTCAATGGTTGTGATTACAGTGCCTGGAACCCTAAAACAGATGCTTATTTGCCACTGAATTTTGAACCCAGTGAACAAAGTATGGTTGAAGGCAAAAGTGCTTGTAAAAAAGCACTGCAACAACGCCTGAACTTGGCCGAGAACAACTGTGCTATGTTTGGCATGGTTTGTCGCCTGACAATGCAGAAAGGGCTACATTATTTGCTGCCAGTGTTGACGGACTTTCTAAAGCACGACGTCCAATTAGTTGTAGTCGGGACGGGAGATCCTGTTCTTGCTACACATTTATCCGAAGTTGCTGAACAGTTCCCAGATAAGTTTGTCTTCGTTGAAGCGTATGATAATGAGCTGGCTCATTTGGTTGAAGCTGGGTCTGACTTCTTTTTGATGCCGTCTGAATTTGAGCCGTGTGGACTCAATCAGATTTACAGCATGGCTTATGGTACTTTGCCTATTGTGCGAGGCGTTGGGGGTCTAAAAGACAGTGTCAATGATTATGATGCTGACCCGTCTGATGCGACGGGCTTTGTATTTTATGATCCAACACCGCAAGCTTTGTTGTTAACCATGCTCAGGGCATTGTTACTATATGCACAAAACTCTGAGGAAGTGAGACGGGTTCAACTGCATGCAATGCAACAGGATTTTTGCTGGCGTAAAGCTGCAGAAGAATATTTGCAGCTTTACCACTCAGCATTAACGTTTTCTTTTCCGCATTGACATTATTTGCACTAATCTAAAATTGTAACAAAAGGCACCTAAAGCGGTGCCTTTATTATCGCGTGTAACCCTAATGTGATAGGATTGCACCCTCTAATTTAATAACAATACTATTATTACTGGTATATGACTGAGCCGCTACTTTTCCATAAAACCTACTTGCATCCCACCAGTAATGAGTGGGTGGTTTTCGTGCACGGTGCTGGTGGCAGTTCTTCAATTTGGTTTAAGCAAATTAAAGCCTATAAACAGCACTTTAATTTAGTGCTGATAGATCTGCGAGGACATGGGAAGTCAAATCAGTTATTGAAAGAATTGATGACCAGTCGCTATACGTTCACGGAAGTGACTCAAGATATCTTAAAAGTTTTGGATCACTTAAAAATCCAGTCTGCGCATTTTGTCGGGATGTCATTAGGTACGATCATTGTGCGAAATCTTGCCGAGTTGGCCTCTGACCGAGTGGATTCAATGGTGTTAGGTGGTGCGGTTACTCGCCTCAATACACGATCACAAATACTCGTTAAACTGGGTAACTTTGGCAAACATATCTTGCCTTACATGTGGCTGTACAAGTTGTTCGCGTATATTGTGATGCCACAGCGTAATCAACGCGAGTCTCGGCACCTGTTTATAAGAGAAGCTAAAAAGCTCTGTCAAAAAGAGTTTAAGCGTTGGTTTATTTTGGCGGCGGATGTGAACCCGTTAATGAAGTACTTTAAAGACAGAGAATTAGCGATTCCAACCCTCTACTTGATGGGGGACAGAGATTACATGTTCATCCAACCGGTGAAAGAGATGGTTGCGGCACATAAACTGAGTGTGCTTCGCGAGATCCCCAACTGCGGCCACGTTTGTAATGTAGAACGTCCAGAGGATTTTAATCAGTACTCGATTGAGTTCATCAAGCAACAAACGTTAGTTGCGTAATCTATAAGGTCCTAGGTTTTAGGCCCTAGGGGAGCTCTAGCTCTCTTGCTGTATTCAGTTTTCCGTAAGCGAAGCGCACCGTATTCCAAAACAACAAATACCAACGTTCAATAAAAACACCGAAGTCCCCGCGAGCAATCCTAGGACCTAGGACCTAGGATCTAGGACCTATCGCCTTAACTACCCATCCCCTTAACTACCTATCCCCTTTCATCTATCTGATAGCCACACTGCCAGCACGCGCCAAATTGGCCTTCATTGAGTTCCGAACATTTAGGGCATGTCCAATCTTGATAGGTGTTTGGCTGTGTCTGTTTTTGATAGGCTTCAATAATAGCCAAGGCTCTCATCTTCTGTTCTGGATTCAATAACCAAACGTAAGGGTCGGTATCGTCGCCGAATGGTAACTCTCCTTTCAATCCGAAAATGCCTTCTCCTCGTACTTCACAAAAAATTTGCTCTGTTTTCAGCAACTCACAAACGATATGCGCTTCTGCCGGGTTTTTCGCAATAAATATCTTCATCAAGAGTTTCCATTTGGCTGCACTTGAGTGGGTCTGAATTTATTCATCAGCCATTTAGCAATGATAGGAAAAAGCCCAAGCAACGCAAATGAAGCTAACACGCTCGGTGAAACGATATCAGAGAGGCTTTCAATCGTTGCCAGTTGAGTACCTGCATTGAGATAAACAGCGGTGCCTGGAAGCATACCTATTTGGCTGGTCAAATAAAATCGGCCAACAGACATCGGGGTTAATCCCATCAATAGGTTGATTAGAAAGAAAGGAAATACAGGGATCAATCGTAATGAGAGTAGGTAAGATGCCCCGTCTTTTTTGACGCCTTGGTTAATCGCGTTGAGCTTTGAACCAAATTTTGTTTGTACCCAATCTCGTAATAAGTAACGACTACTCAGAAAAGCTAACGTTGCCCCGATCGTACTGGCAAATGAGACGAGAAGTAAGCTAGTCCAAAAGCCGAATAGAGCAGCGGCTAACAGAGTGACGACCGCTGCACCGGGAATAGAAAACGCGGTGATCGCGACATAAGCGACGAAATAGAGCGTAACAGCAAAGACAAACCGTTGATCGATATAGGCGTTAAGTGCGTCTTGCTGGGCTTTAGCGTTCTCTAAAGTGAGGTACTGGCTAAAGTTAACGGCTAATAAAATTATCGTTAACAGCAGTATTAACCCAAAAACCAGTTTTTTATTCATTGTCGTACTCCAGAAGAACAGCCTTGCTCTAAAACGTTAACAGGTACCAGTAGTTAAATATGGTACTCATAACAATCATTTGATATACAAAATAACAGACAGTTTGAGGCTGGAAAAAATTTCAAAAAAAACCGCAGTCGAAACTGCGGTTTTTATACATCGAAAAGGTTTATCTCTTTCGGCTAAGAGAGCGCACTTTTTAGCTCTTCCCTTCGAGATTGGGGAACAACGCTCCAATGAGTGCCGTTAATCGCCCCTTCTAAAGCCCATAGCAACTCAATGCTTACTTTTGCGGAGTGCGTATCACGTATCGCTTTGTAAGCGCCTAATGCGCCAGTTTCCTCAAGTTGTTCTACTGATTTAATACCAGCTTTCTTAAGCATTCGTTCTGTCGCTAGTCGTAAATTGGGTAGATCTTTCAACCTGTCAGGTTTACTACTGGCTTGCTGCTTTTTTTCTAAATTGGCTTGTTCTAACGACTTCTTCGCTACTTCTATCAAGCGTTCACTGGATTCCCATAAGTCGTCGGAAATCGCATAGTACTTAGTAACGACCGGGAAACCACGTTTCTTGTAAACGTACGGTTTTAGTCCTTGCTTCTCGAAGTTAGATGAAGTTTGTTGGTCTGCTCGTATATGAAGTTGATCATTCACAACCAGTGCAAACATCGTTTCATCAGCGAAAAGTCCGAAGCCACCAAACATTGAGCGCGACTTGATCGTACCAAGTGCCTCAAATAGCTTCATAGAATCTTTGAGTATCGGTTTATCCATGATGTGTTATCTCGGTGTAATTAATATTACGCCACCAAAAGTCAGGTCCGAGAGAGTAGCAAATACATGCAAGCACAATGTCATTAAAGGGTAAACTCATTATATGCATATTTGCCATCGGTAACCCCGCTACCTTCCATTTATCGAATGGTTAAGGCCGGAAGCTTTGCGTCCCACCCTTTCGGATGGTTTGCCCTGTGCGTGACAGGTAGAGAATACTTTTTATCTTGAATTAACATCACATTTCAGAGATCAAATTGTGATATTGCTTCAATAAAACGACCATGTTTTATGGGTTTAGTTTCGTATTTGAGATTGAAGGCTGAGCACAAGTTTGAGGCGATGTGAGGTGGATCGTGTTTAAAAAAAACAGTAACTTATAAAGCGTTTGCTGACTAAAGTGAACAAAAGGGTGATAAAGTTATTTTTCCGGACAAAAAATAAGCGCTCAGGTGAGCGCTTACTGGTCATTAATTGAGTTTTTTCACTGTATTTCGAACGACCAACTCTGGCTGCATTTCAAAAATGCGTTTTTCGTGTTCTTTGTCTTTAATACGTTCAAGCAGAATCTCGAAGGCATTTTTACCGACACGACGCTTTGGTTGGTGGATCGTTGTTAGCGGTGGCGAAAAGTATTCTGCCAACTCGATATTGTCGTAACCGATGACGGATACCTCGTCAGGAATCTTAATGCCATTCTGTTGTAGACGGCTCATGAGACCCAACGCCATGGTGTCATTGAAACAGAATACGGCTGTTGGGCGTTTTGCCATTGCGGTAATTTTGTCTGCGACCAAAACAGCGGTATCACATTCAAAGTTACCTTCAAAAAACCAGTCTTCGTTTACCGGTAGGTTTGCTTCTGCCATTGCTCGACGGAATCCAGCAATCCGCTCTTGGCATGCGAGTTTTTCAAAGTGACCACTTAAACAAGCAATATCGGTATGACCGTTATCAATCAGATACTTAGTCGCGATGTAACCGCCTTCCTCTGAGTTATCCATGATTTTGTCTGCTTGCGAGCTTTCTGGACCCCAATCCATGACTACTTTTGGAATATCAGCGTGACGGTCAAGCATTTGCTTCAGCTCTTCTGTCAGGTCGGAACACATCACCAGTATGCCATCGACACGCTTTTCGGCGAGCATGCGAATGTAATCTCGTTGCTTTTCATAAATACCACCAGTGTTACACAAGATAAGTGTGTAGCCTTGGCGGTAGCAGTAACTTTCTACACCATCGATAACTTCAGAGAAGAATAGGTTGGTAGATTGCGTTACCAACATACCGATAGTTCGCGTTGAGTTACATTTTAAGCTACGAGCAACCGCACTTGGTGCATAGTTAAGCTCATCAACCGCTTTCATTACTTTTTCTTGCGTTGCTTCTGCAACAAAGCGCGTTTTGTTGATAACGTGCGAAACAGTGGTGGTAGAAACGCCGGCTAATCGAGCAACGTCTTTTATAGTGGCCATAAATGGTGTCCTGTATCGAGCTACTAATATACCGTGGAAGATAAACCTAGTGCTGAGTGTTTGTGTAAACTTAGCGCAACATTAACAATGGCGCTGAGTCTGTTTAGCAGTGGTTACTCCGAAGTCGGTAGAGGGTAAGTAGCAACAGCGGTCGATAATGCTCATTTTCTTCAACCGAGTGAAGAAAGGTCATCAACCTATTAAGAAAACACAAAAACCGCTTTATTTCAGCGGTTTACATAAAATCATATTTAATCGTTTGCGTTCACATTTTAGCCCTATGCGAGCAGGCTGGCAATAATTTCAGCAATGGTTTTGTGTCTCTGAAGTCACATTTTGATTGCTAGAAAGCGAGCGCTTGGAACAATTTTAATAGTTAACGAATAAAAAATAGGGAACCTAATAGCCAGGCTCCCTAAAACAGGCGGCAATTATTCACCAAGAAGGTAAGCGCTGTCCAGTTTACAAAATGCAATTAATAGTTGCGCGACGCTGGCGTAGAAGCCAAAGTCATCCAATTGCTGACACTTTTGCGAGAATTGTGGTAACCAAGACATGAGTTGACCTTCGATAAATGCATTTTGTTTAACGAAGGCTGCTTCCATATGTTTTTCTTGTTCAAACTCATTAGAGCGGATGATCATGTTACCCAAGAAGTCCAGTTCTACCGCTAAGTGGTCGGCTGGTTCTTTTAGATTGTCGTCAACTTGGACACCATACTCAGCCATCAACTTTTCCATCTCTTCTGCTGGCTTGTCATTGAGCAAACCAGATTCGCCAATGTACATAGAAGCGTAGGGAAGCGCACCGTACTTTTCGGTTTTTAAGAACAGCTCACAAAAGTCCGCAGCAAGCTCTAGCTGAGCATCTGCGCGGTCTTGTAGGCGGTTCAGTGCGTCTACAAGGTTATCTATCGAGGGCTTGAGAGATTCATTTTCACCTAAGCCCGCCAAAAAGCTACGAATTTCGACACTATGGTAAGTCTCCAATTCTTTGTCTGTTAGTTCTTTGGCGAATAAGCTAGAAAACCACCAGTAAATTTCGGCACGTTTTTCATTAAAAGCTTTCACTTCTTGCATTTTAGGCTCCTGAATGATGCTCTATTTCTGGCACCACAAAATCAAATTCAGATATCCTTTAAGTGTAATCAATTAAAATGAACAGCAGTAACTATAACTATGATGTTTTATAGAGAAATATGTCCATTTGTTAACAGGGCTTGGTAAGCTTGTTTTGAATCAACAAAATCACTAAATCTTGCTTTTTAGTCCGCCTATGACTAGAAATGTTAATAGTTATGAATAGAATACATCTCGAATGATCAATGACAGAAAGTGGTGTAAATGAGCTATCACGTATTAGTCGTAGAAGATGATGTTGTAACGCGTAGTAAGCTAGCGGGTTATTTTCAAAATGAAGGTTATATAGTCAGTGAAGCAGAGAGTGGCACGCAAATGCGTGAGGTACTGCAAGCTGGCGATGTTGATCTTATCATGCTGGATATTAATTTGCCGGGTGAAGACGGCCTGATGCTTACGCGCGAATTACGCAGCCAATCGGATATTGGTATCATATTAGTTACAGGACGCACGGATAGCATCGACAAAATTGTTGGCCTGGAAATGGGGGCTGACGATTACGTCACCAAGCCTTTTGAACTTCGTGAGTTATTAGTTCGCGTTAAAAACTTGCTGTGGCGTATTTCGACCGCACGCAATGGGACAAGCAAGACAAACGAAACCAACGAGCAACATATTGTTCGTTTTGGCGAGTGGACGTTTGATATTCAACGTCGAGCGTTGAGCCGCAATGGTGAGCCAGTAAAACTAACCAAAGCCGAATACGAGCTTTTGGTGGCGTTGTCGTCTTATCCGAATCAAGTGCTGAGTCGTGAGCGTATTTTGAATATGATCAGTCATCGTGTGGATGCGCCCAATGACCGTACCATAGATGTATTAATTAGGCGTATGCGTGCCAAGATGGAGTTTGATCCCAAGAACCCACAAATTTTTGTCACGGTTCATGGCGAAGGCTACATGTTTGCCGGGGATTAATACCCAAAAAACAAGCTCAACAAAAGGAGAGCGCTAGCTTAAAGCCAATCGCGTAACGATTTTATCTGTGTCATTCCAGCGAGCTCAAGCGAGACTAGGAATCTAATCGCAGCGCGCTGAGCTGTTAATGAAATAATTTCGGCTATAAAGTGCGCGGAAATTAGATCCTGAATCACACTCCTTCGTCGTTGTTCAGGATGACTGGAGACTTAAACATGCCGTTAGCTACTAAACGAACGGCATTTAGCCGTTGCTCTCCTTTTTTGTTTCTCAAAGTTACCTTACGTAAAGCACTCGACGCATGAGCTATTGAGGTTCTACCATCGGCGTTTGTCCTACCATATCACGCAAGCGTTGCCAGATACTGCCAAGATATTCATGCCAAAACAGTTCGGTTTGCTCCAAGTAACGCGCTTTCGGTGAGTATTTATCCCAAGCTTGATTGACTTCTTCGATGGCCAAGAAGTTTGTCGGTGCTGGGAGGGGTTTAATCCCTGCTGCATTAAATTCATACAGAGCTCGGCTCATGTGGCTGGCCGAGGTAACTAAAACAATTTCCTTTTGCTGGACGAACGCCGCAGCCTGACGTGCTTCTTCCCAAGTATCTTTTGCATCTTCCAATAAAATAATATCGGATTTCGCCACACCTAGCGCCAGAGCGACGTTTGCCATCATACGCGCATGGCTGATTTCAGATCCGCCGTCATAGCCGGAAAGAATCAATTTAGCGCCAGGATACATGCGCAAAATACGAATGCCTTCTGTTAAACGCATTAGCGCGGCACGACTTAACTGAGAAGTGGGTGGAATTTCGTCATCGATAACGTGACCATTGCCTAGCACCATCACGTAATCGATGGTTCCAGAAACGGGTAGAAACGCTTTGTGTTCACGTTCCAGTGGCATAAGAAGCTTGGTTGAAACAGGCTGGAAGGCAACAAGGAAAATGCCGACAAAAGAGAATAAAACAACGAAGCAGCCGGTTTTACGCTTAGTGGTAAAACTAATGAGAGCCAGGCCCAATAATCCTATCAGCAGCAATGCTGGTAAGGGCATGAGCAAAGCTGACACTACTTTTTTCAGCTCAAACATACATAAATAGTCCGAAAAAACATCAATTGAAAATAAAAATGAGGGTATTCCTCTTTATTCCTGCTTTCCTTGTGCCAGAATAGCGACACAATCCGTTATGATAACTCAGCAGAAGTGACAGAAGACCGCAATTTCGACGATATCGCCCACAAATTTGCAAAAAATATTTACGGCTCCGATAAAGGGGAGATCCGCCAAATCATTGTGTGGGAAGATTTTCTACAGATTCTAAGTGAATTAGAGGCAGACCAGCAACCCCTAGAAGTTTTGGATGCGGGTGGTGGTTTAGCACAAATGTCTCAAAAGCTTGCTAAGCTCGGACATCGTGTCGCGTTATGTGATCTATCTTCGGAAATGCTGCAACTAGCCAAACAGGATATTGAAAATAACGGTTTGCTTGAGCAGTATCGCCTGATTCATTCACCTGTCCAGTCCATTGGCGAGCACATGGAAAGCCAGGTGGATCTTGCCATGTTTCATGCGGTGATGGAGTGGTTGGTCGATCCTAAAACCGCTCTCGAAACGGTATTGGAGCAAGTGAAACCGGGAGGCATTGCATCGGTGATGTTCTATAACCACCATGGTTTAGTCTACAAAAACGTGGTTTGTGGCAACATTCCTCATATTTTGGACGGTATGCCTCACCGGAAAAGATTTAAACTACAGCCGCAAAAAGGCTTGAAACCAGAAGAAGTCTACCAATGGATAGAAGACTCGGGGTTCAGTATTTGTGGTAAATCTGGTATTCGCTCATTCAGTGATTACATAGGAAATATGCAATACATGGGTGATTACGAGTTTGAAGATGTGTTGGCGCTAGAAAAACAACTTTGTCGACAAGAGCCATACCTCTCATTAGGTCGCTACATTCACGTGTGGGCCAAAAAGAAAGAAAACAGGAATAACAATGAGTGAGATGACTCTCGATGCTGCAGAACAACCTATTGATGAATTGGTTGGCTGGGTTAAGCAGCAAGATTTCTCGTTGAACCTGACCACAGAGCGCTTGGCATTTTTAATTGCCATCGCAGTACTAAGTAATGAAAGGTTTGACGATGAATTGGGTGAAGGTGAACTGCACGATGCGTTCGCTATCGTCACTCGATTATTTGATGAAACGGGGGAGGCCTCTGCTTTCAGGGCAAACAATGCCATCAACGAGATGGTTAAGCAGCGCCTTATCAGCCGTTTTGTCAGTGAAGTGACAGATGGGGCGAGTATCTACCGCTTGTCGCCACTGGCGATAGGCATTACTGATTACTACGTGCGTCATCGTGAGTTCTCAAAACTGCGCCTTTCTATTCAGCTGTCTATGGTTGCGGATGAAATGGCGAAAGCAATTGAAGCAGCCCAAAAAGGTGGCACACCGGGTCACTGGAAGAAAAACGTGTATGGAGTACTTAAATATTCCGTAGGCGAGATCTTCGATCAAATCGATCTTAACCAGCGTGTTATGGACGAGCAGCAACAATCTGTGAAACAGCAGATTGCTGACCTGCTGAATAAAGACTGGCGTGAAGCGATTAATAACTGTGAAGCGTTATTGTCTGAAACATCCAGCACACTGCGTGAACTTCAAGATACCTTGCAGGCAGCCAGTGATGAGCTGCAAACTCAAATACTCGATATTCAGGAGCTTGTCTATGGCGATCCTGAGCTTGAGTTTATTGAAGAAGCCCTGTTTGGTCTGCAAATGAAGCTGGACCGAATCACCAGTTGGGGACAGCAAGCGATCGATCTCTGGATTGGCTACGACCGACATGTACATAAATTTATCCGTACCGCCATCGATATGGATAAGAACCGTGCGTTCAGTTCTCGATTGCGTCAATCGATTAAAGATTACTTTGATATGCCTTGGTATCTGACTTATGCAGATGCTGAGCGATTATCCGACCTTCGTGACGAAGCTTTGGTACTGCGTGATGACGAGGTAACAGGCCAAGTTCCGATGGAAGTGGAATACGAAGAATTTCAACAAGTCAATGATGAGTTGTCAGAGCGTATTGGTGAGATGCTAAAAGCTCATAAAGAGCAGGGCACACCAATCGATTTGAGCGTGGTACTACGAGATTACCTTGCACAACATCCATTTACTCATCACTTTGATTTAGCTCGAATTATTGTTGATCAGGCCGTTCGTCTGGGCTATTCAGAATCGGATTATCAAGCCATTCAACCAGACTGGAAATCAATCAACGAATTTGGGGCAAAGGTACAAGCGAATGTCATCGACCGATACTAATGAATACATGTCAGATAAACTGGCAAAAGCAATTTCTAACCCTCTGTTCCCAGCATTAGACAGCATGCTACGAGCAGGGCGTCATATCTCAAGCGAAGATTTAGACAACCACGCATTGTTGTCGGATTTTGAACTTGAGTTGTCTTCTTTCTATCAGCGCTACAACACTGAGCTGGTGAAAGCGCCAGAAGGTTTCTTCTATCTTCGTCCACGTTCTACCTCTCTAATTGGCCGCAGTGTCCTATCTGAGCTGGATATGCTGGTGGGTAAGGTATTGTGTTTTCTTTACCTGAGCCCAGAACGTCTGGCTCATGAAGGCATCTTTACCAATCAGGAACTTTACGACGAGATGCTGGCACTAGCGGATGAAAATAAGTTGATGAAGCTGGTGACCAACCGCGCCACTGGCTCAGACCTGGATAAAGAGAAGCTGTTTGAAAAAGTACGTACTTCGCTGCGCCGTCTGCGCCGCCTTGGCATGATCATCAATATCGGCGAAACCGGTAAATTCAGTATCAGTGAAGCGGTATTCCGATTTGGTGCGGATGTGCGTGTCGGTGATGATATGCGTGAAGCTCAATTACGTCTGATCCGTGACGGTGAAGCCGTGGTTCATACCAAAGAACCAAGCCAAGGCAGTCTGTTGTCTGAAGAAGATCAAGAAGAACAAGCCCAAGAAGAAATGACAGAAGAGGGTGAAGCATGAGCATGATTGAACGTGGTAAATATCAATCGCTGACCATGGTCAACTGGAACGGTTTCTTTGCCCGTACGTTTGATATCGATGGTTTGGTTACGACGCTTTCTGGTGGTAACGGTGCTGGTAAATCAACCACAATGGCGGCATTTATTACCGCTTTAATTCCAGACCAAACATTACTTCATTTCCGCAATACGACAGAGGCGGGCAGTAGCCAATCGTCTCGCGATAAAGGTTTGTACGGTAAGCTGCAACCAGGCGCATGTTATGCGGCGCTGGATGTGGTTAACTCACGTAACCAACGTCTGCTTTTTGCGGTAAAACTGCAGCAAGTCGCGGGCCGTGATAAGAAAGTAGACATCAAGCCGTTTGTTATCCAAGGCCTTCCTAGCCATGTAAAACCGACCGATGTTCTTGTTGAGAGCGTATCGGCGACTCAAGCTCGCGTGCGTCAGATTAACGAAGTTAAAGACGTCATCTCAGAGTTTGAAGGCGTTCAATTTAAAGCCTTCTCATCTATCGTCGATTACCATGCGCAAATGTTTGAGTTCGGTGTCATTCCGAAGAAACTGCGTAATTCAGGCGACCGTTCTAAGTTCTATCGTCTGATTGAAGCATCACTTTACGGTGGTATCTCCAGTGCGATCACTCGTTCTCTGCGTGACTACCTTCTGCCACAAAACGGTGGCGTGAAGAAAGCCTTCCAGGATATGGAATCTGCTCTGCGTGAAAACCGCATGACACTGGAAGCGATTAAAACCACGCAGGCTGACCGTGACTTGTTCAAACATTTGATCACAGAGTCCACCAACTATGTGGCCGCTGACTACATGCGCCATGCTAACGAGCGTCGCAAAAAACTTGAGCAGACCCTGTCTTTACGTTCTGAGCTTTTTGGTTCTCGCGAGACCTTGATTGAGCAAAACAACCTGCTTAACCGAGTGCAAGAGCAGCTTGAGCTGCTGGTTGACTCAGAGTCGGCGCTAGAGCAGGACTACCAAGCTGCGTCGGATCACTTGCAACTGGTGCAAAATGCACTGCGTCAGCAAGAGAAGATCGTACGTTATCAGGAAGATCTTGAAGAGCTGAGCGAGCGTCTTGAAGAACAGATGATGGTCGTTGAAGAAGCGCAAGAGCGTGTAATGAACGCTGAAGAGCAAGCGACCGTTTCTGAAGAAGAAGTGGATAGCCTTAAGACGCAGCTTGCGGATTACCAGCAGGCACTAGATGTGCAGCAAACGCGTGCCCTTCAATACCAACAAGCGGTTCAGGCACTTGATAAAGCGAAGCAGCTTCTTGGTGATGACAGCCTAACGGCTGAATCCGCGCAAGCCTTGGTTGCCGATCTGAAAAATAAACAAACGGACAGTACCAACGAGCTACTGTCGGTGAAGCACAAGCTGGATATGTCATCGGCTGCGGCGGAACAGTTTGAAACGGCGTTGAAACTGGTTCAAAGCATTGCTGGTCAGGTGGAGCGTAAAGACGCCGCTGAACAGGCAAAAATTGCGATTACCAAAGCGCGCGAATCTCAGCAAATCGCTCAGAACGAACAACAGTGGCGTGCACAACATCGCGACCTTGAGCGTAGTCTGAACCAACAGCGTCAGGCGAGCGAACTGGTAACGGAATACCAAAAGCGGTTCCATGTTGAGCTAACGGACGAAATCACTTTCGAACAGGAACGTGAACGTCACGCGATGCAGATTGACTCTCTGGAAATGACGCAAGAAGAGGTGCGTGAACAGCGCAGCGAACAGCGTCGTTTAGAGCAAGATGCAACGGCGGAAATCAACAAGCTGGAAGCGATTGCCCCAGCCTGGATTGCAGCCAATGATGCGCTGGAAAAACTGCGTGAACAAAGTGGTGCAGAGTTAGAAGATCGCCATGCGGTAATGAGCCATATGCAGGTGGTGCTTGAGCAAGAGAAACAGCAGTCTCTGGCAAAAGACAAACTGGCAGAACGTCGTACTCAGCTGGAAAGCGAGATCGAACGTTTAGCCTCACCAGGTGGTTCAAATGACCCGCGCCTGAAAGGCCTTGCAGATACGCTGGGCGGCGTATTGCTATCTGAAATCTACGATGATATTACCATCGATGATGCGCCATACTTCAGTGCGATGTACGGCCCGGCTCGTCATGCGATCGTAGTTTCTGATTTGTCAGGCATCGAAGAGAAACTGGTTGAGCTGGACGACTGTCCTGAAGATTTGTACATCATCGAAGGTGACATTGATGCCTTTGATGATAGCTCATTCGATGCGGAAGAACTGGAAGGCGCAGTATGCGTTCGTATGAACGATCGTCAAATGCGTTACTCACGCTTCCCGGAAATCCCACTGTTTGGCCGTGCGGCACGCGAGCAACGTTTAGAGCTACTGCGTAACGAACGAGAAGAAGTGGTTGAGAAGCACGCCAAAGCAGCATTCGACTCACAGAAGATGCAGCGTTTGTATCAAGCGTTCAACCAGTTTGTTGCTCACCACATTCATGTGGCGTTTGAAGCTGATCCAGAACAAGCATTGGCAAATGTACGTGAAAAGCGTAACCAAATCGCACGTGTACTGGCTGATTTAGAAGCAAAAGAACAACAACAACGTTCACAACTGCAAACCAGCAAGCAAGCGCTGTCTTCACTCGACAAACTAGCACCGAACATGGCACTGATTGAAGACGACACCCTTCAAGCGCGTTTTGATGAACTGGAAGAGAAAATCGCGCAATTGTCAGAGGCGAAAGCATTCCTGAACAACCATGCGAAAGCCGTTGCTGAGCTTGAGAAGATTGTCTCAGCATTGGATGCGGACCCTGAACAGTTTGATGCGCTAGAAGCAGAATACAAGGCAGCCGACGAGCAACTGCAAGATCTTAAAAAGCAAATCTTTGCTCTGTCCGATTTGGTAGAACGTCGTCATTACTTTGCCTACTCAGATTCGGTTGATCTGCTCAATAAGAGTAGTGAACTGAGCGAGCAGCTCAAAGGCAAGTTGGTCCAGGCCGAGCAAATGCGTTCTCGCTCTCGTGAAGAGTTGAAACAAGCGCAAGGTCAGATGAACCAGTACAACCAGGTATTGGCATCGCTGAAGAGTTCACACCAAGCGAAACTGGAAACGGTTCAGGAGTTTAAACAGGAGCTGCAAGAGTTCGGTGTTAACGCGGATGAAGGTGCAGAAGAGCGCGCAATGCGTCGTCGTGACGAGTTGCAAGAGCGTCTGCACACGTCTCGCAGCCGTAAGAGCGAGTATGAGCGCACTATCACTTCAACTGAGCTAGAGATGAAAGGTCTGGCTAAGCGTCTGAAGAAAGTGCAGAAAGAATATGCGGAGCTTCGTACCTTTGTGGTAGCTGCGAAAGCTGGCTGGTGTTCGGTACTTCGTCTTGCGCGTGAAAACGATGTTGAACGTCGCCTGCATAAACGTGAACTGGCGTACATGTCTGCGGACGAACTCCGTTCGATGTCAGATAAGTCGTTGGGTGCTCTTCGTCTCGCGGTTGCGAACAATGATGACCTGCGTGATTCTCTGCGTCTGTCGGAAGACAACGCACGTCCTGAACGCAAGGTTCTGTTCTACATTGCCGTTTACCAGCATCTGCGTGAGCGAATCCGTCAGGACATTATTCGTACCGATGATCCGGTAGAAGCGATTGAAGAGATGGAAGTGGAACTGGCGCGTCTGACAGAAGAGTTAACCCAGCGTGAAAACCGTTTGGCAATCAGTTCTGAGTCGGCAGCGAGCATCATCAAGAAGACGATTCAGCGTGAGCAAAACCGTATTCGTATGCTCAACCAGGGCTTATCGAACATCTCGTTTGGTCAGGTGAAAGGTGTGCGTCTGAATGTGAAGATTCGCGAAAGCCACGAGGTGCTATTGCACGGTCTGTCTGCTCAGCAGGAACAACACAAAGACTTGTTTGAGTCTTCACGCTTCACTTTCTCAGAAGCGATGGCGAAGCTGTTCCAGCGTGTAAACCCACATATCGACATGGGGCAACGTTCTCCACAGGTTCTTGGTGAAGAGTTACTCGATTACCGTAACTACCTGGAGCTAAGTGTGGAAGTGAACCGTGGTTCAGAGGGTTGGCTACAGGCGGAATCTGGTGCGCTATCTACTGGTGAGGCGATCGGTACCGGTCAGTCGATCCTGCTGATGGTGGTACAAAGCTGGGAAGAAGAATCCCGTCGTCTGCGCAGTAAAGACATCATTCCTTGTCGTCTGTTGTTCCTTGATGAGGCAGCGCGTCTGGATGCGAGATCTATCTCGACACTATTTGAACTGTGTGACCGTCTGGATATGCAGCTTCTGATTGCAGCCCCAGAGAACATCAGCCCAGAGAAAGGCACAACCTACAAACTGGTGCGTAAGGTGTTTAAAGATCACGAGCATGTACACGTTGTGGGTCTGCGTGGCTTTGGTCAGACAGATAAGCCGAAGAGCGAAGCTCAGGAAATGGCAGAAGAGTTTGAGTCTTAACCTTTCGCTTTGAAGTTAATTACCTGCTAATGATATGCCACTCGCTTAACCGCGAGTGGCATTTTTAATTCCCCGTCATTCTGGACAGCGACGAAGGAGCGTGATTCAGAATCTACTCTTCGAGTGCTTTGTTGTTAGTATAATTTCTACAAATTCTCAGCACGCTGATATTAGATTCCTAGTCTCGCCAAGGCTCGCTGGAATGACTGAAGTAACTGAAAAGTGGCTCATATTTAAACTAGCCAACTCATACTAATCTGGAAAATTAACTGCTCAGAGAACAGGGTTCGATAAACAAACTCTATTTGCCATGGATGGCAAATCGAAGCCCCATGGATGGGTTCATGCGTGTTTGTGTTCGATGTCTGTTTTCTAGTTCTCTAAAATTAAGTATGACCACTTTCTTACTTAGGTTGGTATCACTCCTCACTAATGATGTGCGGGCGTTTTCTAGTGTTGGATTTATATTGAGTTTAGCTCGTCGCACTTTCTGTCGATTTTGTTTGCCGGTATTGCCTTGGCGAACAGCCACTCCATTTACGAAAGGCATGACGGAAGTTCGCGCTGTCAGAAAAACCAATTCGTTCGGAGATATCTTCGATACTGATTTGTGTTGAAGCCAGATAGTGACGAGCTAAACGAAAACGCACTTGATCGAGAATTTGCTGATAGCTGGTATTTTCTTGTTTGAGATGACGGCTTAATGTTCTCGACGACATTCCCAACTCGGATGAGAGCGTTTCCACAGAAGGGTAGTTGCCCGGCCGCTCAATAAATATCTGGGTTATCCTATCTTTTAAGCAAGCGTTACCACTGACTTTAGCCAGCATTTCATCACAAGACTTCAGACACATTTGTAATGTGATAGGGTTCGCTGCAGGCAGTGGTTCGTAAATGCTTTGCGCATCAAATTGCCATTCCAATCGGTCGCTATTGAACTCGATGTCACAGTGAAACACTTGCTTATACAGCTCACTGTACTCTGGCTCAGGATAAGGAAAGCGAATGACCGTCGAAGGAAAGGGGTGCTGCATCACTTCTTCACATAAGTTCTGGATGGTTGAAAACCAGTATTCGCAGCAAAATGGCAATATGGATTGAAGGTCGATTAATTGCTCGGCGCGGAAGTAACCTAAGTTGTCTTCTACCCACATTTTCTTTTTAAGAACTGGCCCTGCGAGACGCAGATACTTAAACCCCATCACCAACGCATCAAATAGTGTGTTACTGCTTAAGACCGCATAACCGAGCACACCGAAATCACTGAACTTGGCCTGTTGACCTATTTTGAGCCCTAAACTTGGTTCTTCTGAGTGGCTAAGGGCGTTACTAAAAATCACCAGCTTTTGAGCCAGAGTGATATGCGTATCTGGCGCGTAAAGCTGAGAAGCATTGATGCCACTGCCATCAAGTAAGGTTTCGACGCTGACTCCAGGATCTAAATAGCGCTTGAGCAGTTGTAAATCTAAAATGCCGAAAGCTTGTGTATCTGGCTCATAAACTGCGGTGTATTCCATTGTTTTCCCTCTACCGAAGTTGATCATCCTAGCGCTTATCTGAGTGATATTCTGTCATGTTGTTCTCAAAGCTGTCCGAATATCACCGGTTTTTGTCATTTTGTAACCTGTGATTAATGTTATCAAAATGTTGTAATGCAATAAATTGTAGGATGGGAGAGAAATATGAATGTGTTGGCTAAACAAGGTGAGGCGATTGACCTCAGCCAAAATATGGCAACGGGTGATGCATTGAACTCTAGTGAACTGGCCACTTGGTTTGCTGAATTGAAGTTGGCCTATCAAGCAGAGCCATTAGCATCGTTAGACGTCAGAAAGCAGAGGTTACTGGCGTTGAAAAAGCAACTTTCTCGCTATCAGAATATTTTGGCAGAAGCGATGAATGAGGACTTCGGCGGCCGTAGCCACACGGAGTCGCTAATGGCCGATGTACTTGCTCCGATTTTGGATATTAACCATGTTGTTCGACATCTGAAAAGCTGGATGAAGCCCAGCAGACGGCCAACAGAATGGTTGTTTAAAGGTAACAAGCTGGAAGTCAGATACCAGCCAAAAGGTGTGGTGGGCATTATCTGTCCCTGGAACTTCCCTATCTACCTGTCTATTGGGCCAATGATCACCTCTTTAGCAGCGGGCAATCGCTGCATGATCAAGATGCCGCCTAATTGCCCAGAGACAACAAAACAGTTGCGCCGCATGTTAGCCGAGATTTATCCGGAGGATTTGGTCCGTGTAGTTGATGGTGATCACCCTGAAGCGATGGAAATCTCTCACTTGCCATTTGATCATCTGATTTTTACTGGCTCGCCCGCGAGTGGCAAAACTATCATGGCAAACGCTGCTGCCAATTTAACGCCCGTAACGCTTGAACTAGGTGGTAAATCGCCTGCGATAGTATTTGAAGACTACGATGTTAAAAAAGCGGCAGTACGCCTTGCGCACGGTAAGGGAATGAACTCGGGGCAAATTTGCATCGCCCCGGATTACGCTTTTGTACCGGAAGGCAAACAGCAAGAGTTTGTCGAAGCACTAAAAGTTGCTCATCAAGCCATGTATGGCGAGATTAAAGCGAATCAGGACTATACCGCGCTCGTGAATGACGCCCAGCATAAGCGATTCCATGATTTGCTGAATGATGCAAAAGAAAAGGGCGCTGAGATTCTTCAATGCCTGGATTGTGGTGAAGGACGTAAAACGCCGCTTTATATTGCCACTAATCTGACATCGGATATGCGTATCTGTCAGGAAGAGATCTTTGGCCCTTTGCTTCCGGTTCACACCTACCGTTCCATTGATGAAGTGATTGAATATATAACCGACAGGCCACGTCCTCTCGCTTGCTATCTGTTTACTAACAATGAGACACAGCGCGAATCCGTACTTACAAACACTCACAGTGGCGGTGTCACCGTGAATGATTGGGGATGGCATGTTCTCAATCACTCGGTACCGTTTGGTGGCGTAGGTAATTCAGGGATAGGGAATTATCACGGTGAAGAAGGATTCAGAGAGTTAAGCCATGCACGTTCGGTATTGCAAATGCGAGACTGGTTCCCCATTCAGCTTTTCTCGCCTCCGTACGGAAGTTGGGTACAAAAACTGATTCTACGTGTTTTTGTCGGTAAACCCGATCCGCAATTAAATAATAAAAAATAGCGGATACAACACCTCTTCGGTGGTTGGGAAGGCAGGTTCTTTACGTCGGATGATGTCTTCCCCTTATGACCACTCGCTTGGCGCTGCATTGCGCGCCTTACTTAATCTGTTTGGAATGACCAAGTTTATTCAAAGGATGAAATATGACGAAATCAGCGAAAGGATTACGCATTCACGTGTCGCGTGTTTCTTCAAGGAGCGTGGTTTATCTGCGCCTATGGCAGAGAATCAGGGCTAACTTGCTGCCTTGGGGAGGTCAATAATGGAAAGCTACGATTACATCATTGTTGGCGGTGGCTCGGCAGGTTGTGTTTTAGCATCGCGTTTATCTGAGGATCCGAACGTGACGGTTTGTCTGCTCGAGGCTGGTGGTAAGGACAATAGTGCATTTATACATACGCCGGTCGGTACGGTTGCCATGATGCCGACCAAATTATACAACTGGGGCTTTGAAACAGTATCCCAGCCCGGATTAAATGGTCGCCGAGGCTATCAGCCAAGAGGTAAAACGTTAGGTGGTTCTAGCTCGATCAATGCCATGATGTATTCGAGAGGGCATCGATATGATTACGACTTGTGGGCAAGTCTTGGGAATACGGGTTGGAGCTACGACGAGTGCCTGCCGTATTTCATAAAAGCGGAAAACAACGAGGTTCACCACAACGAATACCATGGTCAGGGCGGTCCTTTGAATGTTGCGAACTTACGCTCGCCGAGTAAGCTTGTTGAGCGATACTTATCGGCATGCGAATCCATTGGGGTTCCCCGCAGTGCGGATATTAATGGTGAGCAGCAGTTTGGTGCGACTTACACCCAGGTTACACAGCGTGATGGTGAGCGATGCAGCGCGGCAAAAGCATATTTGACGCCCCATTTGAGCCGACCGAATCTGACGGTGCTGACTAAAGCCATCACGCACAAGGTTCTATTTGAAGGCAAACGTGCCATTGGTGTCGAATACGGGCTAAAAGGAAAGCGTTTCCAGATTAAATGCAACCGTGAAGTGATGTTATCGGCGGGTGCGTTTGGTTCTCCACAAATCTTGCTTTTGTCTGGTGTCGGAGCCAAAGCCGATCTCGACAAGCATAATATTGAGCAAGTTCATGAGTTACCAGGTGTTGGCGAAAACTTACAAGACCATATCGATCTGGTGCACAGCTACAAATGCCTGGATAAGAAAGAGTCTTTTGGCGTCTCGTTTAGAATGATCGCTGAAGTGGGTAAAGCGTTACCTCAGTGGATGAATCAGCGCAGTGGTAAAATGAGCAGCAATTTTGCAGAGGGGATAGGATTTCTTCGCTCTGACGAGACTATCGATGTGCCTGATCTGGAGTTCGTTTTTGTGGTTGCCGTTGTTGATGACCATGCACGCAAGGTTCATATTAGCCATGGCTATAGTTCGCACGTCACGTTACTAAGGCCGAAAAGTAGGGGGACTGTCAAACTACAAAGCGCCGATCCCTATGACGTACCGCTGATTGATCCTGCCTTTTTTAGTCACCCTGACGATATGGGTATCATGATCAAAGCATGGAAGAAACAACATCAGATGTTGGAAAGCCGGGCATTTGATGACGTTCGAGGCGAGAATTTTTATCTGGTAGATGCAAACGATGACCATGCCATTGAGCAGGATATCCGCAACCGGGCTGATACCCAATATCATCCTGTCGGCAGCTGTAAAATGGGACCATCAGATGATCCACTGGCGGTGGTGGATAAGGATTTAGTCGTCCATGGTTTAGAAGGGCTAAGAGTGGTTGACGCGTCGATAATGCCAACGCTTATCGGTGGGAATACCAATGCGCCCACGATAATGATTGCGGAGAAGATAGCCGATCAGGTTAAGTCACAGTATGCGGTTTGTCATGAGTCTGAATCGGCCGCAGCCAAAGCAGGTTAGTGACGAGATGCTCACGAACAGATAAAAAAGCCGAGGCTGTAGGACGACAGTCTCGGCTTTTTGAGCACTTAGCTTTAGAAAGTTAAATGCTACTCTTCTGAAACGTCTGCTTTAACTTCAAGCATTTCAGCAAGCTCTTCAAGTGCCTGGATAGAGATCTCTGACAAGCGTTGTAAATGCTGGTCTAGCGTCTCATGGTCAACAAGCGATGGTTCTTTATTATTTGTATCTTTTACTAACATGTCTCAACCTCATAAGTTGAGTAAGGGGAGCTCTAATCATACTCAAAGTGTTGAGTATAAAAAAAACGTTCTCTGTTGAATTTGTTAGATAGATCATTGATTGAGACAAGCGTTTTATCGCTTTAAAGTGAAAACGAGGTATATCGCTCAAAAATAAAAGGTAGCCTAGCAATCAGCGGGTTTTATGCTAGTTCCACTCACTGAACCGAATGTTTGAGGTTCAGTGAGCAAACGTATTATCAGAACTGCGGCTTAACACCAAAATGCGCTGCTGCATATGCGACGCGCTCTTTTGGTTTTGGGTATTCAGCCGGAGTGCCAAGGCTTTCGATGTGCTTCAGACGAGGCAGCAAACCCATACCATTCGCGATTTGAATCGCCAAACCTGGACGAGCGTTGAGCTCTAAAACCATCGGACCTTCTTCCTTGTCCAACACCATGTCTGTGCCCATGTAACCCAAGCCGGTCATTTCCCAAGCACTAGAAGCCAGTTCAAGCAGGCGTTCCCAATGTGGAACCTCCAGCGTTGACAGGTCTTTGCCCGTGTCAGGATGGTGAGTGACAGGTTGGTCAAATTGCACGGCTCTGATCGCTTTACCCGTGGCGATATCAATCCCCACGCCTACCGCGCCCTGGTGAAGGTTCGCTTTACCATCAGAAGCGGCTGTTGAGCAACGCATCATCGCCATGACAGGGTAGCCTTTAAACACGATGATACGAACATCTGGCACGCCTTCATAACTGAAGCCATCGAAGCAGTCGTCAAACTTAATCAGGTTCTCTACCACGGCAACGTCGTTCTTGCCACCAAGAGAAAATAGTCCGGCAAGCGCGTTACTGATATGGCGCTCGACTTCTTCTTTACCAATGGTTGCACCTGATGGCTTGGTGTATACCCCATCTTTATGAGAGGTAATAACCAGAATACCTTTACCACCACTCCCCTGAGCAGGTTTAATCACAAAGCCAGGCCACTCTTTCACCATGTTGTGGATGGTTTTGACTTCGGCTTGGTTGTGAATAACGCCGATAAGGGCAGGGACGGTCGCCCCTGCGGCCTGAGCGATGATCTTGGTTTTCAGCTTGTCATCCACCAATGGGTATTTGGAACGATCATTGTAGCGACCAATATAGCTGTGGTTACGCTTGTTCATCCCCATAATGCCTTTATGGCGAAGTTTTGATGGCGAAGTAAAACGTTCAAGCATCGTTTAATCCTCCGCTAATGGTTTGAAACGGCGTAGCTCTGTTAGACGGTAGCCTGTGTATGTACCAAGCAGCAGAATGCCGGCCAGTACGATCAATTGGAGGCCGATAAAGTTAAACGTCAGATGTTGGATGTACGAGTTGGTCATTGCCAGGTAAACCAGTACCGCTGTTAGTAGCGAGCCACCACCTTGCAGCGCCACTTCTTTCGCGCCTTCTTCTTCCCACAGAATCGACATACGTTCGATGGTCCATGACAAGATGATCATCGGGAAGAAAGTAATGGTTAGGCCTTCTGTCAAGCCGATTTTAAATGCAACAACAGTAAACACCGAGATGATCATGATTACCGTAATGATAACTGCGGATATTCGCGCGACCAGAAGTAAATTCAGCCGCGATAGATAGCTGCGGATAATCAGGCCAGTACCGACAATAAGCAAGAAGCCGACAATACCCGTAATCAACTGGGTTTGGACGAAAGCGACCGCAATTAAAACAGGCATGAAGGTACCTGAGGTTTTAAGACCAATGATCACACGGAGGAATACTACGATCAGTGCGCCAATTGGGATCAGCATGATGGTCTTAAACATCGCCTGCTCTTCAAGAGGCAGACTATGGATAGAGATGTTCATTAAGCCATCAGCTTCCACTTTATTGTTGGTCGCCTGCTGAGGGGTCATGTCCTGCTTGATCATGGAGAAGTGCACTTGACTATTACTACCGCCAACTAAATCGAGCAGAGAGACGTTGGATTCATCCCAAACCAATAGGTTAGGTTGCACAGCTTTTTGTACTGAGTTTGGAGAGAACAGAACCCAGTCTTTACCTGACCACACTTGCACCATTGGTTGAATGGTCTGGCGTCGACGCCCATCTTCCAACTCAATAACACCCACAACTTTACTTTCTACGCCCGCAGAAAGCAGGATTTTGTGCAATGCATCGGTGCGGTCAAAATCGTTCAGCAGCAGCGCTGAGTTTTGGCTGTCCGGATCGTTCAACGTTTTGATCAGCTCACGTGCAAATGTCACGTTGTCTGCAGAGCGACTCATTGCTCGTTCAATTAGTGCGTTTGCAGCAGCTTGTTGCGGTGCCGAAAGGGTTGGAGGGATAATCTCATCAGCTGGTGGGAGAGGGGTCACCTGAGCCTGTGGATCCACCAGAAACTGCGCTTTGTAGTAAATAGTCTGAGGGCCTCTGGCCTGGCGGATTGACCATTCTGCACGACGGCCAGAATCTGAATTGATGTAAGAGACGCCATAACCGGAAGAAGAGGCAGATTCGCCGATAAGTGTGTAACCACTTTGTGTATGGGGAGCGGCAAGTGACGCTTTCACTTCGTTGCCGTTGGCATTGAATTCAATACGAGCTTCTACATCCCATACCTGACGTGTTTCACCCGGAGTCCATGGCACGCCGTAAGTTTGGTGTCTAAACATACTCAAAGCAATGCCCGCAACCATCAACAAAATGACGGATACGTAAAACGGTATTTTTGACGTCATAATCTACCTTATTATTCTTAGTTTTCTTCTGTTTGAATATATGTGCGGCTAACATCGACCAACGCGATGTCACGAATAAATTCTCTACCTAATAAAATAGGATGGTTCATGTGGGAGCGATCTGCCAACGTAAATTGCGCTTTTTCATGGATTTTCCCAACTTTGACCCACAGCTCGACAACGGCTCTGCGATCAAGCTCATCTGCTGAGGATTGACGTATCTTCACGTAGCGCAGGACTGGAGCCTCAATCCAAATATTCTTTTCTTCTTCAGACTTAGTGTTGTCGGCCAGATGAAAGCGAACCCAGTTTTTTCCGTTTCTCTCGAACTCTTCAATATCGATAGCGTTTAAAGACGAAGTGGCAGCACCGGTATCGACACGTGCATCGAAAGTCTGCTTGATAGAATCTATAGTCACTTTCTCAATAGAGCCGAGAATAATGTTATGCGTTGGCGTTGGTTCAACTGGTGTAGGAGCCTGAACAATGATCGGTTCTTTCGGCTTTTTCACTTCGGCC
This sequence comes from Vibrio sp. STUT-A11, assembly GCF_026000435.1. NCBI lineage: Bacteria > Pseudomonadati > Pseudomonadota > Gammaproteobacteria > Vibrionales > Vibrionaceae > Vibrio > Vibrio sp. STUT-A11. Next base: position 2,231,514 of record NZ_AP026763.1, on the reverse strand, counting down.
ATGGCTTCGTCACGAAATGTAAGGAGTTCACCTTTTAATGTATCGACCTGGCCTTCAAGGTTGTCGATATGAGTCGACTGGCTACTGAGCTGCTGCTCCAGAGTGGCAATACGATTATTGACGTTTGTTTCGGAGGACTGGATAGCGGCTAACGTTTCTTGGTGGTACTGTTCGCCTTTGGTAAGTGTACATCCAGATAATAAGACGATGGCAACAACCGGAGTCAATCGTAATAACATTGAAGACCTTAGGATGGATTAAGTTGTTTGATTTTTAAGAGTTTAGCTTATATCGCCAAACCCTCACAAGTAAGAATCTTCTCTATCTCTTATAGAGTGAGGAATCGTGATGAAAAGCTTTGGATCAAGGGTGCGAACTACACCCTTGAAAAGATAAGGTGAGAGGGTAATGTCTTAATAGAAGCAGTGAGTTAGAACAATGTCAGAAATCTAAGTTAATTATGGTTTACGAGCCACAAGTACGGCACGGCGTGGCGCTGGGTAGCCTTCCACTGTTTTACTTGGATCGTTTGGATCTAAGTAGTCTGGTAGGGAGTTGTGAGTCATCCATTCTGTGGTGCGTTGTTCACCTACCGTCGTCACATTCTCATCGACGATACGAACATCTTCAAAACCAACCAATTCCAACCAAACTTTAAGCGCTTTCGCTGATGGGAAGAAATATACATTACGCATCTGAGCATAGCGAGATGTTGGCACAAGTACTGCGTTCTCATCGCCTTCAATCACTAACGTTTCTAACAGAAGCTCACCACCTGAAACCAACTGGTCTTTCAGCTGAATAAGGTGATCAAGCGGGGAACGGCGGTGATATAACACGCCCATGCTAAATACCGTGTCGAACGCTTCTAGTTTTGGTAGCTGTTCAATACCCAATGGCAACAGGTGTGCTCGTTGATCACCGCCCATCAGTTTACGAATCGCTTCGAACTGAATCAGGAACAGGTGAGAGGGGTCAATGCCGACACAGAGACGAGCGCCTTCACCTAGCATGCGCCACATGTGATAGCCATTACCACAGCCGACATCAAGCACGCTGCGGTTTTTTAATGGTGAGAGATGCGGAAGTACACGATCCCATTTCCAGTCACTGCGCCATTCGGTATCGATATGAATACCGTGCACCGTGTAAGGGCCTTTACGCCAAGGGTGGAAGGTACGCAGCAAGTTCTCTAACTTTTTCAGTTCACCTTCATGAAAAGGCGTGTCATTACTGATGGTGACCGAGTTTTTGATGTCAACTTGGTTCGGTGACCCTTCTGGGATTTTGTTCAGTGCTTTCAACCAGCGACCAAAGTCACCGTGCTCTGCATTTTGCCAGTCCGTTAGCTGTTGTGGTAACACGTTTAGCCACGGTTGAAGACGTGTATCCTGGGCAATTAATTGATAGAAATTTGCAAAGTTAAACATAATTAGTTAATCACTGAATAGTTAGTTAATCGCTGAGGTGATGGTGTAAAAGTAAAGTGAGTTTGAGTGCGAATCGTTACTTGATGGCAAACATAGACCCGAAGTTAAAGCACTGGAACCAAACGTCGTAGCTCGAGAAGCCAATCTTTTCGAAGCGCTCTTTGTGATCCTTCTTTGAATCTGGGCGCATCACATTTTCAATCGCACTGCGCTTTTGACTGATTTCTAGCTCACTGTAGCCATTTGCGCGTTTAAAATCGTGGTGCAGGTCAATCAATAGCTCGTTCGAAGTTTCATCTTCAAACACGAATTTTTCTGACAGAATTAGGATGCCGCCTGGACGCAGACCCGCGTAGATTTTTTCTAACAACGTATAACGATCTTCTGGCGAAAGAAACTGCAGAGTGAAGTTCAGTACCACAACCGATGCGTTGTCAATTTCGATATTACGAATATCGGCTTCTACAACATCGACAGGCGTGTCGCTGCGGTAAGCATTCACATGCAACTTACATCGCTCTACCATGGCTGGTGAGTTATCGACGGCAATGATTTGACAACCTTCTTGTTTGATATGACGGCGCATAGAAAGCGTCGCAGCACCTAGAGAGCAACCAAGGTCATAAATGTTTGAATGAGGCTTAACAAAGCGTTCTGCAAGCATGCCAATCGCAGAAATGATGTTGCTGTACCCTGGAACGGAACGCTGAATCATGTCTGGAAACACTTCCGCTACGCGTTCATCAAAGGTGAAATCCCCAATTTTATCGATTGGAGCCGAAAAAATAGTATCTGGATTGTTCTTAGGGTTCATAACCAAATCTCTGCTACAAGCTGACGGGACTATTAGTCTTCAAAAAAACTAGTCTTCAAAAAAACGTCAGACATCAAAAAAGGCGCGTATTTTATGGGAAATTCGCGCCCCTGTCATGTATTGCTTTAGATTGAGTCAGAACATCTGTAACTGGGCGTTGCCATCGTTAGCAGGAAATGGCGCCAAATTAGGTAATACCACGCTTTTTTGCAGCATTTTGTACAAATTCGCTGCCAGCTCCGGGGCGACAATATTGTCGGCGGTATGAATCATCACATAAGGCTGCTTACCTTCGTTAATCCATTGCGGCAGCTTGCTCAACCAAGGCGTGAAAAAGTCGTAATTTTGCTGCTCTTGCGGGTGACCAATAAAGCGGATCATAGGGTGAGAAGCGGTAGCAATGGCGTGTACTGGGACTTTGGGTTTTTTCATCTGAGCATCGATGATCGCTTCGTTGTCTGGTTTGGCCGCAAACACAGGTCTACTGTCCATAATGATTCGGTCAATACCACTTTCTAACAGCCATTGATTGAGTGCACGCTCTTCGTCACCTTTGGCGAAAAACGCCATATGACGCACTTCTACTCCAAGAGGGAAACTCGGTGGAAAGCTGGCGCAGAACTTTTTTAAACGGTCGAGGTATTCAGGTCCAAAAGCGGCTGGCAACTGGATTGTCCATTGGCCTACTCGCTCATGCAATGGCTCCATCACTTTCATAAAGTCACGTAGCTGCTCATCGCATCCTCTCAGCATTTGCTGGTGGGTGATGGCTTTTGGCAGCTTGAAAGTAAATTTAAAATCGTCGTGCGTTGCCGCTTTCCAGTTTTGAACAGTATTAAGTGACGGTGTCGCATAAAACGTGGTATTGCCTTCTACAGTATGGAATACCTGTGCGTACTTCTCTAAACGCTCTGCTGGCTTTGTGCCACTGCCATAAAAGCTTTGTTGCCACAGGTTATGTGACCACATGGTTAGTCCAAGTCGAAGGGGTAAGTTATCCATTATTCTTCTTTACATTTAATCCTGTGTTCACTTTACGAGAGTTTTGCTGAAATAGGTAATTTCACGTTATAATCAGCACCTATTTTTTCTCTCTGGTGCGGTTTTGAACAGTTGTAGTACTAAAAAGCACCAGTGAATGATAAAACACACTTAATTGTACGCTGAGTAGTCGATTTTCATAGACTTTCAGCGTATAACTGAATCTTTACTCTGCTTGGCAATGACGCCGACAGAGCGTAGTCAACAACTTTTGAGAGATTGGGAATTTCATTATGCGTACCCATTACTGTGGTCACCTGAACAAGTCCCTTGCAGGACAAACTGTAGAACTTTGCGGCTGGGTTAACCGTCGCCGTGATTTAGGCGGTCTTATTTTTATCGATATGCGAGATCGTGAAGGCATCGTTCAGGTAGTTGTAGATCCAGATATGGCGGATGCGTATGAAGTGGCTAACACACTTCGTAATGAATTCTGTATCAAACTAACGGGTGAAGTTCGTGTTCGTCCAGAAAGCCAGGTAAATAAAGACATGGCAACCGGTGAAGTTGAGATCCTTGCGAAAGGTCTTGAAATCATCAACCGCGCTGACGTTCTGCCTCTAGACTTCAACCAAAAGAACTCTGAAGAGCAACGTCTGAAGTACCGTTACCTGGATCTACGTCGCCCTGAAATGAGTGACCGCATCAAGCTGCGTGCTAAAGCATCTAGCTTTGTGCGTCGTTTCCTAGATGACAACGGCTTCCTGGATATCGAAACTCCAGTACTAACGAAAGCGACGCCAGAAGGTGCTCGTGACTACCTGGTACCAAGCCGTGTTCATAAAGGCAGCTTCTACGCGCTTCCTCAGTCTCCACAGCTATTTAAACAGCTGCTAATGATGTCTGGTTTTGACCGTTACTACCAAATCGTTAAGTGTTTCCGTGACGAAGACTTGCGTGCTGACCGTCAGCCAGAATTCACTCAGATCGATATCGAAACGTCATTCATGACGGCTGATCAAGTACGTGAAGTGACTGAAAACATGGTTCGCGATATGTGGCAAGAGCTACTAAACGTAGACCTGGGTCAGTTCCCAGTAATGCCGTTTGCCGAAGCAATTCGTCGTTTCGGCTCTGACAAACCTGACCTACGTAACCCACTAGAGCTAGTAGATGTTGCTGACCTGGTTAAAGACGTTGAGTTCAAGGTATTCTCTGGCCCGGCTAACGACGAGAAAGGTCGCGTTGCGGTAATCCGTGTACCAGGCGGTGCGTCTCTGACTCGTAAGCAAATCGACGGTTACGGTGAATTTGTTGGTATTTACGGCGCGAAAGGTCTGGCGTGGATGAAGGTTAACGACCGCGCTGCAGGGTTGGAAGGTATCCAATCTCCAGTGGCTAAGTTCCTAAACGAAGACGTGATCAACGGCATTCTAGATCGCACTCAAGCAGAATCTGGCGATATCATCCTATTTGGTGCTGACAAAGCAGGCATCGTTGCAGAAGCAATGGGTGCACTACGTCTGAAGCTAGGTAAAGACCTAGAGCTAACCGACGAGTCTGCATGGGCGCCACTGTGGGTTGTTGACTTCCCTATGTTCGAAGAAGATGACGAAGGCAATCTACACGCGATGCACCACCCATTCACATCACCGCTAGGTGTGACAGCGGAAGAGCTAAAAGCAAACCCAGCGGCAGCGAACTCAAACGCTTACGATATGGTTCTAAACGGCTACGAAGTCGGTGGTGGTTCTGTGCGTATCCACAACGCAGAAATGCAGGCAGCAGTATTCGATATCTTAGGTATTGAGGCTGATGAGCAACGACTAAAATTCGGCTTCCTGCTAGATGCACTGAAGTTCGGTACGCCTCCACATGCAGGTCTTGCATTCGGTCTGGACCGTTTGGTTATGCTGCTATGTGGTACAGAGAACATTCGTGATGTTATCGCGTTCCCGAAAACAACAGCGGCAGCGTGTCTACTGACAGATGCACCAAGCCTTGCAAACCCAACAGCACTAGAAGAGCTGGCAGTTGCGGTAACGGTAGCAAAAGAAAAAGACACAGAATAAGCGCACAACAATTGAATAAAAACTCCCGCAATTGCGGGAGTTTTTGTTTTAATGAAATATATTCTAATAAATTTAATGAGTTGTTGATTAGGAAACTTCATGTCAATTATTTTGGGCATTGACCCAGGCTCACGTATTACCGGTTACGGTGTCATCCGCCAACAAGGCCGCCATTTACAATACCTTGGTAGTGGCTGTATCCGTACATCTGAAAAAGAGCTTCCTGGGCGACTCAGACAAATTTACGCCGGTGTCACTGAAATCATCACTCAGTTTCAGCCCGATGTATTCGCTATCGAACAAGTTTTTATGGCGAAGAACGCCGATTCTGCTCTAAAGCTGGGACAGGCTAGAGGCAGTGCAATTGTAGCGGCTGTAAATGCGGAATTACCTGTGTATGAATACGCAGCACGTCTGATTAAACAGGCCGTGGTTGGAACGGGGGGAGCGGATAAAGCGCAAGTTCAGCATATGGTTCAGCAGATGCTAAAGCTACCGGCAAAACCGCAAGCCGACGCAGCTGATGCACTCGGCGTAGCAATCTGTCATGCCAATACCAACAAAACATTAGTGGCTTTGGCAGGAAAGGCGACCAGCGCACGAAAAGGGCGCTACCGATAAAATTAACTGGATGTCTATCCAGTTCTTTATTATCCTGTCGCAAATTCATTTCCAAAGAGTATTTATCGTGATTGGACGTCTTCGCGGCACCTTGCTAGAAAAGCAACCACCTGAAGTTTTAATTGAAGTTAACGGCATTGGTTATGAAGTTCAGATGCCAATGAGCTGTTTTTACGAGCTGCCAAACCTCGGCGAAGAAGCCATCATTTATACTCATTTTGTTGTTCGCGAAGATGCTCAGCTGCTTTATGGTTTCAATACCGTAAAAGAGCGTGCGCTGTTCCGTGAAGTGATTAAAGCAAATGGCGTGGGCCCTAAATTGGGCTTGGGCATTTTGTCTGGTATGACAGCAAGTCAGTTTGTTACATGCGTTGAGCGAGAGGATGTTTCAACACTCGTTAAGTTGCCTGGCGTTGGTAAGAAAACGGCTGAGCGCTTGGTGGTTGAAATGAAAGACCGTCTGAAAGGGTGGGGAGCGGGTGACCTGTTTACCCCGTTCACAGATGCTGCGCCATCCGATTCTGCATCAGCTACATCGAATAACGCGGAAGAGGAAGCGATCAGTGCGCTGCTTGCTCTGGGGTATAAACCAACGCAAGCCTCGAAAGTTGTTTCTCAAATCGCTAAACCGGATATGAACAGCGAACAGCTGATCCGTGAAGCGCTAAAATCAATGGTGTAACGCCAGTCTCAAGGCATAATGTTAATCGCTTAACGATGTTTTCTGCGTCATTCCAGCGAGCCTTGGCGAGACTAGGAATCTAATAGCAACGCATTGAGTGGTTAATAAAACAATTTTGACCATATAGTGCTCGGATAGAAGATCCTGTATCACGCTCCTTCGTCGCTGTACAGGATGACGAGACTCATAAACATGCCACCCACTCCTGAGCGAGTGGCATTAAGTCTCAGGTAACCATTTTTCAAGGTAACAAGATGATTGAAGCTGATCGTTTAATCGCTCCAGAAAACCCGGCGTTTAGGGAAGAAGACGTCATTGACCGTGCAATCCGCCCGAAAAAGCTAGAAGACTACCAAGGTCAGGATCACGTTCGAGGCCAGATGGAGATCTTTATCAAAGCGGCGCAACTGCGTAATGAAGCGTTAGATCATCTGCTGATTTTTGGTCCTCCGGGCTTGGGTAAAACCACACTCGCCAATATCGTTGCGAATGAAATGGAAGTTAACATTCGTACCACATCAGGCCCTGTGTTAGAAAAGGCAGGGGATTTAGCCGCGCTGCTCACCAACTTAGAAGAAAACGATGTTCTCTTTATTGACGAGATTCACCGCCTAAGCCCAATGGTTGAAGAGGTGCTTTATCCTGCGATGGAAGATTACCAGTTGGATATCATGATTGGTGAAGGACCTGCTGCACGTTCAATTAAAATCGATCTTCCGCCGTTTACCTTAATTGGTGCGACGACACGCGCTGGCTCGTTGACGTCACCATTACGCGACCGTTTTGGTATCACTCAGCGCCTTGAGTTTTATAAAATTAAAGACCTACAGGACATCGTCCAGCGTAGTGCGGATTGTTTAGGTCTCTCTATGGAGCCGGAAGGGGCTTTAGAGGTTGCACGTCGTGCTCGTGGTACGCCTCGTATTGCAAACCGTTTATTACGTCGTGTGCGTGATTATGCGGAAGTAAAAGGCAATGGCCACATCTGTGCTGATGTCGCTGACAAAGCGCTTAACATGCTTGATGTTGATGCTCAGGGCTTTGACTATATGGACCGTAAACTGCTTCTGGCGATTATGGAGAAGTTTGGCGGTGGTCCGGTTGGCCTCGATAACATGGCAGCGGCTATCGGTGAAGAAAAAGACACGATAGAAGACGTGTTGGAACCTTATCTGATTCAACAAGGTTATTTACAACGAACACCACGGGGGAGAATTGCCACTGATCGGGCTTATCTTCACTTTGGAATCGAAAAGTAGCAAGTAAGAAAGGCCGGGCAAAATACTAAATGCCGTTCGTTTAGCAGCTAACGGCATGTTTAAACCTCCAGTCATCCTGAACAACGACGAAGGAGTGTGATTCAGGATCTAATTTCCGGGCATTTTATGGCCAAAATTATTTCATTAACTGCTCAGCGCACTGCTATTAGATTCCTAGTCTCGCTAGAGCTCGCTGGAATGACACAGATAAAATCGTTAAGCGATTAACATTAGGCAAAATTGCTCAGCTCTTACACTTTTAGTGATCTATATCTCATTTATTGAATTTCTTTAATTCCTTTTTAGTTAACAGAAAAGTTCTAGTTGTTGCGCTAATGTTTGCCTGTAGCCCGTCAAGTTCTCCTTTGATTACCCAGCCTTAACATTTACGTCAGGTGTTGTTTGATTTGCGTCAAGGTGATGGATTTTTGTCCAGGTTCTGTGCATAAATATTGATGTGTATCAAAGCGCATTCTGGCTATAAATCTTTTGAAACAAAGTGTTTTTACAAGTAATATTAGCCGTGGCTATATTAGCTGATGCTTAACAATTAACTAACCAATGAAGCACATTTTCGCAACAAAAAGTTGTGACAATTCAACATATTTCATGTGTGTATAACACCTGATTATGGATTGCAATATGTAGAGAGTGTCATTCAGCCGACACATAGGAGTTACCATGATTGACGTAGTTGATCTATCGCGGTTGCAGTTTGCACTGACTGCGATGTATCACTTCCTATTCGTACCATTGACCCTTGGTATGGCCTTCCTACTGGCCATTATGGAGTCGTTGTACGTAATGACAAACAAGCAAATCTACAAGGACATGACCAAGTTCTGGGGTAAGCTGTTTGGTATTAACTTTGCACTTGGTGTGGCAACTGGCCTTACCATGGAATTCCAGTTTGGTACGAACTGGTCCTATTACTCGCACTACGTGGGTGACATCTTCGGCGCACCACTAGCGATTGAAGCACTCGTCGCGTTCTTCCTGGAGTCAACTTTTGTTGGTCTATTCTTCTTCGGGTGGGATCGTCTATCTAAACGTCAACACTTAGCGGTAACTTGGTTGGTGGCTTTAGGTTCTAACTTCTCAGCACTATGGATTCTGATTGCGAACGGCTGGATGCAAAACCCAGTTGGTGCGGAATTCAACTTCGAAACCATGCGAATGGAAATGGTGAGCTTTGCTGAAGTTGTGTTTAACCCAGTCGCTCAGGTTAAGTTCGTTCACACGGTAGCTTCTGGTTACACCTGTGGCGCAATGTTTGTTCTAGGCATCAGTTCATACTACCTATTAAAAGGTCGTGACGTTGCATTCGCTCGTCGTTCATTTGCTATTGCCGCTTCATTCGGTATGGCAGCGATTCTATCTACCATCGTTCTTGGTGACGAATCAGGCTATGAGCTTGGTGAAGTCCAAAAAGTGAAGCTTGCTGCAGTCGAAGCTGAATGGCACACAGAGCCAGCACCAGCTGCGTTTACGCTGTTTGGTATTCCTAACCAAGAAGACATGCATACTGACTACGCAATTAAGATCCCTTACGTAATGGGTATTATTGCTACCCGTTCTATCGATAAGGAAGTAACGGGCTTACGTGACCTGCATGATCAACACTTAGAGCGTATCCGTACGGGTATGTATGCGTACGAGCTGCTAGAGAAGCTTCGTGCGGGTGATAAATCTGCAGAGAACATGGCAGCGTTCGATGAAGTGAAAGGTGACCTAGGTTACGGTCTACTGCTAAAACGCTACACAGAAAATGTTGTTGATGCGACAGAAGAACAGATTCAAGCTGCAGCAGATGACTCTATCCCAACCGTGTGGCCACTATTCTGGTCATTCCGTATCATGGTTGCGTGTGGCTTCATCATGTTATTCGTATTCGGCTTAGCGTTCATCCAAACGTGTCGTCAGAAAATCACTCAGAAGACATGGCTGCTTAAAGCTGCGCTATTCAGTATTCCACTTCCATGGATTGCTATCGAGGCGGGTTGGTTTGTCGCCGAGTTTGGTCGTCAACCATGGGCGGTGGGTGAGATTCTCCCTGTACATGTGGCTGCTTCAGCACTGACAGCCGGTGAAATCTGGACTTCACTATTCGCGATTCTGGCGCTCTACACTGCATTCCTGATTGCAGAAGTTTATCTAATGGTGAAATTCGCTCGTAAAGGTCCAAGCAGCCTGAAAACTGGCCGTTACCACTTCGAGCAAAATGCTGACTCTGTTGAAGACAAAGTTAGCCGCCAAGTAGAAGCGTAAGACAAGGAGACAACAATATGTTTGATTACGAAATCTTGCGATTCATCTGGTGGGTACTGATCGGTGTTCTACTAGTTGGTTTTGCAGTAACTGATGGATTCGATATGGGTGTAGGCGCGCTTGTACCTGTTATCGGTAAAAGCGACACACAACGTCGTGTCATGATTAACTCAATCGCTCCACACTGGGATGGTAACCAAGTTTGGCTTATCACTGCGGGTGGTGCATTGTTTGCGGCTTGGCCTCTAGTTTACGCAACATCGTTCTCTGGGTTCTACCTGGCAATGATCCTGACGCTTGCAGCGCTATGGCTACGTCCTCTTGGCCTGGACTACCGCTCGAAAATTGAAGATCCAAAATGGCGCAGAAACTGGGACATTTGTATCTCAATCAGTGGCTTTGTACCGCCAATTATCTTTGGTGTTGCGTTTGGTAACCTTCTACAAGGTGTTCCATTCCAATTGAGTGACTTCCTGATGCCAACGTATCACGGTTCATTCTTTGGTCTGCTAAACCCATTTGCGTTGCTGTGTGGCCTAGTAAGCTTGTTCATGATCCTGATGCAAGGTTCGAGCTGGCTACAGATGAAGACTACTGGTGAAGTTCATACTCGTGCGCGTAACGTCGCTCAGCTTACTGGTCTGCTAACCGTGGTAACGTTTGTTGTTGCTGGTTTCTGGGTTCAGAACATTGAAGGCTACGTCATTGTTGGCGGTATTGATACCAATGCAGCGTCTAACCCTCTGAACAAAGAGGTGATTCGCGAAGCAGGTGCGTGGATGAATAACTTTGAAAGCTACCCACTGCTATGGGCTGCGCCGGTATTAGGTGTTGCGATGCCGCTTCTTACTGTTCTGGCTTCTCGTCTTGAAAAGTGTGCGACGTCATTCATTACGTCAAGCCTTGGTGTTGCGGGTATTATCTTCACTGCTGGCTTTGCGATGTTCCCATTCATCATGCCGTCAGACCTAATGCCTGACCACAGCTTGACGATGTGGGATGCGACTTCATCTGAGCTAACGCTTAACCTAATGACAGCGGTTGCGTTTGTTATGGTGCCAATCATTCTGGGTTACACGTCTTGGACTTACTACAAGATGTTCGGCCGATTGGATGATAAATACATTGAAGACAACAAAAACTCACTTTACTAAGGAGCAATCACTATGTGGTATTTCGCATGGATTCTAGGTGTACTACTTGCTTGTGCATTCGGTATCATCAACGCTCTTTGGTTAGAGCACTCTGAAATGATGGATAAAGACAGTGAGTGATCTCGCTGATAAGGTAGCGAAGTTACATCAACCAACAGATAAGACTCTGCTGAGGGTCTTATCTCTCATCCTCGGCTTTATGCATGTTGGATTGGTAATGTGGGAGCCAGAGGCGTACAGCCAAGCGATTGGTGGGTTTAACGCCGTTATCGCTCCAGCACTGATTTGGGCAATATGTTCAAGCATGGTGTTTGGCATTGGCTTCAAGCCGAGAAGTTGGTATTGGCAAGTGTTGTTCAGCCCATACTTCTCACTGACTATCTTATTGTACTTAACTGCACTCTATTTCTCATAACTTGAAATAAGCTGAAATAAAGTCGGTTGTTTCATCATCGATTAAAAGCCAGGCACCTTGTCTGGCTTTTATTTTTTCTACAAAAATCAAAAATATTCCGCTCACTTGGTACCAATTCATATTGCTTAAGTTATAGTAACTACTTTAAAGAATTGACTCTATTGGTACTCTCTTGCAAGGCACATCTAATTCATTCCGCTGGCCGATCACCGTGTACTATGAAGACACAGATGCGGGTGGCGTTGTTTATCATTCAAATTACCTAAAATTCTTTGAGCGTGCCCGTACTGAAATGTTGCGCGCAAAAGGGATCTCTCAACAGGTGCTGCTGGAACAAAACATCGGTTTCGTTGTCCGACACATGGATATCGATTTCAAACAAGGGGCAAAGCTGGACGAACATTTGACAGTCTTGACCCGAGTGTCAGAAATAAAACGTGCGTCTTTACAATTCTGTCAAGAGTTGGTCAATGATCAAGGTCGCATATTGTGCAGTACCTTTGTTAAGGTAGCATGTATCGATAATAAGAAAATGAAACCAATAGCTATCCCAGCGTTTATTAATTCGGAGCTAACAAATAGTGACTGCTGATATTTCCATTCTAGATCTTTTTCTTCAGGCAAGTCTGTTGGTAAAACTCGTGATGCTGACATTACTTGGTATGTCGATTGCGTCATGGGCGATGATCATTAAGCGCAGCAAAGTGCTTTCCCACGCATCAAAAGATGCAGAATCATTTGAAGATAAATTTTGGTCAGGTACTGATCTTTCTCAGCTTTATCAAAAAGTGAAAGGTCGTAAAGACGAAATCATCGGCACAGAAGAGATCTTCTACGCCGGTTTTACAGAATTTGCCCGTCTGCGTAAGAGCAACGCGAACTCACCAGCTTACATTATGGAAGGCACCGGGCGTGCAATGCGCGTTGCCGTTGCTCGTGAAGTTGATGAGCTAGAAACCAGCTTACCTTTCCTTGCCACGGTAGGTTCCATCAGCCCGTACATTGGTCTGTTTGGTACAGTTTGGGGCATCATGCACGCGTTTATCGCATTGGGTGAAGTAAAACAAGCAACCCTTTCGATGGTGGCACCAGGTATCGCAGAAGCGTTAATCGCGACAGCAATGGGTCTGTTCGCTGCTATCCCAGCGGTAATGGCTTACAACCGACTAAGCAACAAAGTAAGTAAGCTTGAACACACTTACGCGACTTTCTCAGAAGAATTCCACAGCATCCTTCATCGCCAGGCGATGGCTGGCCGAGACAGCGCGGATAAGGAATAAAGCATGGCGGGTTACCAACCTAAAAAGCGCAAAATGACGGCAGAGATCAACGTTGTTCCTTATATCGACGTGATGCTGGTACTGTTGATCATTTTCATGGCCACCGCTCCATTCGTGACGCAAGGTGTTGATGTTGAGCTACCAAAGACCTCGAACGCGACACCAACTCAGGAGCTAGCAGGAGATACTGATAGCAGTTTTATCATTATCGAAATTGATCGCGATGGTAACTTGGGTTTAAGCGTCAACGATGAAGAAGTTCAACGTGGCTTATCACTGCAAGATGTGATTGTACGTGTTAAAGCTGAGCGTTCGCTTAAACCTGATTCACCTGTTGCGGTAGGTGGCGACGCAGCGACACCTTATGCAGATGTCGTCCTTTTACTTGATGAATTGAGTCGTGCTGGCATCCCTAAAGTAGGGCTTCTGACCGATATCGAGGAATAAACGTCAACCATTCATGAAAGAAAAAAAGAACCAGACGAAAGAGTACTCCAAGCCGATATTGATATCGGTGGGCTTGCACGCCCTGTTGGTAGTTGCATTGCTTTGGGGTACGGATCTAACCATGTCAAAACCTGAACCAACAGGACAGATGGTTCAGGCGGTTGTTATCGACCCTAAGCTTGTTCAACAGCAGGCGAATGAAATTCGTCAGCAACGTGAAAAAGCCGCGAAGAAAGAGCAAGAGCGCCTTGATAAATTAAGACGCGAAGCTGAGCAGCTGGAAAAAAATCGCAAAGCTGAAGAAGAGCAAATTCGTAAGCTGAAAGAGCAACAAGCTAAAGACGCTCAAGCCGCGCGTGAAGCGGAAGCCGATCGCAAGAAAAAAGAGCAGCAGCGCAAAGCCGAAGAGGAACGTGTTCGCAAAGAGCAACAGCGAGCTGCTAAGCTTGAACAAGAACGTAAAGCTAAAGAAGAGGCGGTACGTAAAGCGGAGCAGGAACGTGTAGCGAAAGAAGCGGCGATTGCGAAAGCGGAACAAGAACGTGTGGCGCGCGAGAAAGCAGCGAAAGAGGCTGAAGAAAAAGCCAAACGTGAACGTGAAGCCGCGCAAAAAGCTGAGCAAGACCGTATCGCTAAAGAAAAAGCGGCCAAAGAGGCGGCTGAGCGCGAACGTAAAGCTCGTGAAGCTGCTGAGAAAGCCGAGCGTGAACGTAAACAACAAGAAGCGGCACTGGATGACATTTTTGCTGGCTTGGAAGATGAAGCAAGCAAAAATAGTGCTGCTCGTAACCAATTTGTCGACAGTGAAATCGCGCGTATGTCATCAATATACAAACAGAGTATTCAGCAAAAGTTGATTAAGGATGACTATTTGCTGGGAAAGGAGTGTAGGGTAAACATCAAACTGATTCCAACAGGATCAGATATGATGGTTGCTGGTGTTACCGTACTTGGTGGCGATACGCGAGTTTGTGCGGCAGCAAAAAGAGCGATTGCACAAGTTGGGACGTTCCCTAAATCGTCAGAAGCTGCGGTCAATGAAAAACTGAAAGACATCAACTTAACGGTTGCTTTGGACTAAAAGGAACAGAGACGTGATTAAACGCCTTTTACTAGGAATGTTTGTACTGCTAAGCAGTATGACAAATGTAGCGAATGCTGCACTAGAGTTGGTTATTACCGACGGTATTGATTCTGCACGACCTATTGCTGTGGTTCCATTTAAATGGGAAGGTGCTACGGCGCTGCCAACAGATATTTCTGCGGTGATTGCCTCTGATTTACAACGCAGCGGAAAATTCAGCCCGGTACCTACCAATAAAATGCCACAGACGCCTTTTAATGAATCTGAGGTTAACTTTGATTCATGGACCAACCTGGGGGTTGATGCCTTACTGACAGGTTCAATTACTCAAAATGAGCAGGGCAACTACGTGGTTAACTACCAGCTCGTTGATGTTGTTCGTGGTCAGCTAACTGGTGGTCAGGGTAAAGCATTAGGCAGTGATGGCGAATTGGTGCTATCTAAAGACCATGTGTTGTTCAACAAAGTCGCGACCGTAGAAGCATCTCGTATGCGTGAATACGCGCACCGTATTTCCGATTTGGTTTATGAGCAGCTGACGGGTGACCGCGGCGCATTCATGACCCGAATCGCCTATGTGGTAGTGAGTGACACAGAACGTTTCCCATATCAACTGCGTGTTTCTGATTACGACGGTTATAACGAGCGCTTGGTACTTCGCTCTAAACAGCCCCTGATGTCACCGTCTTGGTCACCAGATGGCCAAAAGTTAGCGTATGTTAGCTTTCAAAATGGTCAGTCTGAAATTTATATCATGAACATCTACACTGGCGAACGTGAAAAGATCACCTCTTACCCACGTCATAACGGTGCACCTAAATTCTCGCCTGATGGCAGCAAACTTGCACTTGTTCTGTCGAAGACGGGGTCATTACAGGTCTACACATTCGACCTGAGATCTCGCCAGCTCACACAAATTACGCGTGGCAGATCAAATAATACAGAACCGTTCTGGCACCCAGATGGAAAATCGTTAGTTTTCACATCGGATAGGGGTGGAAAACCTCAGATTTATCAAGTAGATTTGGGCAGCGGTGATACAAATCGTTTAACTTGGCAAGGTAGTCAGAACCTGAGTGGTCAAATCACGCCAGACGGCCGATTCCTGGTAATGGTGAATCGCAGTGATTCAGGCTTTAACTTGGCAAAACAAGATTTAGAAACGGGCGCTCTTCAAGTCCTTACCAAGACCTTACTTGATGAGTCTCCAAGTATTGCTCCGAACGGTGGCATGGTTGTATATAGCTCCATGTACAATAAGAAAAACGTACTTTCGATGGTTTCCATTGATGGTCGATTTAAAGCGAGATTACCTGCGACAAATGGACGTGTAAGAGCGCCTGCGTGGTCACCGTTTTTGTAATAATAAGATAGATTAATAAAGGAAAATAAGATGCAACTTAACAAGGTTCTAAAAGGGCTAATGATCGCGCTTCCAGTTATGGCTATGACAGCGTGTAGCTCAAGTGACGACGCAGCTTCAAGCACTGGTGATGCAACTAACCAAAGCGGTGCTGTTGAAACAACAGTCGTATCGCCTATGGATCAAGCGGGTCAATTAACAGAGCAAGAGCTAAAAGAACAAGCACTACGCGAAACTCAAACTATCTACTTTGCATTCGATAACTCAACAATTGCTGGTGATTACGAAGAGATGCTAGCAGCTCACGCGGCTTACCTAAGCAAAAATCCATCTCTACGCGTAACTATTGAAGGTCACGCTGATGAGCGTGGTACTCCAGAGTACAACATCGCGCTAGGTGAGCGTCGTGCACAAGCAGTTGCAAACTACCTACAAGCGTTAGGTGTTCAGGCAGACCAAATTTCAATCGTTAGCTACGGTGAAGAGAAGCCACTTCTTCTGGGCCAGTCTGATGACGTTTACGCTAAAAACCGTCGTGCGGTTTTAGTATACTAATTCGAGGGAATCCTCATGTTGTTCAGTAACACTAAGCGCGCTGTTGCGCTTACGTTACTGGCAAGTGCAGCGAGCTTTGCGTTCGCTGCACCAGCTCCAGTATCTGATCTCAACAGCACATCTTCAAGTCGCTCATCCGAAACGGATGTTCAGCGATTAGAACGTCTACTGCAAAGTCGCAGCCGTCTTCAGTTCCAAATGCAAGAGCAAATTGACCAAATGTCACGAGAGATCAGTGACCTAAGAGGTCAGTTGGAACGAAACAACCATGAAATGAAGCAAATGCTTCAGAGGCAGAGAGAGCTTTTCGTTGAGCTTGATCGTATGCGTGGTGAGATGAAGTCAGCTCCCGTTTCTCAAGAAACGCAGCCAGCAGAAACAGGCGGTCAGTACACGCCGAATGCTGATGAGCAAACGGCTTACCAAGACGCGGTGGATCTTATCCTCAAAAAGCGTGATTACGCTGGCGCAATTGCCGCATTCCAGCAATTCCAGAAGGATTATCCTGACTCTACCTACTCAGCAAACTCACATTATTGGTTAGGCCAATTGTATTACGCTAAGAAGCAGGATAAAGAAGCCGCGAAAAGCTTTGTTGCAGTGGTTTCTTACAAAGATTCTAACAAGCGAGCTGATGCATTGGTGAAGCTAGGCGATATCGCTGAGCGTAACAACAATGCTGAGCAGGCGAAGAAGTTCTATCAGCAAGTGGTCGATGAGTACCCAAATAGTGCCTCAGCGAAAATTGCAGGCGCTAAGCTGTAACCACTATGTTTGATTATTTCTAAAAGGAGCTTCTGGCTCCTTTTTCTTTTATTGGCCCTACGTATTAAGTTAATAAGTGTTAATTGGAACAAAGATATACGGCTAGACCTCCAGAAATCCTCGCTATGGGTTGGTTTTTGAAAATTAACGAGGTTACAATACGCGGATTAAAGGAAGTTGCGTAGAGCAAGAGCAATGAGCCATATACTAGATAAAATCGACACTGTTTACCCATTCCCGCCAAAACCTGTTCCGTTGAGCGAAGACGAGAAAGCGTCTTACATTGAGCGCATTAAAAAGCTGCTCAAAGAAAAAGATGCCGTCCTTATCGCGCACTACTACACCGATCCTGAAATTCAGGCGTTGGCTGAAGAGACTGGCGGTTTTGTTGGTGACTCGCTAGAAATGGCGAAGTTCGGTAACCGTCACCCGGCAAGCACATTGATCATCGGTGGCGTTCGCTTTATGGGCGAATCGGCGAAGATTCTAACTCCAGAAAAGCGCATTCTAATGCCAACGTTAGAGGCGGAATGTTCTCTTGACCTTGGGTGTCCTGCGGATAAATTCAGTGAGTTCTGTGATGCTCACCCTGACCATACGGTCGTAGTTTACGCCAATACTTCTGCAGCGGTTAAAGCTCGTGCAGACTGGGTTGTCACGTCAAGTATTGCGCTTGAAATCGTTGAACACCTGGATGCAGAAGACAAACCAATCATCTGGGGTCCTGACCGTCACCTGGGTTCATACATTGCGAACAAAACTGGCGCAGACATGCTGCTATGGCAAGGCGAATGTGTGGTTCACGATGAATTCTCTGCCGACGCGCTACGCAAAATGAAGAGCGTTTATCCAGACGCTGCGATTCTTGTTCACCCAGAATCACCAGCAAGTGTGGTTGAATTGGCGGACGCTGTTGGCTCTACAAGTCAGCTTATCAAAGCCGCGAAAGAGCTGCCTCATAAGCAAATGATCGTGGCAACAGACAAAGGCATCTTCTTTAAGATGCAGCAACTTGTTCCTGAAAAAGAGTTGATCGAAGCCCCAACTGCTGGCGCTGGTGCAACATGTCGTAGCTGCGCTCATTGTCCTTGGATGGCGATGAACGGCTTGAAAGCGATTGAGCAAGCGCTTCGTGAAGGTGGTAAAGAGCATGAAATCTTTGTTGATGAAGCGCTTCGCGTGAAGTCTCTTATCCCACTCAACCGCATGTTAGATTTCGCAGAGCAGCTTAACATGCAGGTAAAGGGTAACGCGTAGTTTTTTCGCATTACCTTAAGATGAATCTCAAAAACCAGCCGAATATGGCTGGTTTTTTTGTGTCTTACAATCAATAGGTTACTATTGAAAGACGTAAAGCATCTAGGGACTGAATACTTATGGCAGTGTGGCTGGTCGTCAAAAAGTGGTTAAGTTCGCACGTTTTTAAGCTAAGCACCCGCAACCTTCTTTTTATTAGCCTGTTATATATCGCGCTTTCATGGGGGCTATTGGTTCTGGCGGGCGAGGCAGAACTCACGGAAAACTTTTCTAGCTTCATCTATTACCTGATGGTGACAGCGAGTACGGTCGGTTATGGTGACCATTCTCCGGTGACGGACTTAGGTAAGTGGGTTGTGGTCTTGTTTGTTATTCCAGGAGGGTTGAGCCTGTTTGCGGCGCTTTTGGGGCGTGTGGCAGGGGCTGCTGTGGAGTATTGGCGTGCGGGTATTATCGGTAAACGGAGAGTAAGAGTGGAAAACCATATCGTATTGTTGGGCTGGAATGGGTCAAGAACCATGCATTTGATCCGTATGTTACAGCATGAAGAAGCAGGAAAACGTCCCGTTGTACTGTGCAGTCGCTCGGATATTGAAAACCCGCTACCGGGTGAAATTCACTTTATCAAAGTAACCAGCTATACCGACTCGCAGGAGATGAAAAACGCCAACATCACTGAGGCGAGCTGTATTATTGTCGATAACTTATCAGATGATATCACTCTGTCCGCCGCACTGTATTGTGCCTCGGTGAACCCCAATGCACATTTGCTCGCCTATTTTAAAGACGAAGCACTGGGTCGTTTACTGAGCCAGCATTGTCCCAAAGCCGAGTGTATTCCAGCAGTTGGCGCTGAAATGTTAGCCAAGGCAGCGGTGGATCCTGGCTCCAGTGCGCTGCATCAGGAATTGCTTGCCTCAACTAGAGGCATGACACAATACTCCGTGATCTATCCTGACAATCAACCAACCACTAAGATTGACAACATCTTTGGATTTATTAAGCAGCATCACCATGCAACGCTTATTGCCATCGATCTGGGCGACGGTATTGAGCTAAACCCGGACCTAGATACTGACGTACCACCAAACAGCAAACTTTTTTATATCGCAGATGAACGTATTGAAGATTTTGCATGGAACCAAATGACCAAGGACAAATAATGCACATCATCGCAGACCTGTTAGCGGGCTTTCCTTATTTCTTACTCTATTTTTCAGTGTCGATTGTTTTCGTTTTGGCGTTCAAGTTCGTCTATATAAAACTGACCCCTTATGATGAATGGCAACTTATCAAAGAAGAGCAAAATACCGCGGCAGCGGTGGCGTTAAGTGGTGCTTTTCTTGGTTACTGTCTGGCAATTGCAGGCGCGGCGAAAAACTCAGTCAGCATCATTGATTTTATGGTTTGGGGCGTTGTCGCGTTATTAGCTCAGCTTATTGCGTTTGGTATTGTTCGTTTTATTCTGATGCCAAAAGTATCAGAGCGGATTGAAAACAACGAGGTACCCGCGGGTATCGTGCTTGCCGCAGTATCCGTTTCTGTGGGTGTACTTAATTCCGCCTGCATGACGTATTAGGAGGAACGATGAAACGCAGCTCTAACGTTAAACGTTCATCCATGGATAAGCGCTTTAAAATCAGCCGACTTATCCCGTTTGCGGCCTTTGGTGGTATATTCTACCTTGCGACACAGGAGTCAACGACCGAAGGTGCTATCTATCTTGATGCCGATGAGTGCAAGTCATCGGAACCTGGGTTCAGCGAGCAATGTGAGATTGCCTATCAGGAAGCGATGGCAAGAGCGGAGCAGAACGCGCCACGCTATACCACAGAGCATGAGTGTGAGAACGACTTCTACCAAGATGACTGCTATTACAGTTCTCGCTATCACTCCTATGTTCCCTTTGTCAGTGGTTTCTTTTTCAGTCGTGCTCTTAGCAACTTGAGCGGGTACAACAAGAGCTACTATTCCGAGCCAATGTATCGTTATAAGTCGAAATACTACAACGGAGCAGGGCAGTTCTATGGCTCGTATCGCAACCAACCGACACAAGTAGCGAGCAGCCGATTGAACAAAAGCGGCGGCGGTACAATTGGACGTGCTATGTCCCGAGGCGGCTTTGGCAAAGCGGTTTCCGGTAGTCGCGGCGGTTAACTGACACTATGTTTCGAAGAGAAATTCAAGAAAGAGAAAACTGGCGTGAACTAGCACGCCAGTTTGGTTTTGGCTTCCATTCCATGTACGACCAGCCTTACTGGGACGAGACCGCGTATTATCAGTTTACTCTGGCGCAGATCGAACAGGATCTTGAAGATCCCACTGAAGAGCTGCACCAGATGTGTCTTGAAATTGTTGACCAAGTGGTGCGCAGTGAACGATTGCTGACGCAATGTGCAATTCCTGAAGCCATGTGGTCTCAGGTCGCTTCCTCATGGAAACGCAATGAACCGTCCCTCTATTCACGAATGGATTTCGCCTACAACGGCTCAGGACCAGCCAAGTTGCTAGAAAACAATGCTGACACGCCGACATCCCTGTTCGAAACTGGATTTTGGCAGTGGGTGTGGTTAGAAGATGTGGTGAATAAAGGGCGTATTCACCAAAGCGCAGACCAATTTAATATACTGCAAGACTTCCTTATCGAGCGCTTCGCTGAGATTGCCAAGCTACAGCCGGGACAAACGCTGCACTTTAGCTGCTGCAAATATACCGAAGAAGACAAAGGCACCGTTCAATATCTTGAAGACTGCGCACGTGAGGCCGGGTTATCAACGGCTTTTGTCTACGTTGAAGATATTGGCGTGACGGAAGAGGGGATGTTTGTTGATGCGGACAACCGAGCGATTCGCTGGATGTTCAAACTCTACCCTTGGGAATTTATGTTTGAGGATGCATACAGCTCTTATCTCTCAACCTCGAATGTCAACTGGTTAGAACCGATGTGGAAGTCCATTCTTTCGAATAAAGCTTTGCTGCCATTACTTTGGCAACGCTTTCCTAATCACCCCAATTTACTGCCCGCCTATTTTGCCGCTGATCCCAAAGCGGCAAGCTTAAAAGACTATGTGATTAAACCGCTGTTTTCCCGTGAAGGGGCGAATATCGAGATCGTAAAAAATGGTCAGCGCGTGGTGAAAACGCCTGGACCTTATGAATCGAGCAAAAACATTGTTCAGCAATACCATCCTTTACCGAAATTTGGACACAGTCATACATTAATCGGCAGCTGGCTGGTCAACGACCGAGCGGCGGGTATCTCGATTCGTGAGGACAGCAATTTAGTCACTCAGGATATGGCGCGTTATATTCCCCACGTGATTTTGTAGCGTCGGGCTTTTTGTTCTGATGAGAATAGATGGACTCGCCAAGTGGAATATAAGGAGCCTTCCCAATCGAAAGGCTCCTTTATTATTAATGTGAATGAGTATGACTGTTTGCTTCGACAGCGAGTTCTATGTCTACTTTTCCTGCGTTTCTAAATTCAAGCGTCATCGGAAAACGCTCGCCTTGTTTGAATGATTGCTCGGGATTGAAGATCATCAAGTGATAGCCGCCTGGCTCAAACATCACACTTTTCATTGTGCCTACGCGGACATTATCGATTTTCTTCATTTTCATCACGCCATCACTCATGTCATGCTGATGAATCTCCACTCGCTCGGCGATAGGGGTATAAGCGCTAATCAAAAAATCATCTCTGGTGGACAGGTTCTTTAGCTGAAAGAAACCTGCAATTACGGTTGCATTGGGCGGTGCTTCCCGACTCCAGGGGTGGTCAATTCTAATGCTGTTTGTCGTATATTCATGGGCACTGGCTACGGTAGTGACCAGTGCTGCGAAACATAACATGAAGCGGCTAAGGTATTTTTTCATAATGATCTCTTTAGTATTTATTGAGTTAACCATGTCAGGCCGCCTTGATACACAAGCCAAAATGCAGCTTGTTCGGTCTGTAAAATGGATTCGTAGCTGCCTTGCAATCGCAACAGTTGATATGGGGCAAACTGCCAGTTAGCGATAGCACTGAATCGCTGTGGAGTATGGCCTGTTGCATTTAATACTGTTTCGATCTCTTCGCTTGTATTGGTGACGTCGTTATCGGTCAGAAGCCAGTCATAGCGAGCACCGAGCTCTAGATTGTTGTACTGCCAACTTAACTGCGTGGTAATACCATGTTGAAATGCATCTAGTTCTGTTGTGATCTGTTGCGAGTCGATTAGCTTAGAATCAATAGATTGGCCCATCCACTCCAGTTCCCAATTAAAGTCATGCCACTCTAGGCTGCCACCAATAGTGACTAACGTGGTATCCCCATCAAAAATCAGCGAGTCAGAAGCCTCAAGAGAGTGTGAGTGGCCGTCGGATTCTTGCTGACTTCGCTGTGTTGCTTCAAAGTAGGCGGCACTAGAGACGATTTTTAGTTGGTAATCATTACGAAGATGGAACCATTGATAATGAAGGCCATAAGCAGAAGGTGAAGCGGAACTGTCATCAAATTGCGCTGGGAAGTTATTTCCTCGTCCGACCCAGAAGGTGAGATCGTAACTGTTCTGAGCATAAGATATCTGCACACTGTCGTCGGTATATTGGCTACCCAAAAAGGCTTGCTGAGTCAATGACGTATCTAAAAAGCGCCAATCATGCTCATGTGTACTGTTATATAGACCAATTTGACTGAGTTGACGGCCGACACGTAACGTCCAATCCTGATGCAGATAAGGCTGAAGCCACAGCTCTTCTAGCTCGATGGATTCACCATGATGACTTCCGATTATCAGTTTTGTCGCCACAATGTTGTCTAAGCTGGCCAAAAAGCCGAGTTCACCATGCATAAACTGTAAGCCTTCTTCATAGTGGAAAGCACTATTGTCGGTTATCACGCCGGGAATCGCGTAGGAAGACTCTCTGTCCGTTTGGTAGTAACCAAACTGAGCAAAAATATTGGTCTGGAGATTCACTTTGTCTAGTAAGTTCGGTTCTGTCTTAGGTTCCGCGCTTAGAGGATTCACAAAAAACAATAAAGCGAGCAAGGTTAGTGAACGAATCATTGCGCATCCTCCTCAACAAATGGGTTGGCATAGCGGGGATTGGAGATGAATACTTCGTCACTTAACGCATTTAAAAACGCCAGCATGTCTTGTTTTTCCTCTTGGCT
Source organism: Vibrio sp. STUT-A11 (assembly GCF_026000435.1). Lineage (NCBI taxonomy): Bacteria > Pseudomonadati > Pseudomonadota > Gammaproteobacteria > Vibrionales > Vibrionaceae > Vibrio > Vibrio sp. STUT-A11. Next base: position 2,207,909 of record NZ_AP026763.1, on the reverse strand, counting down.
TAACGTGAAGCCTTTAACAAATTCACTTTTATTCGGGTTGTTGCGCCCGTCTCCCTGATTCTCGCCTGAGGTTATATTTCTCCCTCCATTGGCGTAGAAATCCAATACCTCACCAAGAGTCGCGATGCTTCCATCGTGCATATATGGTGCGGTGTACGCGACATTGCGCAGCGTTGGCGGTCGGAACTTACCTTTGTCTTTAGGATCTTGCGTTACGGTGAACAGGCCATTGTCCTCAGTGGGATAGCTCCCCTCCGAATCAATGTTGTATAACCCCGTGTTGAAGAACGGCCGAGAGACGAATACAGAATCATCGTGCAGCGTTGAATCACTAAAATTAAACCCGCTGTGGCAATGGAAACATTCCGTTTTCTCGTTGTTGAAGAGATCTTGCCCACGCATCGCAGCACTGCTCATCGTACCGCGATCAAAATCGGAATCTTTAGAAATCAATGCGCGAGTAAACACACCAAGTGCTTTGATGATGTTAGGGAAGGTCACCGTGTCCTGCTGGTCGGGAAACGCGGCATTAAACAAGTTTTGATACCTGACATCAGTCGCAAAGCGTTGCAGAATCTCGGTTCGATTTGAGTCGTTAATGCCCAGTTCGACAGGAAACTCTCCAAAGAGTGGAATCACCAACTGCTGTTCAATCTCTTTTAAAACTGGGTTCGCCCAAGTGTAAGACGCGTTATAGGCAACGTTGGTTAATGTTTGAGAATTTCTATGCAGCACTTCACCTGTTGAACCTGTTGGTAGTTTTACCCCATCGGAAAACGCTAGGGCTTGCTGGTGGCAGGACTCGCATGACATTGTCTGGTTACCAGAAAGCTTGGTGTCATAAAACAGATGCCTGCCAAGTTGAAACTTTTCCTCTGTTGCCGGGTTATCCGCTGGTTCTTTAGGTTGAGGAAGAGAGCCCGTTTGAAAGTCAAAACCAAACTCATTCACCGAGTTTGATGGTGTTGCGTTGTAACTCGATTCGCTGTCACAGCCTACGATCGCAAATATCGTGAGCGATGCCAGCAAACCGAACTTATGGTTTGCTGACATAGGGCTTACTCCACCGATACCCAGGATTGAGAACTACTGCAATCACCTGCAGTACATTTACCAGTTTCTAAATCAAGGCCGAGGTTGTCGAACACGCCTTGGCACTCTGGATCGACACTGGATGACATACAGCCCAGCGGAGTGTCAGCAGTGTTAAATGTGATATCACTGTTTGCCACAAGACGTTGGTAATCAAACACAATAACGTTAGTGGAAGGGTTGAAATTAGCAAACTGGTAGCGAGGTCGATTCGGTCGAGATGAATCGCAATCAATGGTTTCGGCTTCAGCGTCAATCACTTCACAACCCGTTGTTCCCAAGTGGATATTCCAGCCATCTACATCCATACGCAGGTGTTTGTGCCCATTTTGCCAGCTCCAGTTCATCCCCATCACATCAAGTGGAGAGATTGCATCATCTCCATCAATGCCAACGTGGTTTAACTCTGTAGGCACACCGAGCGTAAAGCGAATACCTGTGTAGTTGCCTTGTGGAACTTGCCCTGTGATTTGATGGTTCAGCGCTGGGTTACCATTTGCACAGCTATCGATACCGCTCTCAAAGTCCAGAAGCGCGACATTTTGGTATTGCCACTTACCATCTTGGATAAGATCAAGTGGGGTAGCAGTGCCATTATCATCAATCAACTCTATTTCAGAGATATACATGCGTACATCTTTAAATTCCGGGTGAGCATTCGTCACTCCGGCGATCGCAGAGTCCATTAGCTGACACTGGATATCTTGCTGGCCAACACGTGCCGCAAATTCGAGGGTAACATTTTCAATCGCAGGCTCAGCTTTTGCAGCCGAGCTTGAATTAGAACCGCCGTTACATGCGGTGAGTAAGCCAAAGCTAAGTGCAGTAATGAGAGCTTTTGGTGCTTGTGCTTTGTTGAACATGGACTTTCCTTTCTAATAATTTTCCTTGGACGTCGATGGTTATTCAGACGTACCAATGCCTCCCGCAGCTTTGTGGCAAAGGCGGGTATCGTTAATTGTTTTGGATAAATTAGGTGTGCGGCATGAGAGCCGGACTAGGCAAGGAAAGCCGTTGGTGGAGATTGCTTAGGCGCTAATGATAGGTAGATTTTGCGTTGGCAATGGATGTGCAAGTAGTTGACAAAGGGCGCTGTTACTCGGCACAGCCATAGAGCGATAGCAGCAATAACCATCGCAAGCACTGAGATTGAAAACTGGCATACGTCTAATAGCGGACAGCTGAACTTAAGAGGGTCATGGACGTCTGTGTTTGAAGGTGAACCCATGGTGTTATCTTCAATCAGATCTTTAATGTCCACCCACTTAAAGCCTTCTGCAGTGCAGAGTAGAATCTTTTCTCCCTGAGCTTCAGACAGCCAGTTTTTGTTATGAACTTGTGATGGGTTGAGAGCCATTGTCGCCAGCAAATATATCTGAAACAGCACAGCGGCAATGACGTAGATCGCCATTACTTTCTGTTTTATTTGCCGGTTTGTCGTTATCTGCATCACAACATTCAATTAACCAAAATGGGGCGCAGATACTAACAAAGAAACTAAGGGATTGTAATATTGTTTTTACAAAATAGTGACATGGACGAACGGGATGAATTATTTACCTAATTAAATGTCGATGCAGCGAGTGCTTTTTCGATAGTTGGGTAAGCGGAATACAAAAAAGCCGCTGATGGTCAGCGGCTTAATGAGAATGGATTATTGTTCTTCAGCTAGCGTCACACCGCGTTGCGTCAAACCGCAAAGCATGACTGGCATTGCATTGAAGATCTCTTCGAATTGCTCAAGCCCTTCCATACCTTGCTCTGCCAGCGTTTCAATGGTGGTTTCTGGATCGTAAAGCATCGTCAGAGAAAGCAGCACACCACCCAGTAGCGCGTTATCTTCGCTCTCTTCTGGCATCAGTGTTTCCCAGTCGTCGCGTGCTAACTGCCAACCTTGTAATACCCCTTCACAGAAATCGCGAGTGGTGGTGGTTACGATGTCTTGTTCATCCAGCGCACAGCCTTCAGGCCAACCCCAGGTTCCGTCAAGCAGTGCAGGTCGAGTTTCATTCCACATCTGTACAATTTCATCAATGTACAGTTCTAACTGTTCGCCATCACTAAAAGGCGCTGTCTCTTCGCCACCCCACAAGAATGGTAGCCACTCTTGAGGCATCAATACATTTGGTGCAGAGGCCATTGCTGTTACAAAGCCTTGAGTTTTCGCTAGGTTTAGTAGTTTTCCATCAAGTTCTGGAAGAGAAAGAATGTCTTGTAGTTTCAAAATAGAATACCATTTGTTCATGGGCTGGTTGGTTGCGGCCATCTTACCAATCAATGAATGATAAATCGATATCAGGGGTTATTTGTTTCGACCTATGGAAATTCGCTCATCACTGAGAAGAAAAAGTATCTTTGCACTGACGCTATACCTGTGTTTTTTTATCGCTACGGTTGGTTCGGTGGTGTACTTGGTGCTTGAGCCGCCAGTGCGTGAAAAATTAGAACAAAACCTTAACTTACGAACCCAGCTGTTAGCTTCTCAGATTAAAGAACCACTGCTTACTTCAACCAGCGTCCTTAACAGCCTCGTAGGGTTAGCTCAGAGCCAAAAACAAACCGATTCTTTCAGTACCACTATTCCTCAGATATTGCGTTTGAGTGGTGACATGATTGTCAGTGGTGGTCTGTGGCCAAAGCCTGAGCAACATGCCAACCAGAGTAAATATACCAGCCTGTTTTTCAACAAGAATCAGGAAGGGAGTATTGACCAAATTCATTCGTACAATAACCCTGAATCGGAAGGATATGATAAGGAAGCCTGGTACGTCGTTGCTGCCAATGCACCATCAGGTTCCATTCTTTGGTCTTCGGTTTACATTGATACTTTTACCCATGTTCAAATGATCACCGCTTCCGCCCCTTATTATAGAGACGGTGAGTTCGCCGGAGTCGCAACGGTGGATCTTGCTTTAGAGGCTTTGTTCCAGTTTATTAGAGAGCACACCAATCAATATTCGTTGGGCGTTATCATTCGCGATGCTGAATCTAACGCGATTATCGAACACAATTTTCAGTTGCGAGATGGGGTGTATATTAGTGAGCTTCACTTCGGCGAGTTTAACTGGCGAATGGAAGTGGTGAATGCGAAAGAGCGCGTTGCCGATCAGGTTTTTGCTCAGGTGATGAGTGTCGAGAGCGGTATCATTCCGTTTTTGCTGCTGTGTGTACTGGTTGGTTATTACTTACTTAACCGCTATATCGTTGAGCCTATTGTCAGGATAGCTGCAAAGATTGATGACTCAAAAACAGGTGGGATTATCAATATTGATTACGACAGTGAAGACGAGATAGGACACCTCATCAATAAGTTTAATGAAAAGACTATTTACTTGGAACATGAAAAGGTAAAAGCTCAGGCATCAACCAATGCAAAAACAGCCTTTTTGGCGACCTTGTCTCATGAAATTCGTACACCAATGAACGGTGTTTTGGGTTCCGCCCAAATATTGCTGAAAACTAAACTAACCGATGAGCAAAGAAAGCAGTTAAGCACGCTATATGAATCAGGCGATCACATGATGACACTGCTTAACGAGATTCTAGATTACTCAAAAATCGAGCAGGGTCATGTCGAGTTCTCTAATTCACCATTTCCGGTTGAATCGATCATTGGCAGTATCAAAAGTGTGTATCACACCTTGTGCGAAGAGAAGGGCTTACAGCTACGTGTCGTTTCACAGATACCATCCGGGCGGTGGTATAACAACGACAAAGCAAGATTACGCCAAATCTTATTCAACTTGTTAAACAATGCGATCAAGTTTACCGACCAGGGTGAAGTAGAGGTCAGACTAAGCGAGCATATTACTCAAAGTGCAACCAAACTGAGTATTGCGATTAAAGATACTGGCATCGGGATTCCTAAAGAGGCTCAGAAACGGATCTTCCGCCCATTTGAGCAAGCAGAATCTTCAACAACCAGACGCTTTGGCGGGACAGGGCTAGGATTGGCGATTGTGAAAGAGATCGCTGAACACATGGGCGGTTGTATTTTGGTTGAAAGTAGGGAAAACGTTGGTACCACGTTCACCGTAGAGCTTGAGTTGACGCCCTGCGAGCCAGACAAAACGGGATCGGCTCTTAAACACAAACTGGACTGCACTGGTTTACAGGCGTTAATCGCAGAAGATAACACCACTAATGCCATGATCATGGAAACGTTTTTGTGCGCCAAGGGGTTTGAATGTACAAGAGTTGAAAATGGTCAGTTAGCCGTAGAGCAAGTTAGAAAGCAGCAGTTTGACTTAATAATGATGGACAACCATATGCCTGTATTAGATGGTATTGGTGCGGTATCTGCCATCAGAGCAATGGATTCACAAACAAAGTCAGTTCTCATCTTTGGCTGTACAGCAGATGTCTTTAAAGAGACACAACAACTGATGACGGAAGCTGGGGTGAACCATATCATTGCCAAGCCAGTGGTCGTATCGGAACTCGAAGACGCGCTATACCGCCATGCAGACTTACTCTATCAGTATCAAGACCCGAAGAGCCAAAAGGCTAACTATCCTCACCAAGTAAACACGGACACATTGCTACTTAGCTTCTATATTTCTCTTGATAATGGCGACCTTCATCAAGCACTGGACGTATTTTCAGCCATCATTAAGCACATTACACCGCATTCTAATGAAGAACTTGCCCAAATCACTGCACGTATCGAAAGTAATTTGAAACGTCAGGTGGCCCCTGAGCCTGCGGATATCGATGCGCTAACTGTCATGCTTGCCTCTCCCTAACCTACTTCACTTTCCTGCACGTTGGTCATTGTTGCTTATCGGCCGACTAACTAAAAATTTGGGAAGTTCTGAATTGTCCCATACAGGTAGCATAAGCAATTTATTTTTTGCTGCTGGTGCCAGATTTTGTTCTGCAAAATTACCTTTTATCCACTTCTAACTCCCTTAAATACCGAGAATTTTTGGTTTTTTACGCCATTTTGGATCATAAAAGTGCAGTTTTTGTCCAAATAGGTGCATTAAACTACTTTCGTTGCAAATTTTGGTTATAAATTTACATCTTTATTTTAAAAATAGAACCATAAACTACAATTGTTGTGATTTAATAGCGATATAATCTGGATGGTTAGCTAATGTGTAGTTAATCGTATTTATTTTTCTATTAATTGCAGTGTTTGATTTTAGAGGTTGCTAAATGAAGTCTCGTGGACCATTTTGTATTCGTAATGCCGCAGCGGATACCTTTGCTATGGTGGTTTTTTGCTTTGTCACAGGGATGATTATCGAGATTTTGATTTCAGGAATGACATTCGAACAGTCTCTGGCATCACGCACATTATCGATACCGGTTAACATTGCTATTGCTTGGCCGTATGGTGTTTTCCGTGATTGGGTATTACGTCAAGGCCATAGAGTTTCACCGTCTTCATTTATGAAAAACGTGTCTGATCTTATCGCGTACGTGCTTTTCCAATCTCCAGTTTACGCGGGTATTCTACTAGCGGTTGGTGCATCAACCGATCAGATCATCACAGCGGTAGCAAGTAATGCTGTTGTATCTTGCGGGATGGGTGTACTTTACGGTTATTTCTTAGACATGTGCCGCCGTTGGTTTCGGGTTCCTGGCTACTACCAAGGCGCTTAATTGACACTGTTTTGTTCAATTTAGTTACTTAGTGAGCAAACAACAGAAAAACGGAGCTTTTTTTCATGTTTAGCCTTGACCATAGGGCACATAATCATTAAATTAGCGCCTCGTTAGCCAATGATGCTAACCACAATTTGATTCGGTGAGTTGTCCGAGTGGCTGAAGGAGCACGCCTGGAAAGTGTGTATACGGCAACGTATCGAGAGTTCGAATCTCTCACTCACCGCCACATTCTTAAAAAAAGACGTCCTAGGGCGTCTTTTTTTGTACCTGAAAATCAGAAAGTCACTACGTAGCGCCACCTATCTCGATAACTTATTGTGATAAAAGTCACAATAACTCATTATTTATTAATACTTAATCGTCTTATGCAACCAAGCTAATTATCATCATTGAGTGGTGTACGATGGCTTGGTTTATGTCTGTTAATATCTCTTATTACAATAAAAACGCTGTAGAGCTAGCTAAGCAGTATGACTCTCTTGCATTTGAGTCTGTGCACAAGTCTTGGAAGCAGTATTGGCCAGAAAAAGGCGCTAATGTTCTGGATGTTGGCGCTGGGTCTGGGCGAGATGCGAAGTGGTTCAGTGAGCATGGCTGTGATGTGATTGCTATTGAACCGAGCCAACCTTTGCGAGAACTAGGTGAGGAAAACACCGGCTCAGATGTGACTTGGCTGAATGACTCCTTACCTGTCCTTGAACATACTGTCACGCTCGGTATGCGTTTTGACCTGATATTGGTGAGTGCCGTTTGGATGCACTTAGCCGTGTCCCATCGTGAGAGAGCCTTTCGTAAACTATCAAACATGTTAGCGCCAAACGGTAAGCTAGTGATTAGCCTTCGTCACGGTGATTTTAGTGACGGTCGCCAAAGTTATCCAGTATCGGTTGAGGATTTAGAACGGTTAGCGCAAGATCATGCTCTGCAAGTTCAGTTGGTCTCAGATAGTCGAGATACCTTGCAGCGCAATGATGTTCATTGGCAAACCGTTGTTTTGAATTTACCCGATGATGGCTCCGGTAACTTAAATACTGTACGTCGAATAATTGTTAACGACAACAAATCTGCGACCTACAAACTAGCGCTATTAAGGACTTTGCTGCGCATAGCTGATGCTTATCCCGGATCAGTATTGGACCGCAGTGATGGCACAATTGCCCTTCCAGCGGGGCTCGTTGCGCTCTATTGGGTTCGGCAGTTCAAACGTCTCGTCGATATTGATATTGAGGGGCATGGCATTCAGCAGAACTCAAATACCAGCAAAGGCCTAGGCTTTGTGAAAGATGATGGTTGGAATCAGCTCAAACATTTAGCCGCTGATGATTTATGTATTGGTGCTTTGTTTTTTGGGTATGAAGCTCGTGCGATTCAAAAGCTCTTTACACATACATTGAGCACCATAAAAGCAGGACCTGTCACCTTTATCTATCAAGGTGAGAAACATAATAGGTTATTTGATATTCATCCGCCAGCGACCCGTCGTAAACGTTCCGATGCGATCATTTTAGATAACGAATTCTTCTCTAGCTATGGTCAGTTTGTTTTGGATGAAAAGCTATGGGAGTGCTTTCGTGTTTATCATTCATGGATTGAACCGTTGGTGGTGAATCAGTGGATTAAAGAAATGCAGCGTTTTGAGCTCAATCGTACACGTGGTATCTCATTGCAAACTTATCATGATTGCCTTGTTTGGATCGATGCGTCCCGTGATACGCGAGATGTTCGCAAACGTGTTGAGGAGTTGAGAGAGGCGGGGGCGGATATTACGAGTGCTTGGAGCGATACCGTGTTGAAAGATAAATATGACGTGGATCACTGCCTGCCTTTCACATTTTGGCCAAATAATGATAGGTGGAACTTGCTGCCAACGACGAGCAAAGAGAATCGAAGTAAAAGTGATCGAATACCGACACCTAGACGATTAAACCATTCTAAACGTCGCATTTTGGAATGGTGGTTGTTAGCGTGGGGGGACAGCGAACAACATCGACAGCGTTTTTTTACCGAAGCGTCACTCTCTTTGCCTAACTTACCTCCTCAATGTGCTGACTTTGAAGCAGTATTCGAAGCTATGGGGTTACAAGTCAGAGGAGTGAAGAACCGTCTTTTAGTGTCTGAGTGGTAGTAAGAACGCGATAAGCAAAATCTATCCTAGACTGACGTTGGGGTGAATGTCACCACGTATAATGACGCGGGGTGAGAATCTGAAAGATCACTTAATTATCAAGTGGTTGCCTACAACGAGCTAGGTGATTCCTTATATTACAACGGGCACATATGCGGATACTGCTTGAGCTGGTGGAATGGATAAATGTTCGAATGTGGTCATCGTGTCTTTTTGATACGTTACCCTGAGGATCGCATGGAAAACCCCAGCTCCTGTGGCTAAATGCCGTTCGTTTCGCAGCTAACGGCGTCTTTAAGCCTCCAGTTATCCTGAACAACGACGAAGGAGTGTGATTCAGGATCTAATTTCCGCGCATTTTATGGCCGAAATATTTCATTAACTGCTCAGCGCGCTGCGATTAGATTCCTAGTCTCGCTAGAGCTCGCTGGAATGACGCAGATAAAACCGTTAAGCGATTGGCATTAAGCTCCTGTGCCTGTGCCTTTATTGTTTTAAAACCTGCCATTGATTTATCTCATGCCCTTGTTGTACGACTTATATAAATATTCTTGATATATAAGATTGATTGTCTTCAAATTTTTACAAACTAATGTACTATTTATAGGTTTTTCATAGCCATCAGTGATGAGATTGCTTATTTAGCTCAGGTGGTGGTTGTGCAGCGAGTCTTTTGGGGTAAGGGAGTAACCATGACGTTACAGTTACGGGGAGTGTTGCTAGGGGCATTGATTGTTCCTTCAATCAGCTACTCTGGTACTGATATGGTGGAGTTTCGCGGTTTTGGTTCGTTAAGTGGCGCATATTCCGATTCAGAGACGTTGGGCTTTCGTCGGGATATCACGCAAGAGGGCAAAACTAGGCAGTTGAGTTTAAGCCAAGATTCCCTTATCGGGTTACAAACGGACGTTCAGTTCACGGATGCATTAAAAGCTTCGATTCAGGTTGTCGGTAAAGACAGAGTCAACAATAGCCTGGATGAAGCCGTAACGTGGGCAAACGTCAGTTATGACTTTAATAATACATGGAATGTGCGTGTTGGCAGAATCGGCAGTGATCTTACTTTGATAGGTGATGTCGGAAATATCAGCTATGCCTACGACTGGGTGCGCCCGCCAGTTGAATTCTACGGTACGATTCCTTTTTATCACTATGATGGCGCTGAGATTCTGTACCGCCGTTCGCTTAAACATGGTCACTTCTCTGCGAAGATTTTTTATGGCCGTTCGGGCAGTACGTTCAAATACCAAACTGGTGAGTCTGAGTTCGAGCTGGTTCCGTTTACCGGAGCTTCACTTCACTATGAAAACGGTGGTTTCACTTATCGAGCAGGATACGCCCGGACAGAGCTCGCTTCTGTCCATGGTTCTGGTGTGGATTTGAGAAGCTTCCTTGCAGACAGTTCTCACTTGCCAGGTATGCCTGAAACCATGGCTCAGTTCGCAATGGATCGCTCGCCGATTCAATACTTTACCACTGGGTTTGAGTATCGAAATGCGACTTGGAAATGGTTGGCAGAAGCCTCTTATATGGAGCTCGAGTTAGCCACATTATTGCCTTCGTTTGCTGCCTATACAGGCGTTGTTAAACGCTTCGATAATATGGCTCTATATGGGTTAGTCGCTCACACTCACTCGACTCATCATCCCGAATCGGCTAATGCTCAGTTGCCTGAGTCTCTTCGCCGTTACTTACAGATTGCTCTGAGCGAAAGTGATGTTGAGCAAAGTTCGGTTTCACTGGGCGTTCGTTGGGACGTGGCCACAAATATTGCCATAAAAGGACAATGGGATCATAGTTGGGTGTCTGCGGGCAAATCTATGTTATGGGAAGGTGGCGATAGTACGAGTGACGAGCAAGTAAACGTATTCACCTTGGGTGTGAGCTTTATATTTTGACGCCTATGAAAAGAGTTCTCGTTCTACTATTTATACTGTCATGCAGCATGCCGATACGCGCATGGAGCCAGGATTTGGCTGTCATTGTGAATCGAGATAACCCACTCAATACCATCTCAAAACAGCAATTGGTCGATCTTTTTATGGGACGTTCTCCTTACTTTCCTAGTGGAGGAGCAGTAGTGAAACTCGATGCGCCAAGTGCATCTCTGGTTCGCAAAGCGTTTTATCACTCGTTGGTGGATATGTCTTTAAGCGAAGTCAATGCGTATTGGGCAAGGCTGATGTTTAGTGGCCGAGCTACACCGCCAATGCAGGTTCCCCGAGAGCATGATATCGTCAAGCTTGTCGCTGATAATTCTAACGCAATTGGTTATGTGCCCAAAGACACTTATGGAGATTCGAATATCGATGTCAAAGTTGTTTTCGTTCTATCAGTGGATCAATAGCCGGATAGGATTCAAATTGTTGGCATTGATATTTGCTGTTGCCATCATTTTTATCCCCATCACCAGCTTTATCAGTTACCAATATACGTACGGCGAAGTTCAGCAACTGGCTCAGGAGCGTGTGCAACGGTTGGTCTCAATGATCCGATATAACGCATCCATGGCCGCGTATTTGTCGGATATCGATCTCGCATCAGATATTACTGCCAGCCTGGTAGGTAATCCTGAAATAAAAGGTGTACGCTTTAGTGTCGATGAAGACACGCTTGTGATTAGTGGTGAGATATCACGAGATAAGAGCGATATCGTAGAAGTTTTAACACCCCCGTTTGGTGGGGCAAAGCTCGGCACATTAGAGGTTTTTCTCAATCGAGTCTACATTCACCAGCAGGCTCGTGATAAAGGGATCTCTTTGGTTATTTGGCAGTCCTTTTTGGTGGGGACGATCCTGCTTTGTGTGTTCGTGATCTTCCGTCAACTTGTCTCTCGTCCGTTAAATCAATTGTTAGAACAAATCCGCCACGCGCCCGTTGATGGGCCTTTATCTGAGAACGTTATTCAAGTTTCGTCAAGTGATGAAATTGGCTTTCTGGCTCAAAACACTCACAGTCTGATGAACAGAATCTCTAACTTTTATCGTAGTGAAGCGGCGAAAAATAAACAAATTCTCAAACTGGAGCGTCAATTTAGGATCATCTTTGAGCATTCTCATGCAGGCATTGCGTTGATAGATGACAGTAATCAGGTTTATTTGGCAAACCCGTCATTTAAAGCGATCTTTCAGTATGGCGAGCCACACATGAATGAAGTGGCACTGCTTGATCTTTTTGACGATAAGAAAGAGTTTGAATCACTGTTAAAAGACGTCCGTGAGGAGAGCCCCAGTGCGTTTAAAGATTTCCGCTTAAACCGCAAAGAAGATGTTTGGTTGAGAGTGATATGTTCACGCGTAGATCATGAGAAAAAGCAAAATTTACAGCGTTTTGTTGAACTTGTGGTTTACGATATCTCGGATCGTGCACACAAAGAAAAAGCCTTTGTCTACAATGCTACGCACGATGCACTGACGGGGATTTACAATCGACGTGGTGGAGATGTCCGATTTAGAGAATTGTGCCTATCGGCGGAAGAAAGTGGTGCGCATCTAGTCATGATATGGCTGGATTTAAATGATTTCAAAGTCGTGAATGATGAGCATGGTCATGAGGCGGGTGATATTGTCTTGAAGGAACTGAGCTCTCGCTTAAGAAGTATCTTACGCCCGAATGACATCATCGCTCGTTGGGGTGGCGATGAGTTCGTTGTGGCGATTTCGTTGGAAGATATTTCCGTTCTGCCTTCTATTTTGAGTGACATAGAAAGTGCGTTTACTGAATGTATCGAAATCAATGATGATTTCTTCGTTTCTGTCGGCGCTAGTATTGGTGTAAGTACGTCTTTAAATATAGGTTACGACGTTGAACAGTTGCTGATTCGTGCCGATCAGATGATGTACCGAGTCAAACGAGAAGGGAAAAATGGCGCTATCGTTGATGATTTATCACTCTAACCATTGCTGCAATTGGCATTCACACTGTGAGTTGCTCGCGTCTCAGGCAGAAGTTTTGTATGCAGAAATGCAAAAGGTGTCTATCAGCAGGCCTGAGTGTATTTATGTCAGCGCAAACCGAGCTCGGGTACTGCATGACGCCGAAAGCATACGCCGTGACTTAGCGTTCAATATGTGCCAGACGGTTCGTCAGCTAATAACCCTAGACAAAAAGAAACCAGAGCATCAACGCTCTGGCTAAACACAGGAAGAAATAAAGCCCAACTATTCGTTGCCAGTGACACCATATTTAGGGGAACTGGTTGGGGCATCGGCATCTAAAATGTAGTCTTTAATCTGAGACCTATACACTTTCTGTCGCCCTTTTAAGTGCCTGAATGGGAGGTTCGTTCCAATCAACGTTCAATATAGACCGTTATTTTGGATAGCAAACGATGTTTTGAAACGTTGTGGTCTCAGTCGCTGCTTCGTATCCATGCGGTTGATCGCTAAAAAAGCGAATGCTATCTCCCGTTGCCAAGTGATGCCATTCATCATTGAAGTAGACATTCATTTCACCTTTAAGCACGTGAATATGTTCGATGACGCCAACACCATGTGGGGAAGACATTTGGCGATGATGTCCGGTTAGGGTGATCTCAAACATTTCCAAGCCTGAATCTGCTTTATAAGGAAACAGCGTATTTACTTTCATTTTAGCGTCTTCAGGAAACGCGTGATCTGCGGAGCGCAGCTCTGGATCATTAGCAAAAAACGCCGAGAATGACGTGTCCAGTCCACTGGCAATTTTCCAAAGTGTCGAAATCGTCGGGCTGGATTCTTGTCGCTCTATCTGCCCTAACATCGCTTTTGAAACTCCGGTCAATTTTGAAGTGGCATCCAGACTCAATCCTCTTTTTTTCCTTTCAGATTTCAGGTGATGAGCGATCTCGGATTTAAATGCGGATTCATTCATAACTAAATACCTTGTTGTGCGTTATTGCGCACAGTGTTATCTTTTTGTTGTATGTTATAGCGCACGAAGATTTTATCACAAAGCAGGGAAGAACGAAGGATGAAAAAGCTGTTCAATTTAAGTCACTTGTCAGCAGGGTTTACAGCCGTGTTAGTAGGCTACACCAGTTCGGTGGTGATCATCATTCAGGCGGCGACCTCTGCTGGTGCGACACCCAATCAAATAGAAAGCTGGTTGTTAGCCTTGGGCGTCACAATGGGGTTAACCTCCATCGCCTATTCATGGTTTTATAAAACGCCGATACTGACCGCGTGGTCGACACCCGGAGCCGCGATGTTGGTCGTTGCTTCACAGCAGTATGAACTGTCGGTAGTCATCGGTTCTTTTGTCATTTCCGGTGTTCTCATCTTATTAACCGGACTCATTACGCCGTTGAGTCGAGCGCTTGAACGCATTCCGCCACAACTTGGCACTGCGATGCTTGGGGCTATTTTACTGCCGTTCTGTTTGGGCAGCTTTCAGGCAGTCAGCGGTGCACCAATCACCTTTCTAATTATGTTTGCTGGCTTTTTATTGGCGAAAAATACGATGCCAAGGTACGCAATGCTCGTACTTCTTATCCTGGGTGTTGTTTGCGCGGTTGCGGTGGAAGACGCGGCGCTCAACATCGAGGAACTCTCTATTGCTCAGCCTATGTGGGTCACTCCAAGTTTAGATCTCAGTGCGATGCTGAACTTATCCATCCCGCTTTATATCATTACGATGCTTTCTCAGAATCTGCCTGGTATTGCGATGATGAAAAGCTATCAATATGACACGCCAGTGAAACCTATTTTAATGGGCACGGGAATCACCAATATTTTGTCAGCGCCATTTGGTGGTTTTAGTGTCAACCTTGCCGCGATTTCAGCCGCAATTTGTATGACACCAGAAGTAGATTCGGACAAAACACAACGTTACCGCGCAGTGATATGGGCTGGGGTGTTTTATCTGATTGCTGGTGTGTTCGCGACGACAGTCGTGGCGATCTTTTTATCTCTTCCGGACGAAGTCACCAAAATCTTAGCGGGTTTTGCCTTATTAGGGACGTTAATGATGTGTTTGCAATCGGCTTTTCATGACGAAGGATACCGAGAATCTGCACTGTTTACGTTTCTTATCACTCTATCTGGGATCAGCTTTCTTGGTGTGAGCGCGACATTGTGGGGCTTGTTGGTGGGGATGATGCACCTACGCTCAGTCGCTAAGGTTCGCCGTGCGTAGCGATAGGTAAAGAAGAAAAGAATCTGTTCATTGATCCTAACAAGGCTTGTAGTACTAAGAATAAGCACGCAGGCATAAACTTTTAATGCCAATAGCTTAACGGTTTGATTTGTGTCATTCCAGCGAGCTCTAGCGAGACTAGGAATCTAATCGTAGCGTGCGGAGCAGTGAATGAAATAATTTCGGTCATAAAGTGCTCGAAAATTAGATCCTGAATCACACTCCTTCGTCGTTGTTCAGGATGACTGAAGGTTCAAACATGCCGTTAGCTGTTAAACGAACGGAATCTGGCACAAACTTGGGTCATTTTTCGTGCATTAACTAAAATTACTTTTGGTTATCTAAGAACGGTTTCTTAAGCTTATAAGAAATAACTGTGGACTTGGGATCAAATTTTTGTACAAACCAATGGTGATATTTTAATCAAATTGACGCTTTTTAGAGTGTTGTAATTGCACACAGAAAAATGTGATTTCCAACGCAAAATGACCAATTTTGAGATCTCGAGCACACCTTTTAGACAAACGTATTTTGTAAGCGTATAGAAGTGTAAATGTTGTTGTATGTACAACACTGGGTAATTATCATCCTAAGTAATTTTTTAAATGTAACTTTGGCCACTATAACCATAAGTTTATTAGGTATTTTCAGTGCCTAAATGGTTTTTAGAGAAAGTAAGAAAGAGAGATGTTTAATGAGACGTAAAACTACGCTATCGCTGTTGATTGCGTCGAGCCTATTTATGGCTGGATGCCAACCAAGTCAAGAAGGTACGAATCAAGGCGGTGGTGCCGCACAGGCAACAGAAGTTGAAGTGATGACGGTTGAACCTGTTCGTCAAATGTTAACCGTAGAGTTGCCGGGTCGCAGCCGTGCGTTCAAAGAAGCAGAAGTTCGCCCACAGGTGAGTGGTATTGTCTCGGAACGTAACTTTGTAGAAGGTAGTGTTGTCGAACAAGGTCAGTCTCTGTATCAGATTGACGACTCAACCTACCAAGCGGCTCTATTAAGTGCTGAAGCAGAATTGATCCGCGCGAATGCGACTGAAGAATCCACCTTTGCAACGGTTAAGCGTTACCGTGCCCTAATTTCGAAAAAATCGATCAGTCAACAAGATCTCGATGAGGCGGAAGCGGCTTATAAAGAAGCGAAAGCTCAAGCGTTAGTAGCAAAAGCGGCCATCAATACTGCGAAAATCAATTTGTCTTACACTCAGGTTAAGGCTCCTATCAGTGGTGTCATTGGTAAATCAAGTGTCACCGCTGGTGCCTTGGTTACTGCTAACCAGTCTGACACGTTAGCGACGATCCAACAGCTTGATCCAATTAATATCGACATCGTGCAGTCATCAGCTCAATTGCTACGTCTGAAATCTGCTCTGGCGGAAGGACATATCCAGCAAGACGAGTCAGCCGAAGTAACTTTAGAATTAGAAGATGGCTCGACCTATGCGCACAAAGGCACGATGAAGTTTGTCGAAGTGAATGTCGATGAGAGCACCGGCAGTGTCACGCTTCGTGCGGAATTCCCTAACCCAGATGGGTTGCTTTTACCAGGTATGTTTGTTCGTGCCACAGTAATTACGGGTGTGGACCCTGAAGCGATACTTGTTCCTCAAAACACGGTAACTCGTGATGCGAGGGGACAAGCGACCGTCATGGTTGTTAACGCAGACAACGAAGTTGTCTCGACTCCGGTAGCGACAGCTGAAGTAGTTGATAACCAATGGCGTATTATCGACGGCCTAAAAGCGGGCGATAAAGTGATTACGGCTGGTCTACAAAAGGTAGGGCCGGGTAGTTCTGTAAGCATTCAAACCGGTGAACAGGAGTAATCATGGCACGATTCTTTATCGATCGTCCGGTCTTTGCTTGGGTTCTGGCTATTCTGACCATGCTGGCAGGGGTCATGTCCCTGATGAATTTACCGGTATCGCAGTATCCAACCATTTCGCCGCCTACGGTGACGATCACTGCCCGTTACCCGGGCGCGTCCGCAAAAACGGTTGAAGACTCCGTTACGCAGGTGATCGAGCAAAACATGACTGGTCTTGACTACTTACGCTACCTTTCATCAAGCAGTGATGCGTTTGGTAACGCGACGGTCACGCTGACCTTTGATAGCGAAGCCGATCCGGATATTGCTCAAGTACAGGTGCAAAACAAATTGCAGTTGGCGCTGACCTCGTTACCGAGTGAAGTTCAAAGCCAAGGTATTGTGGTTGAGAAATCGAATACTTCTTTCTTGTTGGTTGTCGCTCTGTATTCCGAAGATCCAAATTATACACAGAATGACATCGCTGACTATGTTGTATCCAATATCCAAGACCCTATCAGCCGTGTTTCTGGCGTAGGTAAAGTCCAGGCATTTGGTGCTCAATACGCAATGCGCGTTTGGTTAGACCCGTTCAAGTTGACCCAGTTTAATCTGACTGCGATTGATGTCGCTGGCGCGATCAGTGAGCAGAATGCTCAGGTTTCGTCAGGTCAGCTTGGTGCGGCGCCCGCACAGGAAGGACAACTGCTGAACGCAACCATCTCTTCTGCGAGTCGCTTGAGTAGTGTCGAAGAATTTGAAAATATCATTCTTAAGTCTGATACCAGCGGCGCGAACGTCTACCTGAAAGACGTTGCTCGTGTTGAACGTGGCGCTGAAAGTTACGACATCCAGGGTCAATACAATGGCTTCCCGGCATCGGGTTTGGGTCTTTCTCTGGGGACTGGGGCGAATGCGCTGGAGACCGCAACGGCGGTGAAAGAGCGTTTGGCGCAGTTGCAGGAAAACTTCCCGGCGGGCTTAAAGATCGCGTATCCGTTTGAAACTACGCCTTTCGTTGAAGCCTCTATCCATGAAGTGGTGAAGACGCTACTGGAAGCGATTGTTCTCGTATTTTTGATCATGTACCTGTTCTTACAGAACTTCCGTGCAACGCTTATCCCGACTATTGCGGTTCCGGTTGTACTGCTCGGTACGTTTGCTGTTTTGTATACGACAGGCTTTAGTGTCAACACATTAACCATGTTTGCGATGGTTCTGGCGATCGGCTTGCTGGTGGATGATGCCATCGTAGTAGTAGAGAACGTTGAACGTGTGATGCACGAAGATGGGCTTGAACCTAAAGAAGCGACCAAAAAATCGATGGGCCAGATCACGGGCGCATTGGTTGGTGTCGGTTTGACCTTGTCTGCGGTGTTTGTACCAATGGCGTTTATGACTGGTTCTACCGGGGTTATTTATCGTCAGTTTTCGATAACGATCGTTGCAGCCATGACGCTCTCTGTACTGGTTGCGATCATCCTGACGCCTGCGCTGTGTGCGACCCTGCTGAAGAAAGGCGATGCCGAGCTGTCTGAGAAGAAAGGTTTTTTTGGCTGGTTTAACCGTAAATTTGACTCCTTAACCTCAAAATACGAATCGGGCGTAGCAAGATTATTAAAACGTACGGGTCGTATGATGGTGTTGTTTGTTGCGTTGTCCGTAGGTGCTGGCTGGTTCTTTACTAATCTATCGACGTCTTTCTTACCTGATGAAGACCAAGGCACTGTCTTCTCAATGGCGATTTTGCCACCGAACTCAACGCAGGAGCAAACTGAGAAAACGCTCGACAAGGTACGCGAGTTCTTCCTTGAAGAAGAAAAAGATGCCGTAAACTCGATATTTACCGTGGCTGGCTTTAGTTTCGCGGGTCAGGGACAAAATATGGGTATGGCATTCATTAACTTGAAGGACTGGTCAGAGCGTAAAGAGCCGGGAATGGATGCCGCTTCACTAACGGGACGAGCGATGGGTTACTTCTCGACCATTAAAGAAGCGATGGTCTATGCCTTTGCGCCCCCGGCAATCCAAGAATTAGGTAACGCGACTGGTTTTGATTTCTATCTTCAAGACTCGTTGAACCAAGGGCATGATGCATTGGTCGCAGCGCAAGGTCAGTTACTTGGTATGGCGGCGCAAAATCCAAACCTTGTTGGTGTGCGTCCTAACGGGCAGTCTGACGCGCCGATGTACCAAGTGCATGTCGACCACGCGAAGCTACGCGCTTTGAATGTGAGCATTGATGATGTAAACCAAATCTTGTCTTCTGCATGGGGTGGAGCTTACATCAACGATTACATTGACCGCGGTCGTGTTAAGAAGGTGATGTTGCAGAGTGATGCCGAGTTCCGTATGCAGCCGAAAGACTTTGATTCTTGGTACGTACGTAACTCCAACGGTGACATGGTGCCATTCTCAGCGTTTTCGTATGGTGAGTGGACGTATGGTTCTCCTCAGCTGCAACGTTTTGATGGCTTGCCTGCGATGAATATCCAAGGTGGTGCTGCTCCTGGCGTCAGTACTGGTGATGCGATGGCAGAAATTGAAGGGCTGGTCAAACAATTACCTGAAGGCTTCCAGGTGAAATGGACTGGCATCTCTTATGAAGAACGCCTATCTGGCAACCAGGCTCCGATGCTATACGCGTTGTCGATTCTGGTCGTGTTCCTCGTATTGGCTGCGCTTTATGAAAGTTGGTCTGTACCGTTTGCGGTTGTGCTAGTCGTGCCGCTGGGCGTGCTTGGTGCGGTGCTTGCGGTGATGGGACGAGGCTTGGATAACGATGTGTTCTTCCAGGTAAGTCTATTGACCACCGTCGGTCTGGCAACCAAGAACGCGATTCTGATTGTCGAATTTGCCAAAGAGTACTACGCAAAAGGTGCAGGGCTTATTGAAGCGACGTTGCATGCAATCCGAGTTCGTCTACGTCCAATCATCATGACATCATTGGCATTTGGTCTTGGCGTTGTGCCTCTGGCAATCAGTTCAGGGGTAGGTTCTGCGGGTCAAAACGCAGTAGGTACCGGTGTGCTTGGTGGTATGGTGAGTGCCACATTGTTGGGTATCTTCTTTGTTCCGGTTTTCTTCGTTGTGGTAGAACGTTTGTTTGACCGCAAAGCGAGAAAAGAACAAGAACTTGAAGAACAACAGGCGTTGGCTCAAGAGTCCGAGTCCCAAAAGTAGGCCCTTATAGCTTGAACTAAGGTATACTACTGATAATTTAGTAATATAAGAGCGCTTCGGCGCTCTTTGTGTATGTGCGCTCCAGATTAATCAATCATGAAAGAAAAAAAGATTTCCCCTATTACCGTTTTGGACAATAGCCCTATGTTTGTTTGTGGCGTGATGCAACGTATGTATCGAAATCGTGCACAGGCAGAGCTATCTCGTCAAAGTTTGATCACCTTAGAAATGGCGAGTGCGTTAGCGGCAATCGACGAGTTTCAGCCAATGAGTCAGCAAGCATTAGCGGATGCCGTAATCTGCGAGCGTAGCGTGGCGAAGCGCATGGTGGATAATTTGCAAAAGCGTGGTTTAGTGCAGGTTTCTAAGTGTGAATCTAACCGAAGAATCAAAATGCTAAGTCTGACAACGGATGGCCAACAAACGTTGCAAAAAGTGCATGAGGTCATGATTAACCTACAGCGGGATTTTTTTGCTTGTTTGTCTGAATCGGAATCGCGGGAATTCTTTCATCTGATCAGAAAAGTCACGCTTGCCCATCATGATTGACGATGAGAATAGCGCAACTAACGAGAGGAGGTCCTGCTGATTTTAGTTTTTAAATCAGTTGCAGAGAATTCAGCACAATGATTCCTAGCGTGCAGGTAAATGCGGAAAGAACGGTTGTCATAGCAATAATGTTTGCCGCCAGCACAGAGTTCCCTCCCATCGAACGAGCCATAACATAACTTGCAGCCGCAACAGGTGACGCATTCATAAAAAATAGAATCCCTAATTCAACACCTCTGAATCCGAACAAATAGGCGACTATTGTGATCACTGCTGGCGCAACCAGCAACTTGTAGCTACTAGCAAACCACGATGGACCTTTCTCCTGCCTCATCAAGCGTAAATTTAGTGAACCGCCCGTACATAACAGTGCGAGCGGTAATGTCATCTTCGACAAATAACTACCCGCATCAATCGCGATTTGAGGCACTGGGATAGAGAGGATGTAAAAAAGCATCCCGACAACAATAGCAATTATTAGCGGGTTTTTCGTGAGTGTCCGAATCATCAATTTTGCAGCCTGAGAGACAGATGTTGCCCCTTTCGGTGATAAGCAGATCACCGCTTGCACATTATAGATAAAGGTGGTGACAGCAACATAAAGCGCGGCTAACGCGACACCTTGCTGGCCATAAGCACTAGATACATAAGCAAGGCCTATGATGCCAGTATTGGCACGATATCCGCCCTGAATGAGCACACCTTGATCGGGAGAAGATGGAAATAAGAACTTGACGGAAAGGTAGGTAAAAACAAAAAACGAAATGCTGGCAATGACGCCAAAATTAACGAAATGACTGGCTGCAGCAAAGTCGTGCTCTGAAGACACAATGCTGATGAAGAGCATGGCAGGAAGCGTCACTTTGAAGACCAGCTTTGAACCTACATCGATAAAGTTATTATCAATTAAGCCAATACGTTTAAAGACCACCCCGAGCACTAACATCAAACAGATAGGGCCTGTAATCGAAAGAGAAAATTGCAACTGATGTAAAACCGAGTCCATTCGGGTACCCGTAAAGAAAAGTTATTATTGTTTAAGCTATTAAGCCACAAAGTAGGGGGATAGGAATAGTAGAATGATGAAATTCTATTCAGTTTCTTCACCTAACAAAATAGCCGGGCCTTAAAGAAGCATGATCCGGCTTTATTCTTTTTTATCCGACGATTAAGCGGGTACGCCACTGTGAAATTTGAAATCTTCGTCTGGCGTTAAGATGAGATCCGCTTCGACACGTCCAAAGTATTCGATACGTTCGCTAATGTCTTTCCCTGCGATTTGCTCAGCCAGCACCAAATAGTCTTGATAATGACGGGCCTCGGAACGCAACAGGGAAATGTAGAACTTAGCGATATCTTCTTCCATATGTGGCGCCAGTTTCGCAAAGCGTTCGCAGGAGCGAGCTTCAATATAAGCGCCAATGATAAGCTTATCGATCAAGGTCTCTGGCTCGTGGGTTTTCATGTGAGATATAAGCCCTTTAGCATAGCGGCTCGCCGGGATGTTCTGGTATTCAATGCCACGGCTTTGCATAATCTCAAGCACTTGATAAAAGTGGTGTAACTCTTCTTTGATCAAAAGCACCATTTTATCAATCAGCTCCTGACTATAAGGGGAGTCTGATTTCGCCATGATTGATTTGGAAATATTGCTCTTACCTTTCAATGTTTCTAAACAGCCTACATTACGATAAGCGAAGTCTTCGTAAGGTTTAAACCAATCTAATAAGGCGTGTGAACTGGTTTGATCAACGGCGTATTTCCGGATCAAAAACATTGCCGATTGGCCTGCTTTAAGCTCGCAAAGTAAGTGGTCTAACAAAATGGTTTGAAGGTTTTGTGGTTTTTTCGCTTCTTCAACCCACTTGTCAGGTGTGCTGCATTGTAGAAACTGATTGATCGGAGCAAGAAGATCTTGATAGGCGTCTAAATTTATCATGTTAATTTAATACTTTACGTTCTGATTTTTATCCACTGGAAGCCTGGATATAAAAAAGGCTGCCAGAGCAGCCTTTTCCATGAGTGGAAAGCTAAGCAGATATTACCACTTTTTCTTCTCGCCGAAGAGCACTTCCATATCATTGTCACGCTCTTTATCGGCCAGTTGTTGAATTTCTGCGTTGTTTTTATCCTGACGTCTTTTATCTAAGTCACCCAGCATTTCTTCAAGTTTTTGTTTGGCTTGAATGGAATAAGCGTCATTTTTAGTACTCAATGCGTCAATGCCCTTGCGCAGTAGTTGAAGCGCGGTGCCTGGCTGACCGCGAGCAATCGAGTCATTGGCTCTTTTAATCACGTTTTCGATATTGATGCGGATTTGAATGGTTTCCAAACGCGCATTTTCACTGACGTAAGTTGGCGTATCCAAGCGGCCTTTGTTGTGTTCGTTACGAACCGTATCTCTCAGGCGTTTTACCAATTTTAACATCGCAATAGCTTGTTTATCGCTGCTTGGCATCTTGAATGTTGTACTATCACCAGCTTGATCGTTGGATTTTAACTGTTCAATTTGCTGCTTTAGATTTTCGATCCGTTGGGATAGTTGTTTATTCTTTGGGTCGAGTTGTTGCATATTTTCTAAAGCATCAAGAATTCGATTGTTGAGGCATAACAGTAGATCTGGGCTGAAAGGAATATGGTGAGCATGACCAATAAGTTCTTCAGTACCGTCAATCAAAGCGACGTAGCGAGCGGATTCCTGTCTTTTTGCAGTTTCTACTTTGACCTTGTACTGCAACATCATGTTATAGCCTAGGATTAAGACCAATAAGATGGCTACCAAAGCGATTATTAAACCAATATTCATATCTTTGCGTCTGCTTTTAGTTTTCTGCGGCTAGCACTAAAGAATACATGAATCTCAACAAGCAAGGCACCCCATTTATTGGATTATTTAGCCCGCCACACGTTTTAATTTATACGAACTTGTTCGCAGCAATAAAGCGACGATTGAAAGCTTCTATCATGTGCATATTAATTTGCGTCTAACTTTTAGTATGAGTTTCAGGTATATGTTAGAAATTACTGTTCATTTAGTGTATGTCGCGTTATAACTTATTATTATATCGCTCAAAAATGAGTGAACATTTTAGCTTTTGATTTAAGTCTCTCGGCAACGAGTAAGGGATTACGATGAAACTGCAACAACTGAAGTATATTGTTGAGGTTGTAAACCATAATTTGAACGTGTCTGCTACCGCAGAGAGTTTATATACCTCACAGCCTGGTATCAGTAAGCAGGTGAGGTTACTGGAAGACGAACTGGGCATCCAAATCTTCGAGCGAAGTGGTAAGCACTTAACTCAGGTGACGGGTGCGGGCGAAGAAATCGTTCGAATCTCCCAGGAAATCCTAGGACGTGTCGAAAGTATTAAAGCGGTAGCCGGTGAGCATACGCATCCTGAAATGGGAACGTTGAACATTACGACAACGCATACACAAGCACGTTACGCATTGCCGGATGTGATCAAAGGTTTTACTACTCGTTACCCAAAAGTGTCTTTGCACATGCACCAGGGTACACCTTCTCAAATGTCAGAAGCGATTGCGAAAGGCACGGCGAATTTTGCGATAGCGACGGAAGCATTACACCTTTATCAAGACGCGATTATGTTGCCTTGTTATCACTGGAATCGTTCTATTGTTGTGCCGAAAGATCACCCTCTGGCGAAGAAGGCCAACATCACCATCCATGATCTAGCGGCATATCCGCTGGTCACTTATGTATTTGGTTTTACCGGTCGCTCGGAACTTGATACTGCATTTAATCGCGAAGGCCTGACACCGCGCGTGGTGTTTACGGCAACGGACGCTGATGTGATCAAAACCTATGTACGTATGGGCATTGGTGTTGGCGTGATTGCAAGTATGGCCGTCGACGAGAAGCAGGATAGTGATCTGGTTTCGATTGATGCGAGCCATTTGTTCGGCGCAAGCACCACAAGTATTGGTTTCCGTCGTGGTACCTTCCTTCGTTCTTATATGTTTGATTTTATGGAACGATTTGCGCCACACTTGACTCGACCTGTGGTAGAACAAGCTATCTCTTTGAAGTCAAACGTAGAAATAGAAGAGATGTTTAAAGATATTGATTTGCCAGTCCGATAGCCGGTCATTACATGCCTACACCCAAGTCGAGTGTTCCTGAAAGGTTTTCTTAGGTATATAATACGCCCCCGCTAGTAGGGGGCTTAATGAACACTCGATTCCAATTTATTAATGACTGCTTGATTGAAAACCAATCGTTGTGGCGATTTGAACCATTTCAGAGCAGCATTCATCCGGCATTACCTTGGCAAGAAGAGTACCCCGAGCTTTGTCAGTGGTTATCGTCTCTTTCCACCCTTCAAATTGAACGCTTAAAAGCAAAGCCAGAAGAAGCGTTGACTGAAATTAGTGCTTACATACCTGTACTCAAATCATTGTCTGAGCATACCCACTTAGAAGCGCTACCACTGCAAGGTCTGGCGCTTGAACGCGGTTTAGATAGCGGTGTGCCTGGTCGTAAACTTGAGCAAATTGTTGCTATGGGCGAAGCTGCCATCCAGAATCATTGCGGTAATGAGTGGTTAGAGTGGTGCTCGGGTAAGGGATACCTCGGACGTATTCTGACCACACAAACGGATCAGCCTGTTACCAGCTTTGAATATCAACAGTCCTTGTGTGAGTCGGGACAGTTGGTGGCTAATGAACATCAATGGAAGATGACGTTTATTCAAGGCGACGCGTTTGATGCCAAAGCGAAAGCGGTTTTTAAACCTACGCAACATGCCGTCGCGCTGCATGCTTGTGGTGACTTACATGTGCGTTTGCTTGAGTACGGCAGTGAAGCAGGAGTCTCGGCAATGACGATTTCTCCGTGCTGTTATCACCTTATTGAGGGCGAAACCTATCAACCACTATCGGAGCTTGCGCAAAACTCTGCGTTAGCGCTGTCGAAACAAGAACTTCGTATCCCCTTGCAACAAACGGTGACGGGTGGGGTACGTGTACGCCGTCATCGTCAGCAAGAAATGATTTTCAGGCTTGGCTTTGATCTAATTACTCGTCAGGTGCTAGGCATTGAAGAATATCAACCGGTTCCCAGTATCCGCAAATCACAATTAAGTGAAGGATTTGAGGCTTTTTGTGTTTGGGCTGCAGAGCAAAAGGGGCTCAATATCGGTCAGTCGATTGACTTTAACGCATTGGAAGGGGTAGCGGAAGAACGCTTTTGGCAGATGGAAAGGATGAGCTTAGTTCAATTGGTTTTTCAACGTCCATTGGAGATTTGGTTAGCACTAGATAAAGCACTTTATCTTGAGCAACGCGGTTACCGTGCCAGATTGTCGGAATTTTGCGCTAAATCTGTCACGCCACGAAACATTTTAATTTACGCATATAGATATTAGTTATTATTTATACCTAAATGCTCTATATGAAAAAGCCCACTTAGCTGTGGGCTTTTGTAAACAAAACGTGACAGAATTGAGTTATTTTGTCATTAATTAAACATTGCAATCGCTTGTTCTGCTTCCACGTATTCCAGACCAAAACTGTCTGCCACTTCTTTACAAGTTACTTTGCCATGAATGACGTTTAAACCTTCAAGGAAACCTTTCTCGTCGAGAAGTGCTTTCTGATAGCCTTTATTTGCTAGTTTCAGAATGTAAGGTAATGTCGCGTTGTTTAATGCAAAAGTAGAAGTGCGGGCAACAGCACCTGGCATGTTTGCTACGCAGTAATGAACGACTTCATCAACAATGTAAGTTGGCTCTGCGTGCGTGGTAGCATGAGAGGTTTCAAAACAGCCGCCTTGGTCAATAGCAACGTCAACGACCGCTGCGCCTGACTTCATCTTCGCAATATGCTCTTTTGTCACCAGTTTAGGTGCTGCAGCACCAGGGATAAGAACCGCACCTATTACAAGGTCAGCTTCCAGAACATGCTTCTCAATCGCGTCTTCTGTAGAATAAACGACTTTAGCGCAGCCCTGGAATTCTTCATCAAGTTTACGCAGTGTGTCTACATTACGGTCAAGAATGGTGACATCTGCACGAAGACCAACAGCCATACGAGCGGCGTTCGCGCCAACGACCCCGCCGCCAACAATGACCACTTTCGCAGGTTCAACACCAGGTACGCCTCCTAGTAGTAAACCGCGGCCACCATGAGATTTTTCTAGCGTTTGTGCACCCGCTTGAATAGACATCCGACCTGCCACTTCAGACATTGGTGCTAACAGTGGCAAACGACCCATATTATCTGTTACAGTCTCATAGGCTATACAGACAGCTTTGCTCTTGATTAGCTCATCAGTTTGTGGAAAATCTGGTGCTAGGTGTAAATAAGTAAATAAAATTTGCCCTTCGCGGAGCATTGCTCTCTCGACTGCTTGGGGTTCTTTAACTTTTACTATCATGTCTGCTTGCGCGAAAACGTCTGCAGCATGAGGGAGAATGGATGCGCCGACAGCGATGTAATCATCGTCTGTAAAACCAATGCCGGCACCTGCGTTGGTCTCAACTAAAACTTGGTGACCATGTGAGATTAACTCTCTCACGCTTGCTGGGATCATACCGACACGATATTCGTGGTTTTTGATTTCCTTTGGTACGCCAATGATCATCCTGTATCCTCTTTCTATAATGGTTATTTTAACTATTTGTAGGGTGTTATTGTCGAATTAATAACTAGTATAGTTATAGGTTTGTAAAATTTGGCACCAAATATTAAAAAGTTGTAGTATATTTTTTTGCAAGGAAGTAATAAGGTGGAATAAAAAATGGCAGACAACTATAAAAAGCCGTCCAAGGAACTAGACCGTATCGACCGCAACATTCTTAATGAATTGCAGAAAGACGGTCGTATTTCGAACGTAGAACTTTCAAAGCGTGTTGGACTTTCTCCAACACCGTGTTTGGAGCGTGTACGTCGATTAGAACGTCAGGGGTACATTACAGGGTATACTGCGTTACTGAATCCGCAGTTTTTGGACGCTTCACTATTAGTGTTCGTTGAAATTACGTTAAACCGCGGTGCACCAGATGTGTTCGAACAGTTTAACTCTGCGGTTCAAAAACTGGATGATATCCAAGAGTGTCATCTAGTGTCAGGTGACTTTGACTATCTTCTTAAAACTCGTGTATCAGATATGGGGGCTTACCGTCGACTACTTGGCGATACGCTTCTACGTTTACCTGGTGTAAACGACACTCGTACCTACGTAGTGATGGAAGAAGTGAAACAATCTAACCAGCTAGTGATCAAAACTCGTTAAATTCTTGCAAAGAAAGCGGTATATGCTTCCGCTTTCCGCATAGAGTCATTGGGTTTTTCTCTTTGATATGGTTAAATCAATTTACCGAGCGGCTTTATGCCGCTCGGAATGTTTTGCAAATTCCTATTTCATTTCCATATGCAAGTTGATTTATGTTCAAAGAGAACGCAAAGAAAGTCGAAACCATCATCAAAACAAGTGAAGAGCCTCAGTCTTCACGCTTAAATGGCTTCCAACGCTTGAAAGAGTGCTGCTTTATTGTAGGCGTTCTTAGCTCAGCGCTACTTGCTGTAGCGTTATTTACCTTTAGCCCCGCTGATCCTTCCTGGTCCCAAACTGCTTGGGGAGGAGAGATCGACAATGCCGGTGGCTTATTTGGTGCCTGGCTAGCCGATACTCTATTTTTTACTTTTGGCTCATTGGCTTACCCTCTGCCTTTTTTGTTGGCGGTGGCGGCATGGGTGCTTTGTCGTAAGCGCGGCGAAGATGAACCCATCGATCTTATGCTCTGGGGGACGAGGTTACTTGGTCTCGTTGTCCTGATTATGACCAGTTGTGGCTTGGCTGATATTAACTTTGACGATATCTGGTACTTCTCATCTGGAGGCATCGTCGGTGACGTTCTCTCTAGTCTCGCACTCCCTACGCTTAACATTTTGGGAACCACGTTAGTTCTGCTGTTCTTATGGGGTGCGGGCTTTACTCTATTTACCGGAATTTCCTGGTTGAACATTGTCGAGTGGCTAGGTGAGCGAACACTAGGCATAGTCAACGGTATTGCGAATAAGTTGAGAGGCTCGGAGCAGGAGATCTTAGAACCTCAGCTTGATGAGTTTATCGAAGATAAAGTCACCACAAGACGCGCTGAGATTGAACAGGAAGAAGAACCACTTCCTCACTTGACCGCATATGATGTCGAAGAGCCTAAAGAAGCGCTGCATGAATATCCTATTTATATGCCGCAAACTCAGCCAGAACCGCGCGTGTCAAAACCGTTGGCGGATTCGGTAAAACCTGTTTCGGTTGCAGTAGAAAAGCCAGCAGCGTATTCCAAACCAGAACCTCAAGCAGAGGCATTCAGTATGAGTCACGTTGACCCATCGGTGGAACGCACTAAACAGTTGAATGTTACGATTGAAGAGTTGGAAGCGGCCGCTCAGCAAGCAGACGATTGGGCGTTGGAAGAGCAACCTGAACAAACGCTAACATCGACACAACAGAATTATTCAGAGCCACAACGTCCAGTTGAACCTGAAGAGACTGATTCTACATCATTCCCAAGTGAACCGGACTACGCTGAGTACGCTCAGTTCGCAGCGGAACAAGCACAGCAGGCTCACGTTGATTCAGTACCATTTGAAGAGCCAGTGATAGATCCCGCCTCTTTGGATAACATTTCTGAGCAGACAGAGCCCGGCGAGCATATTGAACCAACGATTTCCAACTTTGATGTTGTTGATGACGAAGATCAGTATGTTGCTGCTCAGCCTGAGGCTCCAGTGTATTCAGTTGACGATCCTCAACCAGAACCGTCGATAACGCAATCAAACCAACACGTTGTAAGCTCTCAGCCTCAACCAACAACGAGTGCCACATTTGAGCCAGCTCCAGTGGCCGAAGTTGAAGAGGTTTCGGAAGGTGATCAAGACGTGGCGGCGTTCCAGAACATGGTAGCCGGAGCCCAGGCAAAAGTTGCGGCAACGCAGAACCCATTCTTGATGAAACAAGAAGAAAACCTGCCTGTGCCTGAAGAGCCATTACCAACACTGGAGCTTTTGTATCACCCGGAAAAACGCGAAAACTTTATTGATCGTGACGCGCTAGAGCAGGTCGCTCGGTTGGTTGAAAGCAAGCTGGCAGACTACAAAATTAAAGCTGACGTCGTGGGTATTTATCCTGGCCCTGTTATCACTCGATTTGAGCTGGATTTGGCACCGGGTGTAAAAGTTAGTCGTATTTCCGGCCTTTCAATGGACTTGGCGCGTGCGCTGTCTGCAATGGCAGTACGTGTTGTTGAAGTGATTCCGGGTAAACCTTATGTTGGCTTGGAACTGCCCAACATGAGTCGTCAGACCGTATACCTTTCCGACGTTATCAACAGCCCTCAATTTGAGCAGGCTAAATCTCCGACAACGGTCGTGCTCGGTCAGGACATTGCAGGTGAAGCGGTTATTGCCGATATTGCTAAAATGCCTCATGTGCTGGTGGCAGGTACCACTGGCTCTGGTAAGTCGGTGGGCGTAAACGTCATGATCCTGAGTATGCTGTACAAAGCGTCTCCGGAAGATCTGCGCTTTATCATGATCGACCCGAAAATGTTGGAGCTTTCCATTTACGAGGGCATTCCACATCTGCTCTCTGAAGTGGTAACAGACATGAAAGACGCCTCTAACGCCCTACGTTGGTGTGTTGGCGAGATGGAACGTCGTTATAAACTGATGTCCGCACTTGGTGTTCGTAATGTGAAAGGCTTCAACGAGAAGCTGAAGATGGCCGCTGAAGCGGGTCACCCAATTCACGACCCATTCTGGCAAGAAGGCGATAGCATGGATACCGAGCCGCCGCTGCTTGAGAAACTGCCATACATCGTTGTTGTTGTGGATGAATTTGCTGACCTGATGATGGTTGTCGGTAAGAAAGTTGAAGAACTGATCGCACGTTTGGCGCAGAAAGCGCGTGCGGCCGGTATTCACTTGATTCTGGCAACACAACGTCCGTCAGTAGACGTGATTACCGGTCTGATTAAAGCCAACATCCCAACCCGTGTTGCGTTTACGGTTTCAACCAAGACCGACTCGCGTACGATCCTAGACCAGGGTGGTGCAGAATCGCTACTGGGTATGGGTGATATGCTTTACTTGCCGCCAGGCTCTAGTCATACCACCCGTGTACACGGCGCGTTTGCCTCTGATGAAGATGTGCATGCGGTCGTGAACAACTGGAAAGCGCGTGGTAAACCAAACTATATCGACGAGATTATTAGTGGCGATCAGAGTCCGGAAAGTTTGCTCCCAGGTGAGCAGATGGAAGCCGATGAAGATGTCGATCCGTTGTTCGACCAAGTGGTTGAACACGTCGTTCAGTCACGCCGTGGTTCAGTTTCCGGTGTGCAGCGCCGCTTTAAAATTGGTTATAACCGAGCGGCTCGCATTGTTGAACAACTGGAAGCACAGGGTATCGTCAGTGCCCCTGGTCACAATGGCAACCGAGAAGTTCTCGCGCCTGCGCCACCAAAAGATTAATGAACTTGTATTACTCACCTCAGTCCAAATGAGGTGAGTAATATTCGGTCTTTCGACCCCAGTGATAGGTATTTGAATGAAAAAACGATTTTCAGCGAAATTCATCTCCGCGCTTGTTTTAAGCTTCTCTTTATTCTCAACTGCGCATGCCGCATCGCCAAAAACAGAGTTAAGCAAGCGTTTAGCCATTAACGAAGGTTTCAGTGCGGACTTTTCTCAGCAAGTCATCAGCCCAGAAGGGGAAACGGTGATGGAAGGGGAAGGGACGGTTGAAATTGCCCGTCCGAGCTTGTTCCGTTGGAGCACGACATTCCCAGATGAAAACTTACTGGTGTCTGATGGTAAAACACTTTGGTACTACAGCCCGTTCATCGAGCAAGTGAGCATCTACTGGCAAGAACAAGCGGCAGAACAAACACCATTTGTGCTTTTGACTCGTAATCGCGCAAGTGACTGGGACAATTACAAAGTATCTCAAAAAGGGAACGAGTTCACACTGATCCCGACAGCCGTCGATTCAACTCAAGGTCGTTTCCAGATTAATATTGATGCAAAAGGTATCGTAAAAGGCTTCAATGTGATTGAACAAGATGGTCAAAGAGGCCTGTTCAAATTCAGTAACGTGAAGTTAGGAAAACCAAAAGCCAACCGATTCACATTCACGATTCCAAAAGGAGTGGAAGTGGATGACCAAAGGAATTAACGGGTAGTGACGAATTACACACTAGATTTCTCGGGGGACGAAGATTTTCGTCCCCTTGCTGCGCGTATGAGGCCGCAAACGGTCGAGCAGTATATTGGACAGCAGCATATTTTAGGTCCGGGAAAGCCTTTACGCCGTGCTCTGGAAGCGGGCAACATCCACTCTATGATTTTGTGGGGACCGCCTGGCACAGGGAAAACGACGTTAGCAGAAGTTGCAGCTAATTACGCCAATGCAGAGGTTGAGCGTGTTTCGGCGGTGACTTCTGGTGTGAAAGAAATCCGTGCTGCGATTGATAAAGCACGAGAAAATAAAATAGCGGGTCGCCGCACGATATTGTTCGTGGATGAGGTGCATCGCTTTAACAAGTCTCAGCAAGACGCTTTCCTTCCGCATATTGAAGATGGTACGGTTACCTTTATCGGCGCAACCACAGAAAACCCGTCTTTCGAACTGAATAATGCATTGTTGTCTCGGGCGCGAGTATACAAACTGACGTCACTGAATAAAGACGAGATTGCACAGGCTCTTAATCAAGCGATTAACGATAAAGAGCGTGGTTTGGGAGGCACCCCCGCACACTTTGCTGATAACGTTCTGGATCGCTTGTCAGAGCTGGTGAATGGTGACGCTCGCATGTCGCTGAACTACCTTGAATTGCTCTACGATATGGCCGAAGACAATGCACATGGTGAGAAAGAGATTACTCTTAAGCTACTTGCCGAAGTCGCAGGGGAAAAAGTCTCTCGCTTCGATAACAAGGGCGACATTTGGTACGACTTAATCTCTGCAGTACATAAATCAATTCGTGGCTCGAACCCAGATGCAGCGCTGTATTGGGCGGCGAGAATGATCTCTGCGGGATGTGATCCTTTGTATATTGCACGCCGCTTACTCGCGATTGCGTCTGAGGATGTTGGCAACGCTGACCCTCGTGCCATGCAAGTGGCGCTCTCTGCATGGGACTGTTTTACGCGTGTTGGCCCCGCAGAAGGAGAACGTGCGATTGCTCAGGCGATCGTATACCTTGCGTGTGCGCCTAAGAGTAATGCCGTTTATGTGGCGTGGAAACAAGCGCTCACTGATGCGCATAACTTACCTGAATATGAAGTGCCGCACCATTTGAGAAATGCGCCAACGAGCTTGATGAAAGACATGGGCTACGGCGCCGAATATCGTTACGCTCATGATGAGCCGGGTGCGTATGCAGCCGGCGAGCAATATCTGCCGCCAGAAATGGGCGATCGTAAGTACTATCAGCCGACAAATCGTGGTCTAGAGACCAAAATAGGCGAAAAGTTAGATTACTTGGCTACTTTAGACGCAAATAGCCCACAAAAGCGCTATGAAAAGTAGGCGTTTTTGGATACATTTATTTGGTAAATTTTTATAGCGTATTCGCAAGATGCTGGTGCGCGATTTCACAACTACAAAAGCATAGGATTAACAATGCTGGATTCTAAATTACTTCGAACTGAGCTGGATGAAACAGCTGCTAAACTGGCACGTCGTGGCTTTAAGCTAGACGTCGAGACTATCCGTAACCTTGAAGAACAACGCAAGTCCATTCAAGTAGAAGTTGAAAATTTACAATCCACGCGTAACTCCATCTCCAAGCAAATCGGCCAAAAAATGGCAGCTGGCGACAAAGAAGGCGCAGAAGAGATCAAGAAACAAATCGGTACACTAGGTAGCGATCTTGATGCGAAAAAAGTGGAACTTGACGCCGTAATGGCTCAACTTGAAGAGATCACTCTATCTGTTCCAAACCTGCCAGCTGACGATGTGCCAGACGGCAAAGATGAAGACGACAACGTAGAGATCTCTCGTTGGGGCGAGCCAAAAACCTACGATTTCGAACTGAAAGATCACGTTGACCTAGGTGAAATGGGCGATGGCCTAGATTTCGCGAGCGCGACTAAAATTACCGGTGCACGCTTTATCGTAATGAAAGGTCAATTCGCGCGCCTACACCGTGCAATCGCTCAGTTTATGCTAGATCTTCATACCGAAGAACACGGCTACACAGAAATGTACGTACCGTACCTAGTGAATTCTGACAGCCTATTTGGTACGGGTCAGCTACCTAAATTTGGTAAAGACCTTTTCCACACAGAGCCACTTGAAGAGAAAGTGAACGACGAAGAGCCGCGTAGACTATCGCTTATCCCAACCGCTGAAGTACCAGTAACCAACATGGTACGTGACACGATTTCTGACGAAGCTGATTTGCCACTTAAGATGACAGCTCACACACCGTGTTTCCGTTCAGAAGCAGGTTCTTACGGTCGTGATACTCGTGGTCTGATTCGTATGCACCAGTTTGACAAAGTTGAACTAGTACAAATCACCAAGCCAGAAGACTCAATGGATGCACTTGAAGAGCTGACTGGTCACGCTGAGAAAGTGCTGCAAATTCTGGAACTTCCTTACCGTAAAGTGGTTCTATGTACTGGTGACATGGGCTTCGGCGCACGTAAGACTTACGATTTGGAAGTGTGGGTTCCTGCTCAAGAAACTTACCGTGAAATCTCTTCATGTTCTAACATGTGGGATTTCCAGGCTCGTCGTATGCAAGCGCGTTTCCGTCGTAAAGGCGAGAAGAAACCTGAGCTTGTGCACACGCTAAACGGTTCTGGTCTGGCAGTTGGTCGTACTATGGTTGCTATTCTTGAGAACAACCAGGAAGCCGATGGTCGCATTGCTATCCCAACAGCACTTCAAAAGTACATGGGCGGTGCAACGCACATCGGTTAATATATACCCAATATCGTATTAGCCACTAGAACACAAAAACCCAGCTTTCGAGCTGGGTTTTTTAATATTTAACGATCAAAAACGGCTGTGTTGGTGCTATACCAATCTGGAAAATTAACTGGTCAGGGAACAGGGTTCGATAAACAAACTCTATTTGCCATGGATGGCAAATCGAAGCCCCATGGATGGGTTGATGCGTGTTTGTGTTCGATGCCTGTTTACTGGTTCTTTAGCATTAAGTATGGTCACTTTCTTACTTAGGTTGAGATTACGTAAAACAGTCTTCACGTTGCAAGGCTGCCTCAATCGCGTTGACCAACTTACCAATGTGTTCGGGTTCGCTGATAAATGGTGGCATCATATAAATGAGCTTGCCAAATGGACGAATCCATACCCCTTGCTCAACAAATAGCGCTTGGATGGTTTCCATGTTAACCGGACGGTGAGTCTCTACTACGCCTATCGCACCTAGGCAACGGGTGTTTTTCACCAGTTCATACTGTTCCAGCTTGGGTAACAACTCAGAAAACAGCGCTTCTATTTGCTGAGTCTGCTGCTGCCAGCCTCCTTGCTCGATAAGCTCTAAACTTGCAGTCGCTACCGCACAAGCAAGCGGGTTACCCATGAAAGTGGGCCCATGCATAAAGCAACCAGCTTCGCCACCGCAAACCGTATCGGCGACATGTTTCGTCGCAAGAGTGGCGGATAATGTCATGTAGCCACCAGTTAATGCTTTACCAACACAAAGGATGTCAGGCTGAATCGAGGCATGCTCACAAGCGAAAAGCCTGCCTGTTCGTCCAAACCCTGTCGCAATCTCATCAGCAATCAATAAAAGCTCATATTTATCACAAAGTGCTCTGACCCCTTTTAGGAACTCAGGGTGATAAATACGCATCCCCCCCGCACCTTGTACGATCGGCTCAAGGATCACTGCGGCAAGCTCTTGATGATGCTGCTCGATCTTGTGCGCGAAATCAGTCAAATCGTTTGGATTCCATTCATCCCAATAACCGCATGTCGGAGAGTCTGCAAAGATATGTTCTGGCAGAAAACCTTTGTATAGCGAGTGCATCGAGTTGTCGGGGTCTGTAACCGACATTGCGGCAAACGTGTCACCATGGTAACCGTGTTTTAAGGTAAGGAATTTGGGTCTGCGTTCGCCTTTTGCATGCCAGTATTGTAATGCCATTTTCAGGCTTACCTCGACGGCTACAGAGCCTGAATCGGCAAGAAAAACGTGTTCGAGATTGTCAGGCGCTAGTGAGAGTAGCTTCTTACACAAACTAATAGCGGGTTGGTGAGTAATTCCCCCAAACATCACATGCGAAACTTGGTCAATTTGCTGATGTGCCGCTTGGTTTAAATGGGGGTGGTTATAGCCATGAATCGTTGACCACCAAGACGACATACCATCAACTAATTGGGTACCATCTTCTAAATTAATATAGACCCCATCTGCCGAAGCAACTGGGTAGCAGGTCAGAGGAGTGAGAGTAGAAGTGTAGGGATGCCAGATATGTTGGCGGTCGAAGGCAAGATCCATGTGTAATTCCAAGATTAGTGTGGTTCAAAAAATAACCAGAAGTAAACTTTTGATTTTGTGCTTATGTTGACAGTTTAACGGGACTCGGTAGACTGTCAACACAACAAAAAAAGTGACCAAAGGATTACACGTGGAAGTACGTCATAACTGGACGCATGCAGAAGTGCAAGAGCTAATGGAAAAACCATTCATGGATCTTCTGTTCGAAGCACAACTTGTACACCGTCAATACCAACAAACCAATTACGTTCAAGTCAGCACCTTGCTGTCAATCAAAACGGGTGCGTGCCCAGAAGACTGTAAGTACTGTCCTCAAAGTGCGAGATATACCACCGACATTGAAAAAGAGCGTTTGATGGAAGTTGAGCGTGTCCTCGATGCGGCGCAAAAAGCGAAAAACGCAGGTTCTACCCGTTTTTGTATGGGCGCGGCGTGGAAAAACCCGAAAGAGCGTGATATGCCGCATTTGACGGATATGATCAAAGGCGTGAAAGGTATGGGTTTAGAAACCTGTATGACGCTGGGTATGTTGACGCCAGAGCAAGCGAATCAACTCGCGGATGCGGGGCTGGATTATTACAACCACAATTTAGATACCTCACCTGAGTTTTACGGCAATATCATCACTACTCGCACTTATCAGGATCGTCTGGACACGCTATCTCATGTTCGTGATGCGGGCATGAAAATCTGTTCGGGCGGCATCATTGGTATGGGCGAAAGTGCCAACGACCGTGCTGGTTTATTAGTTGAACTTGCTAATCTGCCGACTCATCCAGAAAGTGTACCAATCAACATGCTGGTTAAAGTGAAAGGCACACCGCTTGAAAAAGTCGAAGATGTTGAGCCGTTTGATTTTATTCGTCTCATTGCTATCGCACGAATCATGATGCCTCAATCTGCGGTTCGCTTGTCTGCGGGACGCGAAAACATGAATGAGCAGATGCAAGCGTTGTGTTTTATGGCTGGTGCGAACTCTGTTTTCTACGGTTGTAAGCTTCTGACAACACCAAACCCTTCTGAAGACAAAGATATGATGCTGTTTAACAAGTTGGGCATCAACAGTCAGGAAGTTTCGCAAAAGCCGGATGAAATCGAAGAGAACGAACTGCTTGACCGTGTGGTAGAACGCGTTGCTGCTCGCCCGACTAAAGACGACCTTTTCTACGATGCCAGCGTTTAAGTCTCGTATCGAATCAGCTCTTGCTCAGCGCAAAGAGCAGGGGCTGAATCGTTCAATGAATCTCGTTTTTGCTGGTAACCAGTCCACTCTGGAACATGCTGGTAAACGCTATATCAACTTCTCGAGCAATGATTATCTCGGTTTGGCCAATGATCAAGCGTTGATTCGTGCCTGGCAGCAAGGGTTAAGTGTCTACGGCAGTGGC
This sequence comes from Vibrio sp. STUT-A11, assembly GCF_026000435.1. Taxonomy (NCBI): domain Bacteria; kingdom Pseudomonadati; phylum Pseudomonadota; class Gammaproteobacteria; order Vibrionales; family Vibrionaceae; genus Vibrio; species Vibrio sp. STUT-A11. Next base: position 2,170,521 of record NZ_AP026763.1, on the reverse strand, counting down.
AGCGGTGCTTCTCCCATGGTGACAGGGTTTAGTGCTGCGCACAGTAATCTAGAAGCCGCACTGACTGAGTGGTTGGGATATGAGCGTGCAATATTGTTTGGCTCGGGCTTTAGTGCCAATCAGGCATTACTGTTTACCTTGCTGGAAAAGTCAGATGTCTTATTGCAAGACCGGCTTAATCACGCGTCTTTAATGGAAGCTGGTGCGTTGTCTCCCGCTAAAATGAAACGCTTTAAACATAATGATCTCAAGCATCTCCACTCGCTTATCAACAACGAATGTAACCATTTAGTGGTGACGGAAGGCGTTTTCAGTATGGATGGTGATTGCTCGCCACTCGAAGAAATCGCCAAACTCACCCGAGCTAATGACGCCTGGCTGACAGTGGATGATGCGCACGGTATTGGGGTTCTCGGAGATACCGGCGGCGGTTCTTGTGAACGTGCTAACGTAAAACCTGAAATTCTGGTTGTCACTTTTGGTAAAGCATTTGGTATGTCAGGTGCTGCGATTTTATGTGATGCAGTAACCGGTGATTTCCTGACTCAATTCGCGCGCCATCACGTTTATTCGACAGCAATGCCGCCCGCTCAAGCCTTTGCATTGACTCATGCGGTTTCCATCGTTCAGGAGCAGGGGTGGCGACGTGAAAAACTGGCTGAGCTAAGTGCTTACTATCTTGAGTGTTTACAAGATATCGATGGATTTGTGGATACGCTGACACCGATTAAGCCTTTTGTTATCGGTGATGCAGAAAAAGCATTAACTGTCGCAGACTCGTGTCGCCAACACGGTTTCTGGGTTACGGCGATTCGACCGCCGACGGTTCCGGTAGGGACATCCCGATTACGTATCACCCTGACGGCGAATCACAGCAAAGATCAAATCAAAACATTGTCTCACGCACTTGAACAAGCACTAGGAGCGCGGTAATGAATCAAGCAGAACAGAGAGACCTGGCTCTTGACGGTCAAGATAAGAGTGCTATCGCTATTTCATTCGGTAAAGCCGCCGATACCTATGATGCTCATGCAGCCTTTCAACGTGATGTCGGGAATCGGTTATTAGAAAGGCTTCCCGAAGATTTATCAGGCAAGCGCATTTTAGATCTCGGTTGTGGAACAGGATACTTCTCTGAATTGCTCCAACAACGAGGCGCTGAAGTGGTTTGCGCTGATATCTCTCAAGAGATGCTAAACAAAGCCCATCAACGATGTGGTGACGAACGAGCAAGTTATGTGTTAGCCGACGCAGAAAATTTGCCTTTTGATGATCATCACTTCGATTTTGTCTTCTCTAGTTTGGCGCTGCAGTGGTGTAGCGACTTAAGCTATCCGCTGCGTGAAGTACGCCGAATTCTGAAAGAAGGGGGAGCAGGCTTTTTCTCTACTCTTGTCGATGGTTCACTTTTCGAACTACGTGAATCATGGAAAAAAATTGATGCATATCAACACGTCAATAACTTTATAACGCTCAATCAGGTAAAAATTGCGTTGGCGCAAGCTCACTGCAATGACCATCATCTAGACTTGACCTCCATCACAGTTTGGTACGACTCTGCGTTTTCTGTTATGCGGGACCTTAAAGGTATCGGAGCAACCCATGTTAGTGGGCGCTCTCCAGCACTGACAAGCCGCCGCAAACTTTTACACGTAGAACGTGCGTACCAAGAATTCAAAAACGATAAAGGTCTTTTACCTGCAAGTTATCAGGTTTGTTTTGGAGTAATACATCGATGATTGATGCTTTTTTTATTGCTGGTACGGATACTGATGTAGGAAAAACGGTAGCGTCTAAAGCCATTCTGCAAGCGTTAGCGGCAAAAGGGTTAAACACCATTGGTTATAAGCCAGTAGCGGCAGGCAGCGAAAAGACAGAGCAAGGCTGGCGTAATTCAGATGCGTTGCATTTACAAAAGGCTGCAACTCTAGAAGTGGTTTACGACGATATAAATCCGTATGCACTGGAGCTTCCGACTTCGCCGCATATCGCCGCGAAACATGAAGATGTTGAGATTAAATACGACGTTTTAAGTGAAAAACTGGCTCAGCATAAATCTCAGGCTGACGTCGTATTGGTTGAAGGTGCGGGGGGATGGCGCGTCCCCGTTTCGGATACAGACAATCTTTCTACTTGGGTTAAACAAGAGCAGCTTCCAGTTGTTTTGGTTGTTGGTATTAAACTGGGTTGTTTGAGCCATGCATTTTTAACAGCAGAGGCAATTCGAGCCGATGGATTGAACCTTGTTGGATGGGTAGCAAATCGCGTGAACCCGGGTACGGAGCATTATGCGGACATCATCGAAATGCTGGAAACCCGTTTAGGTGTGCCTAAATTAGGTGAAATTCCGTATGTCCCAAGTGCTAAGCGCAAAGAGCTCGGTAAATACATTAACATCGATCCTCTGCTTCAACGCTAAAACAGAAAAACGAAAGGGCTGCACAACGCAGCCCTTTCTTTATTCGTTAACCTTACGAGGATTACTTGTCGTTACCGAGTCCCATCAATGCGTGTTGCGTTTCTGCAATACGATTAGCCATATGATCATCAGTCGAAATACCAAGTTGTTGCTTTGCCTCGTCCTCTGAGATACCTAGGTGGCAACGTAGTAAATCGATAGCCATTTGATAGTCGTTCGTTTCTACCATGATTTTTTTCCCTCAAGACATGGAATCTTTGAGCTACTCGGCTTTGCTAAGCGTTCAGTGTAAGCTCGGTTTTCGTTCATCTGAGTTGAATTTAGCACGCTCATTCAACGGGACAATAAGACCAAAGTCTAAACCTAGTCTAAAATACTGTTTTTAGACTATAAAAATTTACGATTTATTTCAGCTGAGAAAACAAATGTTGCAATTTATTGCTTAACCTTGTTTTTAACATCGATAGACTATATCTATAACGCAACGGAGCACGAAACCAAATGGGATCGGCTTTTACAACAATAAGCTTCCTCGGAGAAAAGTAATGAAGCGAGTTATGTTATTCCTGGCAACTAACCTGGCCGTCGTGCTAGTACTTAGTGTTGTTCTGAATATTGTTTACGCTACAACTGGAATGCAGCCGGGCAGTCTGTCTGGCCTGTTAGTTATGGCTGCTGTCTTTGGCTTTGGTGGTGCACTCATTTCATTAATGATGTCAAAAGGCATGGCGCTGCGTTCAGTCGGCGGTATGGTTATCGAGAGTCCACGCAACGAAACAGAGCATTGGTTGTTGGAGACAGTAGGCCGTCAGGCTCAGCAAGCAGGGATCGGTATGCCAACGGTGGCAATTTATGATTCACCAGATATAAATGCCTTCGCGACAGGTGCAAAGCGTGATGACTCTTTGGTTGCGGTTTCTACGGGTCTGTTACATAACATGACTCGTGATGAAGCCGAAGCTGTGTTGGCACACGAGGTGAGCCATATTGCCAATGGTGACATGGTCACAATGACCCTGATGCAAGGTGTGGTGAACACGTTCGTGATCTTCTTGTCCCGTTTTATCGCCAACATTGTGGCGTCTAATGATGAAGAAGAAGGTCAGGGTTCAAACATGATGGTGTATTTTGGTGTCTCTATGGTGCTGGAACTGGTGTTCGGTTTCTTAGCAAGTTTCATCACCATGTGGTACAGCCGTCACCGTGAGTTCCATGCAGACGCAGGTGCCGCTAGTCTGGTCGGCAAAGAGAAAATGATTGCCGCTCTTGAGCGTTTGAAAATGAGCCAGGAATCGAAGTTAGATGGCACAATGATGGCGTTTGGTATCAACGGTAAGCAGTCTTTGACAGAGCTATTAATGAGCCACCCACCACTCGACAAGCGTATTAACGCTCTGCGCAATCAACAGTACTAATCGAATAATTTTCTGAAAAGGCTTGGTTTTTACCAAGCCTTTTTTTCGTCTGCCTGATCGCTATCCTCCTTAATCACGTATTTAATCTAGTGAAACAAAGTTATACAAAATATTTTTTGTACAACTTTGATTGATTAGTCTATGTTGTACGTATGATATTTTTGTACAACATTTGTAATTTAAGGTGCGTCGTAGGAGCAACGAAATGGAAATACGGTCTGTCGTCGATGTTTACCAGCAGCTCAGCAAAGAGAATCTACATCTGCTCGAAGAAGTATATCACCCTGACGTGGTGTTTGAAGACGCAGCCCATCGTTTGGAGGGTAGGATTGCGCTCTACCGATACTTCCAGTCACTCTACACCAATGTTATCCGCTGCGACTTTGATATTCATGAGCACCAACAGGTAGGAGAAAGCGGCTTTATTACCTGGACCATGGAACTACTTCATCCCAAACTGCAAAACGGTTCACCCATTACGGTTAACGGTGCGTCTCATCTTAAGTTCTCTGACGGTCAAGTCATCTACCACCGAGATTACTTCGATCTCGGAGAAATGCTTTATGAAAACCTACCGCTACTTGGAGCAGTGGTAAAAATGGTAAAGCAGAGGATCGGACAATGAGTGGGTATATTTTGATTACTGGTGCGACATCAGGAATTGGCAAGCAGCTTGCCCTCGATTACGCAGATTCAGGTTGGCGCGTGATCGCTTGCGGGCGTAACGAAAGTGTACTTGATGAGTTAAGTAAACATTCTTCGCTGATAGAAACGCTTCGCTTTGACGTAACGAGTTACGAAGAAACCATGCAGGCCCTGTCTTCACTTAGCTTTGTTCCAGACACCTGGTTTTTCAACGCGGGTGATTGTGAGTACATGGACAATGGCCACGTTGACGCGAAACTTTTGGCGCGGGTAATGAACGTTAATGTTATCGGCGTAGCAAACTGCGTCGAAGCCTGCCAGACCTATTTTGAGCCAGGTCACCGCATCGTGATCGTGGGGTCGATTGCGTCGGAAGTCGCGCTACCGAGAGCGGAAGCCTATGGCGCGTCAAAAGCTGCAGTCAGTTATTTCGCGCGTACTTTAGCGTTAGATGTCGCCAAGAAAGGCATACAAGTGGTGACGGTTTTTCCTGGTTTTGTCGAGACGCCGTTGACCGACAAAAACACCTTTGAAATGCCGATGATCATTTCTGTCAAGCAAGCCTCTGATTCGATCAGGAAGCAGCTTTCAGCAAACAAAAGTCACATCTATTTTCCTGCGAGGTTTACCAGCATTCTTCGCTTCATTTCGTTGTTTCCATACCGCTGGCAAGCCCGCTTAATGCGTAAACTCGTGTCGTAAAAAGGAAGAAAATATGAAAATTGCAATTATAGGCACTGGGATATCCGGACTGACATGCGGTTATTACTTGCACAAAGACCATGACATCACTTTATTTGAAGCGAATGATTACATCGGTGGGCACACCGCAACCGTTGATGTCACTGTTGATGAAAAAGACTATGCCATTGACACTGGTTTTATCGTTTATAACGACCGTACCTATCCAAATTTTATCAAGATGATGAATGAAATTGGCGTAGAAGGTATACCAACTCAAATGAGCTTTAGCGTCCGCAACAAGGGTAACGGGTTAGAGTACAACGGTCATACGATTTCGACACTGTTCGCGCAAAAGCGCAATTGGGTAAATCCAAAGTTCTATCGTTTTATTTTTGAGATCCTTCGCTTTAATAAGTTAGCAAAATCGTTTGCAGGCAAAGAACCGACAAACATGCAAACGCTTGGTGAATTCCTCGATGAGCACCAGTTTAGCCAGTTCTTCACCGATAACTATATTCTTCCTATGGGCGCGGCGATCTGGTCTTCGACACTTGCGGATATGCGTGCATTTCCGTTGATGTTTTTCTTACGTTTCTTCTTGAATCATGGCTTGCTTGATGTGACGAATCGTCCACAGTGGTATGTGATCAAAGGTGGCTCTCGCGCTTACATTCCGCCATTGACTCAAGGGTTTGCACAAAATATCCGTCTCAACAGCCCAGTGGAAAGTGTGACGCGAACAAAAGACCGAGTGCTTTTACAGGTAAACGGAACCACAGAGTGGTTCGATGAAGTAATCTTCGCTTGCCACAGTGATCAGGTAATGAGAATACTCAATGAACCAACCGCCGAGGAGCAAAGTATTCTCGGTGATATGGCTTATCAAGCGAATGAAGTGGTTTTACACACTGATTCGAGTTTACTGCCAAAACGCAAAGCAGCCTGGGCTTCCTGGAACTATCTGTTAGAAGGATGTGAAGGGGAAAGACGACGACTTCCATCGCTGACCTACAATATGAATATACTCCAGCACTTGGACGCGACACACACGTTTTGCGTGACGTTGAACAGTACAGACAGAATCGATGCGAGCAAAATTCTAAGCACGTTCACTTACGATCATCCGGTATTTACCACCGAATCTATAGCGGCTCAACAGCGGAAGGATGAGATTCAGGGTGTTTCGAATATTTGGTTTTGCGGGGCCTATTGGTACAACGGCTTTCACGAAGATGGCGTACGTAGCGCATTAGATGTGGTGAAAGCGCTGGGAAACAAAACCAGAGAACAGACGGTGGCTACTCTACAGAAAGGGGCGGCGTAATATGGTTAGCGGGATGAACAGCCGGTTGTTTATCGGCAATGTAAGACACCGACGATTCACGCCCGTGTCGCATGAACTGAATTATTCGTTATTTATGCCGGCTATTGATCTCGATGAAATTGATGAGCTTGAAAGTAAAGTATGGGGTTTCGGTACCCGCTGGTGGCACTGGGCGAGGTTTAAGCGCAGTGATTATGTCGGTGAGGGCAGCCTTAAAAAGGCAGTACAAGACAAATTAGAACGCCTGACAGGCGTGAAATGTGATGGTCGAGTTATTGCGGTGTGTCACCTGCGCTATTTAGGACTCTATTTTAGTCCGGTTAATTTCTACTATGTTTATAACAAGCAGGGTGAATGGAAATATTTGCTGGCTGAAGTAAGCAATACACCGTGGAATGAGCGTCACTATTATGCCGTTTCTGCTGATCAGGATGATGAGCAATTTGGCTGGAAACAAGAGAAAGCGTTCCATGTCTCTCCGTTTAACCCTATTGACCAACAATACCAGTGGAAGATTAAACCGCTGACCGACAAACTCAATATCCATTTAGAGTGTCACAAAGGTGATAAACATTTTGATGCCACAATGGCGATGAAAGCGAAAGTTTTATCAAGCAAAAGCCTGATGACATGCTTAGTTGTGACTCCTATCCAAACGGTAAAAGTGGTATTGGGGATTTACTGGCACGCATTAAAGTTATGGAGAAAAGGTGCGCCTTTTTATTCTCATCCTAAATACTCAGATGAAAGTAATACAAAGCCAGAAAAGAAAAATAAGAAAAGAAATAACAAGGAGAATTCTGCATGTTGAATAGTAGTGTAATCACATTACCGTGCGAACTGACTACAACTCAAAAAGCGGCTCGCAGAGTGATCGTTCAATGTTTGAAAAAAATGGAATTTGGTTGTTTAACCTTAATTGAGAGCTTTAATTCAGAAACGACAGAAAGAAGTGAACGGTTTTCTGCGCCTGATGGTTCGTATAACGGTCAGGCTGTTGTTGCTACCATTGAGGTGAAACATCCCGGCTTGTACTCACGAATTTTACGAGGCGGCAGTATCGCTGCAGGTGAGGCTTACATGGATGGCTGGTGGGATAGCCCAGACCTGACGGCATTGATGAAGCTAATGGCGATAAACATGCGCGCATTAGATCAAATAGAGGAGCAGGGCAGTTGGATAACCAAGTTGTTTTACAAAGTCAGCCATTGGGCTAACCGCAACTCCCAGGATAATTCTCGCAAAAATATTCATGCGCACTATGATCTCGGCAATGCGCTGTATGAATCATTTCTTGATAGCAACATGCTTTATTCTTCGGCGCTGTATCACCAAGATAACGAGTCACTAGAGCAAGCGCAAATCAATAAAATGGATCGTCTTTGCCAACAGATCGAGCTAAAACCATCCGATCACGTTATTGAGATTGGTACCGGTTGGGGCGCGATGGCGATTTATATGGCTGAGCAGTATGGCTGTCGGGTGACCACCACCACCATTTCAGAAGAACAGCACGCCTACGCCAAGCAACAGATTGAAGAGAAAGGCTTGTCGGATAAAATCACCTTGCTTAAAGAAGATTATCGAAACCTTGATGGCACGTATGACAAGTTAGTTTCGATAGAGATGATTGAAGCGGTGGGGAAAGCGTTTTTGCCGTCTTATATTAAGAAGTGTGAGTCACTGCTGAAACCCGGTGGTTTAATGGCTATTCAGGCGATCACTATTGCCGATCAGCGTTATGAATATTACAGCAATAACGTCGATTTTATTCAGAAGTACATTTTTCCAGGTGGATTTTTACCGTCAGTGACATCTCTGACTCAAGCGGCGACAAAGTACAGTGATCTTGTCGTACGAGACCTGTTCGATATCGGCCTCGATTATGCGAAAACACTCAATGAGTGGCATCGCCGGTTTAATCAAGCTGAGAAACAAGTTCGCGCGCTAGGTTATGATGACCGATTTATTAGAATGTGGCGTTATTACATGAGTTATTGCGAGGGTGGTTTTTTAGCACGAACCATTAGCACAGTGCACATGACTTTTCAGCGACCTTAATTCGTCATGAGAGTGTTGCTTGCTTCAACCTGGTTTCAACTTTGCTGGCTTGCAGCGGTACTCGGTACCTATCAGTGGCAATGGTTTACCCTTTGCTTCACATTGGTCACCATTGCCTACTGTGCCTTGAACGATGCGGCTGCATTGAAACCCATCGTTGTGGTTGTCGTGTTCGGGCTTGCCCTTGATAGCCTAAATCAACAGTTTTCTGTTCTGATCTTTCCAACCTTATGGTTGCCACTGTGGTTGCTATGCCTGTGGCTAATGTTTACCTGGTATGCCTACCAGCTTAAGCCAGTTTTGTATCGTTTCCCCAAAACTTACGTATCAGTAATAGGCGGCATTGGGGGATCAGCGAGTTATTTCGCTGGTTACAAACTCCAAGCAGTTGATTTTGGTTACGATGTCTTTTTCACACTGATGGTTTTATTCGTGGAATGGTGCGTCGTAACGCTACTGATACTTAGGGTGTATGGAAATGAAAAGCTTACAGGGAAAGTTAACCAAGAATCTAATTAGCGTGTTACTCCTTTCTGGACTCATTTTGCCGATTCCGCTGTATGCACAGAGTGCGGGTGCCCATACCGCCCATGTGAATACAGCGCAATGGCGTCAATGGAAAACGGTCGGTGAAGCAAAGTTGACTTGGTTTATCTTTGATATTTATGAGTCACGTTTAAGGGCGCCGGAAGGACGCTATCAGGTTAGTGCTGATGTCTCTCCTCATCCAATTGCGCTCGAAATTTATTATCAGCGTGACGTCACTAAGCAACAGCTGCTTGAGGTAACGGACGAACAATGGCAAAAGCTCGGTGTGAATAAGCAGCGACGTCAACAATGGCTTTCTGAGCTCAATAAGATGTACCCGAATATAAAGAAAGGCGATGAGCTTGCTTACGTGACAGACGGGAAAGCGGGGCAGCTTCTTTATCGTCAATCCGGGGACAGCGCCTCTAAAACTGTGGGTTATGTTGAAGATGAGGGATTGAATGATGCTTTTCTCTCCATTTGGTTGTCACCAAAAACTGAGTTCCCGAAGCTTCGTAAACAACTAATAGGACAGGTAAGGCAATGAATGTTTTCAATCGTTTAATCATTGTGACGGTTAGCATCGTTACCATTTTTCTAAGCTCATGCTCAGCAGACATAGACAATTATCAGACCAGCAAGCCTAGTTTTGATCTGTTTGGTTACTTTGAGGGCAATGTGAAAGCGTGGGGGATGGTTCAAGACTATACCGATAAGCAAACCAGACGCTTCGAAGTGGATATTGTTGGCACTGTAAAAGGCAATAAGTTGACGCTAGTGGAGGATTTCGTATTCGAAGATGGCGAGCTAGACCAACGAATATGGGTGATTAACAAGCTGGAAAATAACCGTTATCAGGGAAAAGCAGACGATATTATTGGCGTGGCAACTGGTCAAGAGCGAGGTAATGCATTGCAGTGGCAATATGATTTTGAGTTAAAAGTAGATGATGACACTTTTACTGTTACTTTTGATGACTGGCTTTATCGTCAGGATGACAGACACGTTTTTAACCTGACTAAAATTAAGAAGTTTGGTGTCGAAGTAGGGACCATAACGTTATTTTTTCAAAGACAATAACGTTACGTATCTTTGCCATTATCTGAACCCGTATAAAACAAAAAAGGTTGACGCTTTCACGTCAACCTTTTCAATGTCTGGCTAATTAAATTAGCGCTTATAGCTTATCAGTTAGCTCGATTGCCTGACCGATGTAGTTCGCTGGCGTCATTTCTTTCAGACGTGCTTTCTCGTGATCAGGAAGCTCAAGACCGTCGATAAATACACGCATTGCTTCACCGTCGACACGCTTACCACGAGTTAGCTCTTTCAGCTTCTCGTATGGCTTCTCGATGCCGTAACGACGCATTACTGTTTGCACTGGCTCTGCAAGCACTTCCCAGTTATTGTCTAGCTCTTTAAGTAGTGCTTCACGGTTAACTTCTAGCTTGCTGATACCCTTAAGTGTTGAAGTGTATGCAATCACTGCGTAGCCAACACCAACACCCAGGTTACGAAGAACGGTTGAGTCAGTCAGGTCACGTTGCCAGCGAGAGATTGGCAGTTTTTGCGCTAGGTGGCCGAATACTGCGTTCGCAAGACCTAGGTTACCTTCAGAGTTTTCAAAGTCGATTGGGTTAACTTTGTGCGGCATCGTAGAAGAGCCGATCTCACCAGCGATAGTTTTTTGCTTGAAGTGGCCTAGTGCGATGTAACCCCAAACGTCACGGTCAAAGTCGATTAGGATTGTGTTGAAACGTGCAACCGCGTCGAACAATTCAGCGATGTAATCGTGTGGTTCGATCTGAGTTGTGTATGGGTTCCAAGTTACACCTAGAGATTCAGTGATGAACTCTTCGCTGAATTTGTGCCAGTCTAGTTCTGGGTAAGCTGAAAGGTGAGCGTTGTAGTTACCTACTGCGCCGTTGATTTTCGCTAGGATTTCAACGTTTTCGATCTGCTTGTATTGACGCTCCATGCGGTACGCCACGTTAGCCATCTCTTTACCCATTGTTGATGGAGAAGCTGGCTGGCCGTGTGTACGAGACAGAAGTGGAATGTCGCGGTATTCAACAGCAAGCGCTTTGATCGCGTCGATTAGGTTGCGAATTTCTGGAAGAATTACGGTTTCACGCGCTTCTTTTAGCATTAGAGCGTGTGATGTGTTGTTAATGTCTTCAGAAGTACATGCAAAGTGGAAGAATTCGTTTACTGCGTGTAGTTCAGGAACATCAGCCACTTTTTCTTTTAGGAAGTATTCAACCGCTTTTACGTCGTGGTTAGTTGTGCGCTCGATTTCTTTAATTCGGCGCGCATCTTCTTCAGAGAAGTTTGCAGCAAGGTCGTCTAGGAATTGGTTAGCTTCTGCGCTGAATGCTGGCACTTCTGCGATTTCAGCAGTAGCAGCTAGCTTTTGTAACCAGCGGACTTCAACGATAGTACGGTATTTAAGTAGACCGTATTCACTGAAAATTTCGCGTAACGCAATCGTCTTACTTCCGTAACGGCCGTCTACTGGTGAAACAGCAGTCAATGCTGACAGTTCCATGATGTTCTCCTGAATTGGGTTTCTAAATTTCGTGAGCGTTATACCAATAACTATGGCATTTGTCACGAACATTGCGCAAACGTTTGCGCGAGAGTGGTTTTCATCTAAAAAAAATCAGCTCGCGATAAACGCGAGCTGATAGTTGTCATTCTTACATGCGGGCCAACAGGATCTGTGCTTGTTCGACCATTTTCTTGCGACCAAAGATCAAGTGACGACGCTTACCACCAACCTGACGCCAAAGTACGGCACTGCGAATACCAGATAATAACAGAGCACGTACTTTATGCTGGATTGAGGTTTGTTGTAGTACTGCAGGAGTACCCGTAACTTGAATACGCGGACCAATAGGGCTGACAACATCCAGATAAATGCTTGCCAGGTTGCTGATCATTTGATCGTCCATCAACTCGAAGTGATCGGTTTGACGCTGTGCCATCTGGATTCGATCACCGAGTTGTGACATGGCGTCGTTGCGGGCAGTCAATTTACGTTCCAATGCCATCAGGCTGATGATATAGCGAGTCAGCTCGCTGCCAGATGGCGTGCTATCAATACCTTTAACCAGACACTCCAGACCGAGCTTCAGGTTGGATTCACGACCAAATACACCAATCGTGTTGGCTGGATTGGTGTTCAAAATAGCGTTAATGGATGTTTCAAAGGCATCTTGATCACAATGTCCGTTTTTCGCTACTTGTTGAACCAAAGCAACAGCCTGGCAAATGCCAGCAAACGCGATAGTACGGTCATAAAGTGTATTCGCCACGTAACAACTCCTAAGCTTGAGAATATTTAATGCGTTGTTCGATGATACCGCCACCCAGACAAACGTCATCTTTATAGAACACAGCGGATTGACCTGGAGTCACTGCAATTTGTGGCTCGTCAAAGATCACTTTAATGTTCTCATCATCGATAGGGATGATTGTACAAGGAATATCTTGCTGACGGTAACGAGTTTTTACTGTGCACTTCATAACATCGCGAATTGGCTCACGATCTACCCAATGCAGTTGTGATGCAAGTAGACCTTCTGATTTAAGCATTGGGTGATCTTTACCCTGAACGGCAATCAGCACGTTACGCTCGAGGTCTTTCTCACCAACAAACCATGGGTCTTCATTACCACCGCCGCCTTTACGGCCGCCAATGTGCAGACCTTTGCGTTGACCAAGCGTGTGGTACATCAGTCCTTGATGCTGGCCAATGACTTCGCCTTCTGGCGTTTCGATGTTACCAGGTTGAGCGGGTAGGTAACGGCCAAGGAATTCAGTAAACTTACGCTCACCGATAAAACAGATACCGGTAGAATCTTTTTTCTTCGCTGTGATTAAATCTTGTTCTTCCGCGATTCGGCGTACTTCCGGCTTTTCTAAATCACCAACTGGGAACAGGCTGCGCGCAACTTGCTCGTGGCTTAATGTGTATAGGAAGTAGCTTTGGTCTTTGTTGCTATCCAGGCCACGCAGCATCTGTGGCTTCTCCTGTTCTTCACCAGGTAAAGAGTTTTCTGGGAAAGAACGGCGTACGTAGTGGCCCATCGCGATGTAATCTGCATCCAGTACTTCGTCAGCAAATTCAAGGAACGCTTTAAACTTAATTTCTTTGTTACAAAGAATGTCTGGGTTAGGCGTTCGGCCTGCTTTGTACTCCGCAAGGAAATACTCAAATACGTTATCCCAGTATTCGGCAGCAAAGTTAATGGTGTGTAGGTGGATGCCAAGCTTGTCACATACTGCCTGAGCATCGGCTAAATCTTCTGCTGCTGTGCAATACTCTTCGTTGTCATCTTCTTCCCAGTTCTTCATGAACAGGCCTTCAACTTGGTAGCCTTGTTGCTTTAGAAGATACGCAGAAACAGATGAATCAACGCCGCCGGACATACCGACGATGACTTTCTTTTGGCTGTTGTCAGACATTACTAAACACCACTTAAATAAACGGGAGGCAGATTCTACCAGAATCCACAGACCGGTGACAGATCCGAGATCGAACTCACACTTCGATTTTGATGTAAATTTAACCGAAAGAAAATACGGCGTGAGAATTCGATAAGTATAGAAGGGATATATATGGCATAGTTGCCAAAAATCCAAGAGGTAATATCAAGATGACTGAAGAAAACCAATTTATGCAAGAAGCTGAGTTAATTGAGATTGTTGAAAACCAATTAGAAGATGGCAATCCGATTCAAGCCAAAGAAACTCTGATGCGTCTAATGATGACGGGGACGTCTCGCGAAGATGCAGTGGCAATGATGGCATGTGCGATGTCGATTGAAGTATTTGATGTGATGAAAAACGAAGGTGAATTTAATCTAAAACGCTATAGCGAGCACCTGGATCAACTGCCAGATTTAAGCTTTATGGAAGGAGAATAAGTCATCGAAGAGAAAAAAGAGGCGGGCAAACGTTTGCTATAATCGCTTTTATTGCCGCAATATTATTCGCGGTATAGAATCCGTTTTCTTTTTCATCCCTTACTCAGACTAACAATATGAAATTTCCTGGACAACGCAAATCCAAGCATTATTTTCCTGTTCATGCTCGTGACCCATTAGTCAGTCAAGCACAAGAAAGCAAGAAGATGACGCGTACTCACATCATCGGCATTGATCAAACTCTGGTCGATATTGAAGCAAAAGTGTCGACAGATGTGATTGAGAAATATGGTTTGAGTAAAGGTCACTCATTGGTTATTGATGATGCAACGGCAGAAGCGCTTTATCAGTATCTAAAAGAAGAGAACCTCATCACCAACGAATACGCTGGTGGTACGATTGGCAACACTTTGCACAATTACTCTGTTCTAGCTGATGATCGTTCTACCTTGCTTGGGGTAATGAGTCAGGACATTAGAATTGGCAGCTACGGCTACCGTTATTTGTGTAATACATCAAGTCGTATGGATCTTAACTACCTTCAAGGTGTTAATGGCTCAATAGGGCGCTGTTTTGCTCTTATTACAGAAGACGGTGAACGTACTTTTGCTATCAGCGAAGGTCAGATGAACCAACTTCATCCCGATAGCATCCCAGAGAAAATCTTCAAAAATGCGTCTGCGCTTTTATTGACTTCTTACCTCGTACGTTGCAAAGAGGGCGACCCAATGCCCGAAGCAACCATGAAGGCGATCGAGTATGCGAAAAAGTATGATGTGCCAGTTGTACTCACATTGGGTACAAAATTTGTAATTCAGGACGATCCTCAATATTGGCAAGAATTTATTCGTGACCATGTTTCTGTTGTTGCTATGAATGAAGATGAAGCCGAAGCTCTGACTGGTGAGTCTGATCCTTTAGCTGCATCAGACAAGACGCTGGACTGGGCAGATTTAGTTCTTTGTACTGCTGGTCCTGTTGGATTATTTATGGCTGGCTATACAGAAGATAACGCCAAGCGTGAGACCACTTTGCCATTGCTGCCAGGATCAATTGCAGAGTTTAATCGCTACGAATTTAGCCGACCAGCACAAAAAGACGCCTGTGAAACACCGATTAAAGTGTATTCTCATATTTCACCATATATGGGTGGTCCGGAAAAAATTAAGAATACCAATGGTGCAGGTGATGCGGCTTTGTCTGCGGTATTACATGACATGGCGGCAAATAAATACCATAAAGAAAATGTGCCTAACTCAAGTAAGCACACCAACGAGTATTTAACTTACTCTTCTTTTTCGCAAGTTTGCAAATACGCAAACCGTGCGAGCTATGAAGTGCTGGTTCAGCATTCTCCACGTCTTTCACGAGGCTTACCAGAGCGCGAAGATAGTCTGGAAGAGGCATATTGGGAGCGTTAATATAGTCTAAGTTAACAGCTCATTTACAAATGTAAAAAATGGCGCATTATGAAATGCGCCATTTTTATTTGTCTAATAGATACAAAAAAGGCTCCCTGAGGAGCCTTTTATATATCCAGAAATTAGATTAGGAAATCATCCAGTGATTTACCTGCATCAAGCTGCTCTTGGATTGCAGAAGGTGTACGACCTTGGCCTGTCCAAGTTTTTTCTTGACCGTTAGTATCAGTGTACTTGTATTTCGCAGGGCGAGGCGCACGCTTAGATTTTGCTTTAGTCTTAGTTTCGCCTGATAGCGCATTAATAAGAGCTTCAACGTCAATACCGTCTTGAGCAATTTTTTCTGCGATTTCAGCAAGCTTAGCTTCTTGCTCAGCTTGTGCTGCGAGTTCCGCTTCTTCCGCTTCTTTACGCTCTGCTACAACAGTAGACAGTTTATCTAGAGCTTCTTCCAATTGTTCAAGAGTCAGCTCACGAGAAAACGCACGAAGGCTACGGATATTTAGAAGTGTTTTAGTCAGCTCAGACATAACGATTCCTATTAATAGGTTAATGTGTTTGGCACCTTTTATCGTTACGATGAAATAATGCCATGCTACAAATAAATAGTAAGTCCTTATATTTAACTTTATCTTTTACTTATGTGCAAATACTAAATCATGATTTCGTTTAATTTTGGCCACTTTTTTAGAGAAAGTAATATTATTATTGAGAATTAAAACTTATAAGGTGGAAATTCAAGTTAGCCCGCATAATTTTAATCACAGAAATTGTGTAATTACTTTTATTAAGCGCCTAGATGCTTTTACTTGGCGGTAAAGATAAAGTCTCTTTGTATTCGCATTACATTTACCTTAATTATCAGTGTTACAAAAAACATGGGAATTGAATGTAGTAATAAAGTTTCATAGAAAGCGTAATTGAAATGATGTTAGTTGCACAATAATGATTTGGGTAACATCGGAGTGAGTTAACACTTTAGATTGGTTTAACTGAGTTTTATAGGTTTAATTTAGTTTGATGTGTTGCATTGACTCTCATCATAAGTACAATGGCGCCACCTGATGCAATATTACAGATAATTTGTTGCTAATTTGTATAATTGGCGGTCAATTGTTTTTTATTGCCGTAGAGGCGCAGTCTCGAAGAGTAGCTATTATTGGGGTGATGCCAATGAATAATAGTGGAAGGCGAAGATTGCCGAAGCAAGTAATCCATCAACATTACTTGTTGGGGTTGTATCCGAAAGGAACAACACTGCCATAGTATATTTACATTAAACTATGGAGCGCTACTGTAGGGTTGGGTGGAGTGTTCGCTTCCCTGTCGCTAAGTTCAACATGAGTACGTTTAAGTAAAACGTAACTTGTCTGCAGTAGATCTCTAGCCAAACTTTGGTTTTTGAAGATCATGAATTTAATAGATTTTTCTAGTTCTCCTGTTTCATTATTGCCACCGCTAGTCGCTTTGACTCTGGCGATCTTGACTCGTCGTGTATTAATTTCTCTCGGTGTTGGTGTCGTACTTGGTGCGGTGCTGCTAAATAGTTGGTCACTTGGTGATACCGCTAGCTATGTAGGTACTCAAGTCTCTTCTGTCTTTATTGAAGACGGCGGCCTTAACTCCTGGAATATGAGTATTGTTGGCTTCCTAATCTTGTTAGGGATGACAACGGCATTATTGACACTTTCTGGTGGTACTCGAGCATTTGCTGAGTGGGCACAATCTCGCGTTAAGAGTAAGCGTGGTTCTAAACTTCTTGCTGCCTTTTTAGGTGTATTCATCTTTGTCGACGATTACTTTAACAGCCTGGCGGTTGGTGCAATTTCTCGCCCTGTAACCGATCGCTTCTATGTTTCTCGCGCTAAGCTGGCCTATATTCTGGATTCAACTGCGGCTCCGATGTGTGTGATTATGCCTGCATCGAGCTGGGGTGCCTACATTATCACTATTATTGGTGGCATCTTAGTGTCACATGGCATCACTGAATACTCCGCTTTGGGTGCATACATTCGTTTGATTCCTATGAACTTCTACGCGGTATTCGCTTTATTGATGGTGTTTGCGGTTGCGTGGTTTGGCCTGGATGTGGGTAAAATGCGTGAGCACGAAATTTCAGCGTCTCAAGGCCGTGGCTTTGATAAAGATAAAGAGAACGATACGCCTGAAGCTCATGAAATTAACGAAGAGCTAGATATTCGAGAGAGCGAGAAAGGTCAGGTATCTGACTTGGTTCTACCTATCGTAACACTGATTGTGGCAACCATTGCGGCTATGATGTACACCGGCGGTCAGGCTTTGGCTGCGGATGGTAAAGAATTCGCACTATTGGGTGCATTCGAGAATACCGATGTGGGCATGTCTTTGATTTACGGTAGCTTGCTTGGCCTGGCGGTTGGTCTATTTACTGTGCTTAAGCAGGGTATTCCATTGGGTGAAATCATCCGCACGCTTTGGATCGGTGCAAAATCCATGTTTGGCGCTATTTTGATCCTAGTCTTTGCTTGGACTATTGGCTCGGTTATCGGTGACATGAAAACGGGTTCTTACCTGTCAACGTTGGCACAAGGTAATATTGACCCACACTGGCTACCAGTGATTCTGTTCTTGTTGTCTGGTCTGATGGCATTCTCGACAGGTACATCTTGGGGTACGTTCGGTATCATGCTGCCTATCGCGGGTGATATGGCGGGTGCTACCGATATTGCACTTATGCTGCCTATGTTGAGCGCAGTTCTAGCTGGTGCGGTATTTGGTGACCACTGCTCTCCAATTTCAGACACCACGATTTTGTCATCAACTGGCGCTCGTTGTAATCATATTGACCACGTGTCGACACAGCTACCTTATGCGCTATCTGTGGCGCTAGTGTCGTGCGTTGGCTTCGTTACTCTGGGGATGACGGCGTCTATCGCAATGTCATTCACAGCAGCCACTGTGACTTTTGTGATTGTGTGTAGCGTACTCTCTTGGTTGTCTAAATCGAAAATAGAATCATGCCAGAGTGCTTAACTGATTGAATTAATGATAAAAAATACAGGGGGCTTCGGCCTCCTTTTTTATTTGTACTATACAAATTGAATTTTTTTGAAATTAATAGTTGAAAAAAGCAATCAGCTTGGTTAGTGTTGTTTACCAACAGAACAACGAACCAGAGTCTAAATAAGTATGCGCAATTTTGTAATGAACATTCATCACCATCATCACCCAATCTAGTCTTTCGGGAGATGTGCGCATACCCGGGAGACAGGAAACTCCCGGAGGTTAAAATCAAAGAATTTCAGATTTAAAACCCTCGGGAGATAACATTCTTCCGAGGGTTTTTTCGTTTTTGGTTTAAAAAATAGTTAGTTTTCAATATCTTGTACAGGGACATAGCAATGCAATCACAACGCTTAAGAATCGCAATTCAGAAAAAAGGTCGTCTTAGCAAAGAGAGCCAAGCTCTACTTAAACAGTGCGGCGTGAAGTTTAATCTAATGGGTGAGCGTCTTGTGGTTCATTCAGAAAATATGCCAATTGATTTGCTACTCGTACGTGATGACGATATTCCAGGTCTGGTTATGGATGGTGTTGTTGACTTAGGTTTCATCGGTGAAAACGAACTGGAAGAAGTGCGTTTAGACCGTAAAGTACAAGGTGAGCCGTGTGAATTTGTTCAACTTCGCCGCCTTGATTTTGGTGGTTGCCGTCTGTCTATTGCCATCGATAAGGACGAAGAATATAACGGCCCTCAAGATTTAGCGGGCAAGCGCATCGCAACAACCTACCCACACCTGCTTAAAGCATACATGGATAAAGCCGGTGTACCGTTCTCAGCTTGTATGCTCACAGGCTCTGTAGAAGTTGCACCACGTGCTGGTCTGGCTGATGCGATTGCCGACTTGGTTTCAACAGGTGCAACATTAGAAGCAAACGGTCTTAAAGAAGCCGAAGTCATCTTCAAATCAAAAGCAACGCTTATTCAACGCTTGGGTGAGTTCGACGCGGATAAGACGGCGCTGATCAACAAGCTACTTACGCGTATGCAAGGTGTTCAGCAAGCAAAAGAGTCAAAATACATCATGCTGCACGCGCCAGCAGAAAAGCTGGAACAAATTAAAGCGCTACTACCGGGTGCGGAAGACCCAACTGTATTACCATTATCAGCAGACAAGCAGAAAATGGCGGTTCACTTGGTGAGCTCTGAGAATCTGTTCTGGGAAACAATGGAACAGCTAAAAGAGCTAGGTGCGAGCTCAATTCTCGTGCTACCAATTGAAAAAATGATGGAGTAAGGGTCATGAGAACAGTTGTTTGGCAATCACTGAGTGAGAATCAACAAGATTCGATTTTAGAGCGTCCTGCCATCGCAGAAGGCGCAAACATTACTGCTGCGGTTGCAGACGTTATTGCGAAAGTGCGTAGCGAAGGTGATGTAGCACTTGTAGAACTTACTGAAAAGTTTGACCGCGTGAAGCCGGATTCAATTCGTGTTTCTGCTAGTGAAATTGATGCAGCTGCCGATCGTCTGTCTGAGAAGATGAAAAGCGCGTTGAATCAAGCTTATGACAATATTGCTAAGTTCCACAAAGCGCAAAAGCCTCAGCCAATTAAAGTTGAGACTCAACCGGGTGTAATGTGTGAGCAAGTAACTCGTCCAATCCAAAAAGTCGGCTTGTACATCCCGGGGGGCAGCGCGCCATTGCCATCAACCGTTTTGATGCTTGGTGTACCAGCAAAAATTGCAGGTTGTCGCAAAGTGGTGCTTTGTTCTCCTCCGCCAATTGCTGATGAAATCCTGTACGTTGCAAAACTTTGCGGCATCGACGAAGTATACAATGTTGGTGGTGGCCAAGCGGTTGCAGCGATGGCTTACGGAACGGAAACGGTTTCTAAAGTTGATAAAATTTTCGGCCCAGGCAACGCGTATGTTACAGAGGCAAAACGCCAGGTAAGCAATGATTTCCGTGGCGCAGCGATTGACATGCCTGCTGGTCCGTCTGAAGTGTTGGTTCTTGCTGATGACACGGCTGACGCTGATTTTATCGCTGCTGACCTACTGAGCCAGGCAGAGCACGGTCCTGACTCCCAAGTAGTACTGGTTACTCCTTCTGCAATCATCGCAGACCAAGTAACAGATGCCGTACAACGTCAACTGAAACAGCTCTCGCGTGCGGACATCGCACAAAAGGCACTAGCATCAAGTTTGATCATTATCGCTGAATCCCTGACTCAAGCGGTTTCTATCTCTAACTACTACGGCCCAGAGCACTTAATTGTTCAAACTAAAAACCCGCGTGAGTTGCTGCCTCTGCTTGATAACGCTGGCTCTATTTTCTTGGGTGACTGGTCGCCTGAATCTGCGGGTGACTACGCGTCAGGTACGAACCACGTGCTTCCAACGTACGGCTACACTCGCACATACTCTAGCCTTGGCTTAGCGGATTTCTCTAAACGTATGACCGTTCAAGAACTCTCTGCTGAAGGCCTGAAAAACCTGGCTCCTACGGTTGTTACCATGGCGGAAGCGGAAGGTCTGGATGCACACAAGCGTGCAGTAACGATTCGTGTAGAAAAACTGGCAGCGAAGTAACAAGGAAACATTGAGATGGAAAAGCTAGCGCGTAAACAAGTCCAGGAATTAACGCCTTACTTATCTGCTCGCCGTATTGGCGGTACCGGTGATGTTTGGCTGAATGCCAACGAATCACCATTTGATAATGAATACAAAACCGATTTTGCTCGTCTTAATCGCTACAGCGAGTGTCAGCCAAAAGAACTCATTGCGGCATACGCTGCTTATGCTGGCGTGAAACCGGAGCAGACACTGACGTCACGTGGTGCTGATGAAGGTATTGAGCTACTCGTACGTGCTTTCTGTGAGCCGGGTGAAGACGCCATCCTTTATTGTCCACCAACTTACGGTATGTACTCGATCAGCGCAGAAACGATTGGTGTTGAGCGTAAGACTGTACCACTGACTTCAGACTGGCAACTTGATCTGGCGGGTATTGAGGCGAATCTCGATAATGTGAAGCTGGTATTTGTTTGTTCACCGAATAACCCAACCGGTAACTTGGTTAAGCGCGAAGACATCGTCTCTCTTCTTGAGATGACCAAAGATCGCGCGATTGTGGTTATGGATGAAGCCTACATCGATTTTTGTCCTGAAGCCTCAACGGTAGACTTACTGGAGCAATACCCGAACTTAGCGATCCTGCGTACGTTATCGAAAGCATTTGCACTTGCTGGTCTGCGCTGTGGATTTACGCTTGCAAATGAAGAGCTGATTAATGTACTTCTTAAAGTTATCGCACCTTATCCTGTACCTGTTCCGGTTGCAGATATTGCGACACAAGCATTATCGGAAGCCGGTTTAGCTCGCGCTAAGTTTCAGGTTCTGGACCTCAACGCCAACCGAGCTTACCTGCAAGTTGGTTTGACCATGATTCCTGGGCTCGAAGTGTTCGAAGGCTGGGGGAACTATCTGTTGGTGAAATTCCCAGATGGTGACGCGCTGTTCAAAGCTGCATGGGATACGGGCATTATTTTACGTAACTCGCCGATTGAAAACTGTGTGCGTATCAGTGTCGGCAATCGCGAAGAGTGCGAAAAGACACTTGGATTTATTCGAAACTACTATTCGTAAAGCCATAAAGTTACTTTGCTCTCACAATAGAGTGGGAGCCAACCAAGATTAGCAATAAGGATGTTCTAGTGAGCAAACAACAAAAAATCCTTTTTATTGACCGTGATGGCACACTGATCGTTGAGCCTCCGATTGATTTCCAAGTAGACCGCCTCGATAAGTTGAAATTAGAGCCATACGTGATCCCAAGCTTGCTTGCTTTACAAGACGCAGGTTACCGTTTAGTGATGGTGACTAACCAGGATGGCTTGGGTACAGATAGCTACCCACAAGAAGACTTTGATGCGCCACACAATATGATGATGGAGATTTTTGAATCTCAAGGCGTGAAGTTTGATGACGTTCTTATCTGTCCTCACTTTGACGACGAAGACTGCTCTTGCCGTAAACCTAAGTTAGGTATGGTGAAAGAATACCTTCAGGGCGGAAAAGTCGACTTCCAGAATTCGGTTGTGATTGGTGACCGTCCTACGGACCTTCAACTTGCTGAAAACATGGCCATCCGTGGTATTCAATACAACCCAGAGACCATGGGTTGGAAGCAAATTCTGAAAGATCTGACAGTAAAAGCGCGTGTCGCTGAAGTTATTCGTACAACCAAAGAAACGGACATCAGAGTTGCCGTGAATCTTGATGAGCAAGGCGGTAACGACATTTCAACGGGTTTGGGTTTCTTTGATCACATGCTTGATCAAATCGCAACTCACGGTGGTTTTCAGATGGTATGCAAAGTAGAAGGCGATCTTCACATCGATGATCACCACACTATCGAAGATACCGCGCTTGCACTTGGACAGGCACTGAAAGAAGCACTAGGCGATAAACGTGGTATTGGCCGCTTTGGCTTTAGCTTACCGATGGATGAGTGTCTGGCACAATGTGCATTAGATTTATCAGGCCGTCCATTCCTTAAATTCGACGCGGAATTTGGCCGTGAGCAAGTGGGCGATTTATCGACAGAAATGGTGGTGCACTTCTTCCGCTCATTGACCGATACGTTAGCATGTACTCTGCACCTGTCTTCTGCTGGCGACAATGATCACCACATCATTGAAAGCTTGTTTAAAGCCTTCGGCCGCACATTGCGCCAGGCGATCAAAGTAGAAGGTAACGAACTGCCAAGTAGTAAAGGCGTTCTTTAAGGCCATTTCTTAGCGTATTGATAGGAGAAGAGTTCAGTGACAGAACAAAAAGTTGTGATTATTGATACTGGCTGTGCCAACGTTTCTTCGGTGAGATTTGCCATCGAGCGCCTTGGCTACACAGTAACCGTTTCAAAAGACTCTCAAGTCGTCTTGGCGGCGGATAAACTTTTCTTGCCAGGTGTAGGTACAGCAAGCGAAGCGATGAAAAACCTTGAGGAGCGCGATCTAATCGAGCTGGTGAAAAAGGTCGAAAAGCCGCTTCTTGGAATTTGTCTGGGCATGCAACTATTGGGTAAGGTTTCTCAAGAGAAAGGCCAAAAAGCCGATGAGCTGGTTGAATGTCTGGGTCTTTGTGATGGCGAAGTGAAACTGCTTCAAACGGGCGATTTACCGCTGCCACACATGGGATGGAATACGGTTACTGCGAAACCGGGTAACCCGTTGTTTAAAGGCATCGAAGAGGGTGAGTACTTCTACTTTGTACACAGCTTTGCGATGCCAGTCGGAGATTACACCATTGCTGAGTGTAATTACGGCAATCCGTTCACCGCAGCAGTACAGAGCGGCAACTACTACGGAGTGCAATTCCACCCTGAGCGTTCTTCAAAAGCGGGCGCGAAGCTTATTCAAAACTTCTTAGAATTATAAAAAGGAATTTAGTGTGATTATTCCAGCTCTTGATTTAATTGAAGGACAGGTGGTTCGTCTTTACCAAGGTGATTACGGACAAGTAACTGAATACAAAGTTGATCCAGCAGAGCAGTTCAACCTGTATCATCAAGCGGGTGCAAATTGGCTGCATTTGGTTGACTTAACAGGTGCAAAAGACACGTCTGCACGACAGCTTGATCTGATTGCAAAACTATTGGCAAGCACTCCAGCCAACATTCAGATTGGTGGGGGGGTTCGCGTTGAACAGGACGTTGTGGATCTGTTAGAAGCGGGCGCTCAGCGTGTTGTAGTTGGCTCTACAGCCGTTAAACAGCCAGAGCTAGTAAAAGGCTGGATGGAAAAGTACGGAGCAGAGAAGATCGTTCTGGCTTTAGATATCAACATCGACCCGGATGGCACACGTAAAGTTGCTATCTCTGGTTGGCAGGAAGATTCTGGTGTTACGATAGAAGCGCTTATCGACGACTATCTGACCGTAGGGCTGAAGCATGTTCTGTGTACGGATATTTCTCGTGACGGCACGCTTGAAGGCTCTAACGTTGATCTGTACGTGGATCTTTGCAAGCAGTACCCACAAGTTCAGTTTCAATCTTCAGGCGGTATCGGTTCACTAACCGATATCGAAGCGCTGAAAGGCAGCGGAGTGGCAGGTGTAATCGTTGGCCGCGCATTGCTTGATGGTAAATTCACAGCAGAGGAGGCATTCACATGTTGGCAAAGCGAATAATTCCATGTCTTGATGTG
This sequence comes from Vibrio sp. STUT-A11, assembly GCF_026000435.1. Lineage (NCBI taxonomy): Bacteria > Pseudomonadati > Pseudomonadota > Gammaproteobacteria > Vibrionales > Vibrionaceae > Vibrio > Vibrio sp. STUT-A11. The sequence continues at coordinate 2,145,901 of NZ_AP026763.1, read as the reverse complement.
CGTGATGGTCAGGTGGTGAAAGGGGTACAATTCCGTAACCATGAAATCATCGGTGACATTGTCCCTCTTGCGCAGCGCTACGCAGAAGAAGGCGCGGACGAACTGGTATTTTACGATATTACGGCATCCAGTGACGGACGTGTGGTTGATAAAAGTTGGGTGAAGCGTGTAGCCGAAGTCATCGATATTCCTTTCTGTGTGGCTGGTGGTATTAAATCTGCAGAAGATGCAGCGCGTATTCTGGAGTTTGGTGCCGATAAGGTTTCCATTAACTCTCCGGCTCTCGCGAATCCACAGCTGATTACGGATCTGGCTGATAAGTTTGGTGTTCAATGTATTGTGGTCGGCATCGACTCATACTATGACAAGGACACGGGAAAATATCAGGTTTACCAGTTTACTGGCGATGAAGAGCGTACCAAAGCAACACAATGGGAAACACGTGATTGGGTGCAAGAAGTACAAAAACGCGGCGCTGGTGAAATCGTACTGAATATGATGAACCAAGACGGCGTGCGCAACGGTTACGATATTGAGCAGCTCAATATGGTTCGTGAAGTGTGTAAGGTGCCTCTGATTGCTTCAGGCGGTGCTGGTGCGATGGAACACTTTGCAGAAGCTTACCAAAAAGCGAATGTTGACGGCGCATTAGCAGCGTCAGTATTCCACAAACAAGTCATCAATATTGGCGAGTTGAAACAGTATTTAAAACAGCAAGGTATAGAGGTACGAGTATGAGTTTTGCAGCCGCCGAAGTAAGTTCGCTACAAGAGCGAATCAACTGGGAGAAGGTGGATGGTCTGGTACCTGCTATCGTCCAGGACTTCGAGTCAAGCCAAGTTCTGATGATGGGTTACATGAACCAGGATGCACTGGTAAAAACGGGTGAAACAGGTCAGGTGACGTTTTTCTCTCGCACCAAAGAGCGTTTGTGGACTAAAGGGGAAACCTCGGGAAACGTTCTACAGCTGGTGAACATCTCACTCGATTGTGACAATGATACTTTGCTGGTTAAGGTGAACCCGATTGGCCCAACCTGCCACACGGGTACTACAACGTGCTGGGATGGGGATCCGCAAGAAGAGTCGCAAATGGTGTGGCTTCATCAACTTGAGCAGCTATTGGCTGCCCGCAAGGACGCCGACCCAGAGTCCTCTTACACCGCCAGCCTTTATGCCCGTGGCACCAAGCGTATTTCGCAGAAAGTGGGCGAAGAAGGCGTTGAAGTCGCGCTTGCGGCAACGTCGGGTGACAAGGCGGAACTAGTGTGCGAATCGGCGGATTTAATTTATCACTTAATGGTCTTGCTGCAAGACCAAGGCCTGTCTATGAACGACGTAGTGAATAAGCTTAAAGAACGCCATAAGTAAAAAAGATAGGGCCTAGGTTTTCAGAATCTAGGTCCTGGTTCCTAGGTACTAGGGGAGAATGCGACCAATTCAGTGATAAACGTAAGTTCTGGTGTTTATTGGTTTGGTATACGGATTACAGATTACGGAAATTTACCGCCCAATTAGGTCATCCTGTACAGCGA